>NZ_MCIG01000149.1 GCF_001705035.1 Curtobacterium sp. UCD-KPL2560 | reverse complement strand
GGGTCTGCGCGACCGGGGCCTGGGCGACCGGGGCCGGTGCGGCCGGTGCGGGAGCTGGGGCGGCGGCGACCACGGGCGATGCCGGAGCGGCGTCGCCGACGGGGGCCGCGCCTCCCGTCGGGGTGCCGGTGGGCGCGCCCGAGGCGACCGACGCGTCGGACTCGACCCGGATGATCGGCTTGCCGACCTCGACCGTGTCGCCCTCGGAGACGAGCAGCCCCGTGACGGTGCCGGCGAACGGCGACGGCAGCTCGACGAGGGACTTCGCGGTCTCGATCTCGACGAGGACCTGGTCCACGGCGATCTCGTCCCCGATCGCGACGCGCCACTGCACGATCTCGGCCTCGGTCAGGCCTTCGCCCACGTCGGGCAGGGGGAATTCGGCGACGGCCACTTCGGCTCCTTCAGCGTCCAGTGTCGGATCGGTCAGTACGCGAGTGCGCGGTCGACGGCCTCGAGGACCCGGTCGGCGTCCGGCAGGTGCAGGTGCTCCAGCTTCGACACCGGGAACGGCACGTCGAACCCGGAGACCCGGAGCGGCGGTGCCTGCAGCGTGTAGTAGCACTGCTCGGCGACCGTCGCGGCGATCTCGCTGCCGACGCTCACGAAGCCCGAGGCCTCCTGCGCGATGACGAGTCGACCGGTCTTGCGCACCGAGGCGAACAGCGGCTCCCAGTCGATCGGCGAGATCGAGCGGAGGTCGATGACCTCGCAGCTGGTGCCCTCGGTCTCGGCGAGCTCGGCCGCCTGCATGAGGGTCGCGACCATCGCACCGTGGCCGACGAGCGTGACCTCGGTGCCGGTGCGGGCGACGCGCGTGGTGTGCATCGGGACGTGGCCGCCGACGAGGTCGACCTCGCCCTTGGGCCAGTAGCGCGACTTCGGCTCGAGGAAGATGACCGGGTCCTTCGACGCGATCGCCTCCTGGATCATCCAGTACGCGTCGTTCGGCGTGCTCGGGCTGACCACGCGGAGGCCCGGGGTGTGCGCGAAGTACGCCTCCGGGGACTCCTGGTGGTGCTCGACGGCACCGATGTGGCCGCCGTAGGGGATGCGGATGACGACCGGCAGCGACATGTGCGCCGGCAGACGGTTCTGCATCTTGGCGAGCTGCGAGGTGATCTGGTCGAAGCCGGGCCACACGAAGCCGTCGAACTGGATCTCGACGACGGGGCGGTAGCCGCGCAGCGCGAGGCCGATCGCGGTGCCGATGATGCCGGCCTCGGCGAGCGGGGTGTCCCGGACGCGCTCGGCGCCGAAGCGCTCCTGCAGGCCCTCGGTGATGCGGAAGACGCCGCCCAGCTGGCCGATGTCCTCGCCCATGAGCAGGACCTTGTCGTCCGCCTCGAGCGCGGCGGCGAGCCCGGCGTTGAGCGCCTTCGCCATCGGCAGGGTGGGGGTGGGGT
>NZ_MCIG01000148.1 GCF_001705035.1 Curtobacterium sp. UCD-KPL2560 | reverse complement strand
GGCCCCGAACGGGGGCCACGGGCGAAGAATTTCCTGTGACCCGCTTTCCCTACGCTCAGGCCCGTGCTCTCCAGGGGAGGGCGGAGCGTTCTCGGGTTCGTCCCGTTGCAGTAGTAGGGGAGTCCCATGTCGGGGCGTTCTTCGCGAGCCGGTGTGCTCGCTGGGGTCATCACGTCGAGTGCCTTGGTCGCTGGGCTGCTGGTGGGCGTGCCGGCGCATGCCGATCCGGTCACGGCGACGTCGCCGACGGATCTGCCGGCGCTGCCGTCGTCGCAGGGTGACGACCTCCACGCGGGCTCGTCACTGGCTGCGAACGGTCTGCAGGCGCCCGGATCGTTGCTGACGAAGGCGATGAAGACCGGAGACCCGGACGACCAGGCTCCCGCCAGCAAGGACCCTGCGGCAGGGGCCTCGGCCACGGGGATCGCGAAGGGCGCCGAGCTGACGTCCCGGTCGACGTACCAGAACACGTGGACCAACCCGAACGGCACCAAGGTGACGCAGATGTCACGCGTGCCGCTGAACGTGAAGGACGGCTCCGGGGACTGGGTGCCGATCTCGACGAAGGTCGAGGAGACCGACGGCGGTGGCTTCGCAGTCGATGACCACCCGTTGCAGCCGGAGTTCGCCGCGTCGACCGGGGAGGACGGTCCGGACTACACGGTCACGTCGTCGTCCACGGGGGACCGGGTGTCGTTCGAGCTCGAGGGCGAACGGGACGCCGACGCGCACGCGCCGACGAAGAGCCAGCTCGCCGCATCGGACCAGCCGGACGCCAAGGCATCGCACGGTGTTGCCTACGACGACGTGCTGCCCGGGACCGACATGTCGTACCAGGTCGATGCCGGCGGAGTGAAGGAGGCGCTGATCCTCGAGCGCGCTCCGAAGACCACGAAGCCGTCCTACAGCTGGAAGGTGCACGCTCCGGGCCTGTCGGTGGAGGACGGCCCGGTCGGATCGATCAAATTCGTCGACGACGACGGCAAGACCGTGTTCTCGACGCCGACGCCGCTGATGACGGACTCGTCCGGTGTCTCGGGCAAGTCCGACAACGCCGTCGCGACGATCCCGGTGAGCATCGACCACCTGTCCGGGGACGACTGGCGGATCACCCTGACTCCCGACGCCGAGTGGCTCCGCGACGATGCCCGGGTGTACCCGGTGTCGTTGGACCCGTCGATCTGGAACGGTCCGTCGGCGCTGCAGTCGTACATGTCGACGAACAGCGGTCAGAGCGTGGCTGCGACGGCGTCGTACGCGAACATCGGCAACTCGCGGATCAACAACGCACCGAGCGTTTGGCGGACCGTGTTGAAGTTCCCGTACGAGCAGCTCTACGGCAAGCAGATCCTCTCCGCACAGCTGACGGAGACACAGGCCAACTCCGGGACCGCGACCGCGACCACGTCGGTCGCCGGGTGGGCCTCGGCCTACGCGTGGAACTGCGGCGTCCGTAACGCATCCCGCACGAACTTCACGGCCGGGTACACCGGAACGGCGTCGTTCGACGTGACCGGACAGGTCCAGCAGTGGACCGACGCGAGCTCGGCCG
>NZ_MCIG01000147.1 GCF_001705035.1 Curtobacterium sp. UCD-KPL2560 | reverse complement strand
TACGCGAACATCGGCAACTCGCGGATCAACAACGCACCGAGCGTTTGGCGGACCGTGTTGAAGTTCCCGTACGAGCAGCTCTACGGCAAGCAGATCCTCTCCGCACAGCTGACGGAGACACAGGCCAACTCCGGGACCGCGACCGCGACCACGTCGGTCGCCGGGTGGGCCTCGGCCTACGCGTGGAACTGCGGCGTCCGTAACGCATCCCGCACGAACTTCACGGCCGGGTACACCGGAACGGCGTCGTTCGACGTGACCGGACAGGTCCAGCAGTGGACCGACGCGAGCTCGGCCGCGCAGCTTCTCAAAGTTCCTCACTGACAATTCGGTCATGAGTGCCGTGTTCTTTGCATGCGGACTGGTTCCGGGGGTCGTCTCCATGGTTTGTGGAGGAATTCAGACGGCAGCCTATCTGGTTCAAGGGAGGGTCGGTATGGCTGCGGTTTCAGCGGTGGGCATGATCGGCGGTTCATATGCGTCAAAGGGCCTGGTTGCAGCGGAAAGGGTAATGAGTCGCAGTCACGTTGATCGCGTGTTCAAAGCGGGGCGCACTGTGACTCGAAAGTGGGCGTCCACTCAGCGCCGGCGGGCCAATTTCCGAGCTAACGCAGTGTCGAATGTGGCACAGAAGGCGGTCGGGTCCCACGCGGATGGGAGCGCTTGGAGCAAGCGTGCCGTTTGGAAGTATTGGAGATGATCATTAGACGAATAAGGGGAAGCAGGCTAGGGGCTGTCGTGGCATCAATCACCATCACGCTTCCACTGCCGCTGGTGTTCACGGTCGCGTCAGCCGCCTACAGCCCTGGATTTGGGCAAATCTTGTTCTATGTACCCTTCATGCTCTTCACAGGGCGTGCTTCAATGATGGGGATTGAACTGCGCGGGGACGAGATGATCGTACACTCCTGGTATAGGAACTATCGGATCGCCAGGCATGCAATCCATGGCGTCGATCTATTGCCTTATAGCGGATTGATCAATCGAAGTGCCGAAAGCGGCATTGACCCGCTTTGGCAATTTTGTCGAATGCTGGTCGTTCGACATGCTGGGCGTGAGCTTCGACTCCCGGCTACTATCTCGTCGAGGAAGACTGCTGAGCGCAATGCGGCCATCATTCGGAAGTGGGCGGGTCTACCGGAACGTGTCAAGCGTGAAGAGCCGAATCACCGGCGGTGACGTTCGCCTGGCTATTCAGGACCGGCCGTTCGGGGCGCTCGCTCATTCGCCCCGGCCGCAAGCACCATCACAACGGCCACGCCCGCCTCCTACGACACGGCCGGGAGGCTCGTGGCCGCGTCGATCCCGCGGCACCGGTTGACCTACGGCTTCGGTGCCAGCACGTGCACCCAGTCGGGTGCGGTCGCTGCGGCTGGGAAGAACGGGAACCGGACGGCTTCGTCGGACCAGCTCCTCGACGCCTCGGGTAACCCGGCGGGTGCGGCGACGCAGGTTGCGTCCTGCTTCGACGCAGCGGACCGGCTCATCGGGACCACGGTGACGAACCCGGTCACGGGAGCGACGCCGGTGAACCAGTCCCTGACCGGTGCGCAGCTGGTCTACGACGCGCATGGGAACACCACCACGCTGGCGGACGAGACCCTCGTCTACGACGGGCAGGACCGGCACGTCCAGACCGCTCTGACGGACGGGTCGAAGGTGTCGTACGTGCGGGACGCGTCGAACCGGATCGTGCAGCGCACGGAACAGACCCCGAACGGAACGAAGAC
>NZ_MCIG01000146.1 GCF_001705035.1 Curtobacterium sp. UCD-KPL2560 | reverse complement strand
AGCGGGAGCTGTTCCGCCTGCAGCAGGCCGGCCGGTTCGCCCAGCTCGTGAAGCTGCAGGTCCCGGCCGCCCTGCCGTCGATCTTCGTCGGTCTGCGCACCTCCGCCGGTCTGAGCGTCATCCACCTCCGCCGGTCCGACCAGTCCGAACACGAGGAAGACGGCGACGCCGTAGAGCGAGGCGATGATGATGGTCGCGTAGAGCTCCGGGCCCATCAGCCGCGAGGCGGTGACCTGGATGAGGACGCCGAGGCCGGGGTTGCCGCGCTGGAAGAACTGGTCGCCGACGATCGCGCCGATGACGCTCAGACCGGCGGAGGTGCGCAGACCGACGAAGATCGACGGCAGGGCGGCCGGGACCTGCAGCTTCACGAGCTGGGCGAACCGGCCGGCCTGCTGCAGGCGGAACAGCTCCCGCTGGGCCCGGTCGGCGGACTGCAGGCCGAACAGCGTGTTCGACACCATCGGGAACAGGGCGATCATCACGGTGACGATGACCCGGCTGGCGAACTCGTAGCCGAACAGGGCGCCGATGAGCGGGACGAGCGCCAGGATCGGCACGCACTGCAGCACCACGGCGTACGGGTAGAGCGAGCGCTCGAGCCACTTCGCCTGCGCCATCGCCATCGCCCAGGCGACGCCGATCACGATCGCGACGCCGAGCCCGACGAGCGACACCACGGTGGTGCGGCCGAGGGCGGACCACAGGTCGGAGCCGAACGTCGACGGCGACCCGTCCGGCATCGTCGGCGCGACGATCGCCTTCGCCACGAGGTGCGGGTACGGCACCAGGAACGCCAGTCCCCGGACGTGGTCGTAGTAGGCCGCAGCCGCGTACCAGATGCCGACGAGCACGGCGAGGACGACGAGCGGCGGCCACCACGTGGCGGTGCGACGCGGGCGAGCGGCGCCGCGCCGGGCTGCCGCGCGGACGGCGCGGGCCTCGGAGACCTCCTGCAGGGTGACCATCAGCGGTGTCCTTCCCGGAGCGCGTGCGAGACCTCGCCGACCAGTTCGGCGAACTCGGGGGTGAAGCGGATGTCGGGGTCGCGGGGCATCGGGAACGGGACGTCGAACCGGCCGACGATGCTGCCGGGACGACCGGACATCACGATGACCTCGGTGGACAGGTAGACCGCCTCGGAGACCGAGTGGGTGATGAACAGGCCGGCGAACCGCTGCTCCACGAACAGCCGGAGGAGTTCGTCGTTGAGGCGCTCGCGGGTGATCTCGTCGAGGGCGCCGAACGGTTCGTCGAACAGGAACAGCTCCGGGTCGAGCGTGAGCGACCGGGCGAGCGAGACGCGCATCCGCATGCCGCCCGACAGCTGCTTCGGCAGGTTCGACTCGAAGCCGTTCAGTCCGACGAGGTCGATGGCCCGGGCGGCCTTCGCGGCCCGCTCGGCCCTCGGCACGTGTCCGAGCTCGGCGAGCAGCTCGACGTTGCCCTGCACCGAGCGCCACGGCAGGAGCGTGGCGTCCTGGAACACGTACCCGATCCGGTCGGTCGCCACGCCGGCCGTGCCGTGGGACGCCGACTCGAGGCCGGAGGCGATGCGGAGCAGGGTCGACTTGCCGCAGCCGGAGGGACCGACGACGGACACGAACTGGCCGCGGTCGACGGTCAGGTCGACGCCCTGCAGCGCGACCGTGCCGTTCGGGAAGGTCATCTCGACGTCGCGGAAGTCGAGCAGGGTGTCCGTCGTCGGTCCCTCCGGCTGCGGCAAGTCGACCCTGCTCCGCATCGCCTCCGGCCTCGAGTCGGCGTCCCGCCTCCGGCCTCGAGTCGGCGTCCCACGGCACGGCCGGCGTGGCGACCGACCGGATCGGGT
>NZ_MCIG01000145.1 GCF_001705035.1 Curtobacterium sp. UCD-KPL2560 | reverse complement strand
CACCCACACCGCCGCCCGCCGCACCCACACCGCCACCACCGCCGCCGGACCATCGACGCAAGGCGCACCCAACCCCTGCCGATTCCTCCACAACGTCACCCCCGCTGCGACTCTCCACCGCCGCCAGCGAACCCCACGTCACACCGGTCTCGCACTGCCACGCTGCCGCCATGGAGTTCACCGCCCGGTTCCCGACAGCCCTCCGCAACCGCCCCTTCCGCGTCCGCGAAGCGATCCAGCGCGGCGTCCCGGCATCGACGCTCCGCTCCCGCCGACTCGTCCATCCGTTCCACGGGACGCGCACATGGACGACTCCCCGCACGCACGAGGACCTCGCTCGCTCGGTCGCCCCGCGTCTCCGCCCCGACCAGGCGTTCAGTCACACGACCGCCGCGCGGATGCTCGGGATACCGCTCCCCCGACGGCTCGAAGACGACCCCCGCATCCACGTCACCACGATCGGGAAGGACCAGGCACTCCGCGTCCGCGGCACGGTCGGCCACCGTGCACGCACCAGCCGCGCCCGCGTCGTCTTCTCGGGGACCGCTGCCGTCGTCCATCCCGCCGACACGTTCGTGATGCTCGCCCGCTCCCTCACCGTCGACGAACTGGTCGTCGCCGGCGACGCCATCGTCGGGTGGCTCAACTGGTGCACGATCGACGAACTCGTCCGTGCTGCGCGACGCCACCGAGGATCGCGAGGCCTCCGCCGCGCACGGGCAGCCCTGTCCTTGGTGCGGCCCGGTTCGAGGAGCCCGGGCGAGACCAGGTTGCGTCTCACGCTCATCCGTCGAGGCCTGCCCGAACCCGAGCTGAACCACGACGTCGTCGCGCAGGGCAGATGGGTCGCCTGCGTCGACCTGGCCTACCCCGGGGCACGGATCGCGATCGAGTACGAGAGCGATCTCCACCGGACCGACGCACGGGCGTTCCGGAAGGACCTGACGCGGGGCGAGCGGTTGAAGGACGTCGACTGGTGGCTGGTGCGAGCGACGGCCGACGACGTCGGCCCCCTCGCCGACGAGTTCGCGAGCCGCATCCGTCGACTCCTCAACGCAGGAACGGCCGGGAGGCACGACACGCGTCGACGGGGTCGGCTCACGTCCGCGAGATGAACGTTGGTTGACGCTTCAACCAATCAGGTGCAGAATGGGCTACCATCGGGTTCGATGCAGGCGCATGAAACTACTGCGTCGCTCGGGAACCGCAGACCAACGCTTCAGAAGGAGTCACCATGACGCTCACCGCCTCCGCCATCCCCGGCTACCAGACCGGCACCTGGAAGATCGACCCGACGCACTCCGAGGTCACCTTCTCGGTCCGGCACCTCGCCATCAGCAAGGTCAAGGGCTCGTTCGAGCGCTTCGACGCGACGCTCGTGACCGCCGAGAACCCGCTCGACACCAAGCTCGAGGCCTCGATCGACGTCGCCAGCATCAACACCAACCAGGCGCAGCGCGACCAGCACCTCGCCACTGGTGACTTCTTCCTGACCGAGGAGCACCCGCAGATGACCTTCGTGTCGACCGGCATCCGCGAGGACGGCGATCACATGCTCATCGACGGCAAGCTCTCCCTCCGCGGCGTCACCAAGGACGTCACCCTGAAGACCGAGTTCGGCGGCGTCACCACCGACGGCTACGGCCAGGTCAAGCTCGGCGCCGAGGCGACGACCAAGATCGACCGCACCGAGTTCGGCGTGAACTGGAACGCCGCACTCGAGGCCGGTGGCTTCACGCTCGGCAACGACGTGACCATCAACCTCGACGTGCAGTTCGTCCTCCAGGCGGCCTGAGCTCCCCAGCTCTCGAAGCACTCCGTCACCGGGACCGCCCCGAGCGGTCACGGTGCGCGGGGACACTGAACAAGCGCACTGCAGCACCCGGCGAACGGCCCGGCTCC
>NZ_MCIG01000144.1 GCF_001705035.1 Curtobacterium sp. UCD-KPL2560 | reverse complement strand
TCAGGCCGGCTACCCGTCGTCGCCTTGGTGAGCCATTACCTCACCAACAAGCTGATAGGCCGCGAGTCCATCCCCAACCAAAAAATCTTTCCACCACCAGACCATGCGGCCAGTAGTCCTATCCAGTATTAGACGTCGTTTCCAACGCTTATCCCAGAGTCAGGGGCAGGTTACTCACGTGTTACTCACCCGTTCGCCACTAATCACAGAAGCAAGCTCCTGATCATCGTTCGACTTGCATGTGTTAAGCACGCCGCCAGCGTTCGTCCTGAGCCAGGATCAAACTCTCCGTAAAAAATTACAACCAACACCGAAGTGTCAGCGAGTTGAAACTGACTGTTGACTGTCCACTGGACAATCTTCAATCCAAAAGGAATTGTCTCCGACCCGACCAACCAAAAGGCCAGCCAGGCACGGGGTCAATAAATTGGCATTGACAATGTGCACGCTGTTGAGTTCTCAAGGACCAGACGCACCCACCGCTCCACACCCATCAGGGCGCTTCACGAAGGAGCTGGTTCGTTGCCCGGGGAAGAACCGTGGCGGACAAGATCTCCAAGTCGATGACCTGGCGACCGTCCCGGCCGTTCCGTTCTCCGCCTCAGCGGCAACGAGGTACAACCTTACGCGGGACTGAGCAGCACCGCCAACCACGCCTACTCCCGGGCGTGTCGCGTTCTACGAGCAAGCCGGGCGTGACTGCGGATGACCTTCTGTTGCCCTGTGGCCCACCGCCCGGCTCACGGCTCACGGCTCACGGCTCACGGCTCACGGCTCACGGCTCACGGCTCACGGCTCACGGCTCACGGCGATGGTGCTCCCCGCCGGCCTCGTATGCAAGCGCCGGCGGCCTCGAGGGGAACCACCGCGATCAGCTCGAAGGCAGCTGGCCTCGACCTGTGGCCGAACAGGCGGAAGATGTTGCCGCGGCGACGAACACCGTCCCGACCGCCCGTACCTCGGCACAGCTGACCCGTCGTGACCCCATCGCCGGAACACCCGCGAGAGAGCGCAGCCACAAGCTGCGCTGGGCGACTTGCCGGTCCCGACTCCTCCGGCGGCCGAAGCCGGCCCGAGCTTCTCGACCGGCCGACGCTCCACGCCGCCGAGTCGATGTACGGGCGACGTGAACGCTCGGTGCGCGTCCCTCGTCACGGTGCATCGGTGCAGAGCTGGAACCCGGCCCCGTCGCGAGGATCGGCTCCAGCGTCCGAACGCCGCAGCGACGGGTCCTAACCGTTCATCGGTTGCAACGCACACACCGCCACGACGGACGCCGCGACCTTTCCCCGCCCGCCCATCCTCGAGCGCCGGCCCGCAACGGTTCTGACGTGTACCTGCCCGATCTCCGTCGCACCCGACGAGGGAATGTCGCGATCGGGCGTCGTTCCCTGGCTTCTCGAGCGGCGGGTCCTGATCGAGATCCGATCTACGAGCCGCCGGCCGACTCCGGCCGCGCCCCGTGAAGGGTGGCGCCCTGCAGTGCTCGGGGCGTGGGCGGGGGCAGGGCAGGTTGACCGACCGGAACGTCCCCGACAGGCGCGACACCTCAGCAGGCGGAGGCGCACACGGCCGGCGCGCAAGGCCAGGCGCAGGTGCAGGTGCCGACACCCGTGCCATCGCAGGTGCGGGTACGGGTACGGGTGCGGGTGCGGGTGCGACGCATGAAAGCCCTCGAAACGCAGAAGATCCCTGGCCGTCATGGCCAGAGGTATCCCGGGTACGCAGAAGACGCCCGACCGTCACAGTCCGGGGTCCCCGGGAACGCAGAAAACCCCTGACCATGAATGGTCAGGGGTTCCCTGGTCGTACGTGAAGATGAGTCCGGCGGCGTCCTACTCTCCCACAAGGTCCCCCTTGCAGTACCATCGGCGCTGAGAGGCTTAGCTTCCGGGTTCGGAATGTGACCGGGCGTTTCCCTCTCGCTATGACCACCGGAACACTGTCGACCCGAAACGGATCAAACACTGTTCCTTCATGCTGGTYCAGCTGAAGTATTCAGTTTGATTCCCGATCGTCTGTCGGGAACCACAAAGTGGACGCGAGCCCCCACCACAAGGGTRGGGAAATAATTGTGTTGTCAAGTCTTCGGCTTATTAGTACCGGTC
>NZ_MCIG01000143.1 GCF_001705035.1 Curtobacterium sp. UCD-KPL2560 | reverse complement strand
CACGCCATCCCGAACGGCAGGAACCAGAACACCACCGTCAGGTAGATCGCGAACCGCGCCGCCAGCAGCACCCCCTCCAGCACCCGGCCCTTCGTGTCCGGACGACCCCCGGCACCACGCACCACCGACACGACCGCGTGCCGGTGCAGGTTGATGCCCTCGAGGGTCAGCAGCGGGAAGAACAACCACCCCTGGAACCGCAGGAACGTGCGCATCAGCGGACCGCGGGCAGCGGCGGCGTCCTCGGGCAGGAACCGGATCCCGTCGGGCGCGATGTCGGGGTCCTTGCCGACCGTGTTCGGGTTCCCGTGGTGCCGGGTGTGCTTGTTCATCCACCACGAGTACGACAACCCGACCAGGAACGTGCCGATCCACCGGCCGGCGTGGTCGTTCCACTTCTGCGAGTCGAACACCTGCCGGTGCGCGGCCTCGTGCGACAGGAACGCGAACTGCGTGAACACCACACCCAACGCACCCGCCACGATCAACTGGAACCACGAGTCACCCAACAACGCGAACGCCACCCAGGCGAGCGCGAGACCGGCGACGAGGCTGCCGAACAGGGACCAGTAGAACCCGGTGCGCCGTCGGAGCAGGCCGTTCTCCTTCACCTGGGCGAGCAGGGAGGAGTAGGTGGAGGTGCCGTTCCGGCTGCCGTTCCCCGGACGGGTGCGGGTGAAGCCGGGAGCGAGGGGCGTGGTCGTCATCGTGGACCGACCTTCTGTGGTGAGCGGTCCTTCGACCGGTCCGGAGAGTTCACGCACGTGCGCTTGTCGAGAACCGTAGGTCACGTTCATGGGTCTCCACCTGGGAGAACGGATAACGGCTGCGATCACCGCGCGGCGGCGGTCACATCCGCGGCAAGTGGACGTCCCCGCACCGCGTCGGTCCTCGACGACCCGGACATCCTCGCCCCGGGTCCGCCCCGACGCCCCGGACGTCCGCGTCCCCGGCTCAGTCCTCGACGACCCAGACGTGCTGCGCCTGCCACCCCTCGGGCACGGAGTCGCGGAAGGCGGCGAGCGCCGACGCGTAGTCCGGCCCCGACGCCTCGTGCTCACGCGTCGCGGTCGAGCGGGCGGTCGCGCGGATCGTCGTCTCCCCCGTGGCCTTGCTCTCGACGGCGTTCGCCTGGGTCAGCGCGTACCCGTCGATGTCGAGCGAAGCGATCGCGGTCTCCTTCGCGGTCACCACGGAGTCGGCGAAGCCCTCGGAGTCGCGGACCTCGGTGGAGCGGATCGTGCCTCGGAGTGTCGTCACGACTCCAGTATCGCCCGCCCGGAGGCGGCGTGATCCCGACGAGCGGATCGCGACCCCGCCGGCCATCACCCCTCGCGCCGGTGCTTGCCCTTCGCCGCCGTCGGGTCGGCCATCGGGTGGTTGCGGAACCAGCGCAGCAGCTCGCGCGGCCGGCTCCCGTCGGCACTGCGGTCGCCGTCCTCGAGGAACGTGCTGAACCCCTCGGGCAGGCCGTTGCCGTCGGCCTCGCGGTCGTACGCCATCGACCAGTCCGGGAACCGCCGGGTGTGGATCGACTCCTCGACCAGCAGCCGGACGTCGTCGTGCCGTTCGTCGCCGACGATGCGCGCGTAGGTGGCCACGACGGCGTCGTGCGGCCCCTCGAGCAGCTGCATGAAGCGACCGCCGCGGTGCACGAGCAGCCCGGTCAGGCCGTCGGCGGTGTTCCGTGCGCGGGCCTGCTCGAGGACGGCGTCGAGCGCGTCGTCGTCGAAGGGCTCGGTCGCGGAGCTCATGTAGACCAGCGAGTGCAGCAACGTCCATCCCTCCGGTCCCGACCGACCGCGATCGCGACCACCTCTGATCCTGCCCCGGTTCCCCTGTGGACGACGCCCCCCAGAACGGGAAGGTGTGGACAGGATCCTGCTGGTCGGTGGCGGCTGGCACGATGGTCCCGTGCCAGCCGCCCCGATGATCGACGCCGTCGACGTCATCCGCTTCGTCGGACCGCAGACCTTCGGTCGCGCCCGCGACGTCGTCCGTGCGGGCCTGGTCGAGGACGCCACCTGGCACGAGGACTCCGGCACCATCACGGCGAGCGTGTCCGGTTCCGCCGACGACCCGTACGAGCTGCGTGTGGAGACGACGCTCGCCCGCGGCGACTTCGTCCGCCCCGTGCGCAGCACGTGCACGTGTCCGCTCGGGGGCGACTGCAAGCACGTCGCGGCGGCGCTCCTCACCGTCAACGCGCGGGCGTTGTCGACGGTCACCACCACCCCGCGGCCCACCTCCGCCCAACCAGCC
>NZ_MCIG01000142.1 GCF_001705035.1 Curtobacterium sp. UCD-KPL2560 | reverse complement strand
GTGCGGTTCACCGGGAGCGCGTTCGGGCCGACGTGCCGCTGCCGCGCGCCGAAGACGTTGAGCGGTTCGAGCGTGGACTTCGGCTGCCAGTCGCGGCCGTTCGGCAGCCCCCAGCCCCGGCGGACCGCGCCGTAGCGCAGCCCCAGGGACAGCACGATCGCGGCGATGATCCCGATCGTGGGGGAGCCGAGGTGCGACGCGACGACCATCACGGCCGACGCGGCGACGGCGACGGTCGCGTACAGCGCGTTCCCGCCGAACACCGCCGGCACACGGCGGAGGAGCATGTCGCGCATCGCTCCGCCGCCGACCGCGGTGATCGTCCCCATGATGATCGCGGCCGGCCACTCGAGCCCGGCGTCGAAGGTGCGCTGCACGCCGACGACCGCCCAGAAGCCGATGACCGCGGCGTCGAGCACGGTGAACAGGCGGTCCCACGTGAGCTCGGAGAAGGACACGAGGAACGCGATGAGCGCGCCGACGATCGCGACCGGCACGTACAGCGGGTCGACGAGCGCGACCGGGGGACCGTTCTGCAGCAGGGTGTCGCGGAGCATGCCGCCGCCGAGGCCGGAGACGAAGCCGACGACGAGGAACCCGAACAGGTCGAAGTCCATGGTGCGGGCGAGCGATCCACCGAGCAGCGCGGACGCGAACACGCCCGCGAGGTCGAGGACGTTCGTCACCGACGCCAGGCCCTCGGGGGTGAGCAGGTTCATGAGAACAATCAAACCCCACGGGCCGCAGGTGGCGGATCGCGGTGCGGTTAGGTTAGCCTCACCTACGCCATGATCGCCACACTCGTCATCGGCCTCCGCGAAGGCCTCGAAGCGACGCTCATCGTCGGCATCATCGCCGCGTTCCTGCGTCGCAACCGCGCGCCGCTCGCCCCGATGTGGGCCGGGGTCGGCCTCGCCGTCGCGCTGAGCATCGCCGTGGGCTTCGGCCTCCAGGCCGTCGAGCAGGCGCTGCCCCAGGCCCAGCAGGAGGGCATGGAGACCGTGATCGGCGTCGTCGCCGTGGTCTTCGTCACCGGCATGATCGTGTGGATGCGGACGCACGCCCGCACCCTGTCGCAGGACCTCGAGGCGAGCGCGACCGCCGCCCTCGGCCGCGGCACCGCCTGGGCACTCGCCGGCATGGCGTTCCTGGCCGTCCTCAAGGAGGGCTTCGAGACCTCGGTGTTCCTGCTCGCCACGTTCCAGGCGTCCGCGGACACCGGCACGGCGGCCCTCGGCGCCGTCATCGGCATCGCCGTCGCGGTCCTGGTCGGCTACGGCATCTACACGGGCGGCGTCCGGCTCGACCTCCGCCGCTTCTTCACCGGCACGGGCGTCTTCCTCGTCTTCGTCGCGGGCGGCCTCGTGCTCACCGCGATCCGGCACGCGCACGAGGCCGGGTGGATCGTGATCGGCCAGCAGCGCACGGTCGACCTCGGGTGGCTCGCGCCGAACGGTTCGCTCCGCGGCGCCCTCGTCACGGGCGTGCTCGGCATCCCCGCGGACCCGCGGGTGATCGAGGTGCTCGGCTGGGTCCTCTACGTCGTCCCGGTCCTCGCGATCTCGCTGTGGCCGCGGGCATGGCGCCCCGCGCCCGCTCGCGTCCCGCGGCTCCGAGCGGTCCTCGCCGCCTCCTTCGCCGCGGCCGCCGTCGTGCTCGCGGTCGCCGTCCCGTCCGGGACCGGACCCGACGTGCCGCGCACGGTCGCCGTCACCGGCGACGCCACGTCGGTCACGGCGTCCGTCGACGGTGCGGCGGCGGTCCTCCGCGTGGCCGGGAGCGGCCGGGAGGCGCGGCTCACCCTGCCCGCGTCGGCCCACCGCCGCGTCGCCCGCGCGGGCACCACCGCGGACCAGTGGCAGGTGACCGAGGACGTCCCGTCTGCGGACCGGCCGACCAGCCTGACGCTCGACCAGCTCGTCGGACTGTTCGGGCGGGTCCCGGTCGGCGTCTCGCCGTCGACGAACCCCGGCCCGTTCGCCGCCACCTGGACCGTCCGCGCGAGCACGACCCTCACGACCGTCGCGGGGGGCGTCCTGGACGCGACCCGCTCGGAACGCGACGTGCTCACGCTGCGCGGTGGGGGCCTCCCGGCCGCTCGGACGACCACGCTGGAACGCGACGTGTGGGCCGTCCCCTCCGCGACGGCGGACCGCACGGCCGCGGCCGTCGCCGCCGCACAGACCCGCGCTGCCGAGCTCCGGCTCTGGAACGCCTGGCTGCCGATCGCCCTGCTCGTCGCCGCTGCCGCCCAGGCCGCGCTCGCGGTGCGCGACCGACGCCGCCTCCCCGCCCCCACGACCAC
>NZ_MCIG01000141.1 GCF_001705035.1 Curtobacterium sp. UCD-KPL2560 | reverse complement strand
GCAGCCGGATCCGTTTCTGCGCCTCCCGCAGCTCGGCTTGCTCCACCGCTTTCAGCGACGGCGGCTCTGCGACCCCGATGCCGTCGTCACGGTCCGCGAGGCGCAACCAGCGGGCCAGGCAGGACTCGGAGACGCCGAAGTCCTTCGCGACCTGCCGCACTGACGTCTCGCCCTTCCGGGCGACCGCGATCACGTCACGGCGGAACTCTTCCGGATACGCCTTCACCATGGCGCACATCCTTCCAGCAGGAGCCAATGCCCCTACCTCTCAGGAGTCAACCGAACCTGCAGCAGTCCCAGTCGGGCTCAGCCCCACATGGGTACGGCTTGATCACCCAGGGCCGCACACTGTAGCGCTCGGCGTGGTTCCATACCGGCTCTCCGGTCCCGTCCTGGGTGTGTGCATCCGCCCATCTCCAGGCAGCGTCACCGGTCGTGCCCTAAGCGAGCGCGTCTGCAAGGAACGCGATTCTTCGTGCGTCGAGGAGTTGCAGGAGGCGATCGGACCTGCGGCGGACGGCGTCTTCGTCGCCGTCGCGCCAGCTCGTGCCGAGGACCTCTGTACCCAGAGCGCGGGCGTACAGGCGCGGTACCTCGACGGCGAGGGGACGGACTTCCCGTCCGTCGCCGGCGGGGTGGAGCTCGTGCGCGTAGCGGCGTTTGGTGCGCCGCACCACGTTGTCGGTCATTGGTCTCTCCTTGGTTGCGGCTCCTCGTAGAGCTCCGATGCCTGCGATGTCAATTGGCGGATGGGTCGCTGCTCACCGGCCACCGGGATCGCCTCTACGGCAATGTGGTCGGCACCTAACGCCCACCACCCCGCTCATCGCGGTGTTGACCACCGGGACGCCCACTGGAACCGGCTTCCGGCGCCGCGGTGTTCTTCTACGCCGAGGGACGCGAGCCCCATCAGTCCGCGAGGCAGAGAGAACCCGAGCAGCAAGCCGAACACGATCAGCTTCCAGAGCCAGACGACCGGAACGAGGTAGAGCGGGAAGAGCCAGATGCGTGGCGCGGAACGCATCGCCCGACGGTCAGGCCCGGACGGCGCGGTGCACCCGTGTGACGTACTCGACCGGGATCGTCGAGCGACCGGCGGTCTCCGGGTCGTCGTCGAGCACCCGTCGGACGGCGTCGAGGAGCGCGGCCCGCTCGTCCGCGGGGAGCACGATGACCGCACTCCGCGAGGCGATCGCGTCGAGGAACCCCGCACGGTCCTGGTCGAGCGTCCAGCGGACCTCGTGGTGCTCCACCGGCCCGAACGGCAGCCCGACGACCGGCGCGCCCTGCGCGCTCCGACGCGTCTCGGGCTGCGGCACGAGCCGTCCGATCCGCTCCGCCCACCCCCGGTCCTCGACGCGTGCGTTCCAGACGAGTCCGAGGACGCCGCCCGGCCGCAGCACCCGCGCCACATCGGCGGTGCCCCGGTCCGGGTCGACCCAGTGCCACGACTGCGCGAACGTCACGACGTCGGCCTCGCCGTCGTCGAGCGGGATCGCCTCGCCGGTCCCGTCGAGCGCGCGCACGCCGGGCAGCTCCGCGACGAGCCGCGCGCGCATCGCCGGGTCGGGTTCCACCGCCACGACGTGGTCGGCCCGACCGAGCAGCGTGCGCGTGAACTTGCCGGTGCCCGCACCGACGTCGACGACCGTGTCGGTCCCGTCCGGCACGAGCGCGGCCGCCACGCCGGGCGGGTACCCGGGCCGGCCGCGCTCGTAGGCGTCGACGGCGGATCCGAAGGAGCGGGCGAAGCGGTCGTGGGTCACGGTTCCAGCGTGGTCCGTCGCGGCCGGGCTGTCGATGCGAGACACCTCAGGCCGTCCCGGACCCGCGCCCGGCAGGGCGGCTCGCGGTGACCGGGGGACGGACGGGAGGGCCGTGGCGGCGCCGCCACGGGCCTCCCGTCCGGTGGGTGGTCGCGTCCGGCTCAGGCCGGGTGGCGGGCGGTCCACGCGCGGAACGGGGCCGTCGGGTCGTCGACCGAACCCTGCTCGGTGGGCAGGTTCCGGTCCGCGACGGGCTTGGCGTACTCGTCGTAGAACGTCGCGAGGGTCATCAGGCGGTTGCCGTCCTCGTAGTGCTCGCCCTCCTGCTCGCGGGTGGCGGCGAAGACGACGCGGTCGGGTTGGGCGTAGTAGAGCGCACCGAGGCACATCGGGCACGGGTAGGCCGTGACGAAGACGTCGTCGTCGTTCATGCCGGCCACGGTGCTCCGTCCGGGTGCCCGTGGGCCGTGCGGTCGGGGGACGCGGGGCGGTCCCGAGCGGCGGCCCGGCGAGCTCGTACCCGGCGTCGACCAGGTCGTCGAGTTCCCGGCGC
>NZ_MCIG01000015.1 GCF_001705035.1 Curtobacterium sp. UCD-KPL2560 | reverse complement strand
GCCCAGCCCCCGAGGCTCCCGCGAAAGCGACAGATCCCGCCCGACTGTCGGCGGCGATCTGTCGCTTTCGCGAGGGGCCCACGCGGGAGACGACGGGGCCGGGAACCGCGGGGCCGAGCGGGCTGTGGCCCCGGCGCCGTGCAGCCGCACCCGGCAGGATGGGCGCGTGACTGACGACATCCGGTGGGAGGTGGTCGAGGAGAGCGCACTGTCGCTCCCCGACCACGAGGCGATCGCGGCGATGCTGGGGCAGGCGTTCCCCGACTGGTCGCACTGGTACGTGGGCGGCCGGGACTACGCCGGCATGCAGCCCGAGCGACGGGTCGTCGGCCGGGACGCGGACGGGGTCGTGCTCGCCCACCTCGGGATCCGCCGCATGTTCGTCACGGTCGGCGGCGAGGACGTCCTGGTCGGCGACACCGGCATCGTCGCCGTCGCGCCCGGCCTGCAGGGCACCGGGGTCGGCCGCGAACTGCTCGACCGCGCGCACGCCGTGCTCGAGGGGCTCCGGGTCGCGTTCGGGCTCCTCGGCGCCGGCGAGGACCGCATCCCCTTCTACGCCCACATGGGCTGGCACGAGGTCGAGGGTGCCGTCGGGACGTTCTCGGCCTTCACTGCCGACGGGG
The DNA here is from genome assembly GCF_001705035.1 of Curtobacterium sp. UCD-KPL2560. GTDB lineage: Bacteria > Actinomycetota > Actinomycetes > Actinomycetales > Microbacteriaceae > Curtobacterium. The sequence continues at coordinate 47,975 of NZ_MCIG01000015.1, read as the reverse complement.
TGGGTGTCACCGAGACCGAGCAGGGCGGGTGGATGATCCGCCCCGTCGCCGCACGGCTCGAGGACTGGCCGACCGGCGAGATCCTCCTCAACGGCCAACAGGTCTAGCTCGAGGACTGGGCTGCGTCCGATCCCGGCGAGATCCTGCTCAACGGACAACAGGTCTCGCTCGAGGACTGGGCTGCGTCCGAACCCGGCGAGATCCTGCTCAACGGACAGCAGGTCTCGCTCGAGAACTGGGCTGCGTCCGATCCCGGCGAGATCCTCCTGAACGGACAACAGGTCTCGCTCGAGGACTGGGCTGCGTCCGAACCCGGCGAGATCCTGCTCAACGGCCAACAGGTCTCGCGCAGAGGACGGGGCCGCGTCCTACGGAGCCGCCGCCGCTCTGGACCCGGCGGGACGACGGACGGGAGGCGCGGTGCCAGCCGGCACCGCGCCTCCCGTCCGTCGTGTGGCTGACTACGCCTCGACCGCGACCTGCTCCGGCTGCTCGTTCGAGCCCGGGGCGCTCGGCGCCACGGCCGCGCGCACGCGCGCGCCGAGGTCCGGGTCCACGTTCGTCCAGTAGGCGAACACCCGCTCGCGCAGGTCGTCGCGCGTCACCTTCGAGACGTGCCCGGCGATGTTGCCGACCAGGCGCTCACGGGCGGCGTCGTCGAGGACCTCGCGGTAGAGCGTCCCCGCCTGGCCGAAGTCGTCGTCCTCGGGGTGGAGCGTCGCGGCGGAGCGCTGCAGCGCGCCGTCGGACTCCCAGCCCGGCGCCTCGTCCGAGGCACCCTCGGCGGCGTGCGCGCCACCGAGCGAGTTCGGCGCGTACACCGGGACCTCGGACTTCTGGAAGTCGAAGCGCATCGCACCGTCCTTCGAGTACGAGTGCACCTCGTTCTTCGGCGCGTTCACCGGCAGCTGCGCGTGGTTCGTGCCGACGCGGTAGCGGTGGGCGTCCGCGTAGCTGAAGATGCGCGCGAGGAGCATCTTGTCCGGGCTCGCCGCGATGCCGGGCACGAAGTTCGACGGGGCGAAGGTCGCCTGCTCGATCTGCGCGAAGTAGTTCTCCGGGTTGCGGTTGAGCTCCATCGTGCCGACCTCGATGAGCGGGTAGTCCGCGTGCGGCCACACCTTCGTCAGGTCGAACGGGTTGAAGCGGTAGCTCTCGGCGTCCGCGTACGGCATGACCTGCACCTTGAGCGTCCAGCGCGGGAAGTCCTCGCGCTCGATCGCGGCGTGGAGGTCACGGATGTGGAAGTCGGCGTCCTCACCGGCGATGCGGTCGGCGTCCTCCTGCGTCAGGGTCTTGTGGCCCTGCTCCGTGAGGAAGTGGTACTTCACCCAGAAGCGCTCGCCCTCGGCGTTGATCCACTGGTAGGTGTGCGAGCCGAAGCCGTCCATCTCGCGCCAGCTCGCCGGCAGACCGCGGTCGCCCATGAGCCACGTCACCTGGTGCGCCGACTCCGGCGACAGTGTCCAGAAGTCCCACTGCATGTCGTGGTCGCGCAGGTGCGAACCCGGCAGGCGCTTCTGCGAGCGGATGAAGTCGGGGAACTTGATGCCGTCGCGGATGAAGAACACCGGGGTGTTGTTGCCGACGAGGTCGTAGTTGCCCTCGCTCGTGTAGAACTTCAGCGCGAAGCCGCGGGGGTCGCGCCAGGTGTCCGGGGAGCCCTGCTCGCCGGCGACGGACGAGAAGCGGGCGAGCATCTCGGTGGTCTGGCCCGGCTGCAGGAACGCGGCACGGGTGTACTTGCTGACGTCCTGCGTGACGGTGAAGGTGCCGAAGGCACCGCCGCCCTTGGCGTGGACGACGCGCTCCGGGACGCGCTCGCGGTTGAACTGCGCGAGCTTCTCGACCAGGTAGTGGTCGTGGAGGGCGAGGGGGCCGTCGGCCCCGACACCCATCGAGTGCTGGTCGCTCGAGACGGGAGCGCCGCTGTTGGTGGTGGTGGTGGGCGTGTTCTGGTCGGACACGGTTCCTCCTCGGAGGGTTGGTTCGGTCAGGGGTGCTCGGGTTGGTCTGTGGAGTACCGCACGCTGCCTCCGTGGGTAGCGGGTGCAGCGGGGTGCGGCCTGGGTACGCGCTGGTCGGTTCCTGCGGATCGGTGCAGCCGGGAGGCCCGGGTGCGGTCCGGCGGTCAGCCTGCGGCAGGCGCGGGGTCGGGTCGGGCGGCGGGGCCGCGGTCGGGGTGCTGGTGGTCGGCCGGGTGCGTCGGCCGCTGGTCGGCCGGGGCCGGCTGTTGCCGGTGGGCCGGGGCCGGCTGCTGCCGGTCGGTGTCGTCCTGGTCTGTGTCGTGCTCGTCGGTTCCGTCGCGCTCGGCTGCGGCGCAGGCCTCGCAGATGCCCCAGTAGGTGACCTCGGCCGTCGTCACGGCGAAGCCGTGCGTCTCGGAGGGCGTCAGGCACGGGGCGTGTCCCACGGCGCAGTCGACGTCCTGCACCGCACCGCACAGGGTGCAGACGACGTGGTGGTGGTTGTCGCCGGTGCGCCGTTCGAACCGCGCGGGACTGCCCGCCGGTTCGATCCGTCGCACGAGCCCCGCGCCGGTCAGGGCGTTGAGGACCCCGTACACCGCCTGGTGGCTCGTCGTCGGGAGCTCGGCGGACACCGCGGTGAGGACGTCGTCCGCGGTGGCGTGCGGCATGGTCCCGACCGTGCGCAGGACCGCCAGGCGCGGTGCGGTCACACGGAGACCCACACCACGGAGGACGCCCGCGTCGTCGTGCTCGCTCATGACACCTCCGCTTTCCTTGCATCGATCAAGACAACCGTAACCCTAGCGGACCGAGGTCGGAGGGGAGCGAATCGACCCGCGTGTCGGCCGGTCGCCCGCGACCCGCTCCATTCGCTGGCGGACGCGCCACTCGGCGACGCATGCCGACACCGGCATGCGATGTGTAACGGTCCGGACGCGATCGCCTGGGACGGCGGTGGGAGTCGCCGATCGGCCGGTACCGTCCCCCTCATGTCCACGAAGCAGGGTCTGCCGGCACCGGCGACGAGCGGTCGGGACGTCCGGGGGATCATCGCGCAGCGGGACCTGGTCGTCGACCTCATCAGGACGGCCTGCGTCGTCCTCGTCGTCGTGGTGCACATCACGATGGTCGGCGTCGCCGTCGGGCCCGAGGGGGTCGCCGTCACGAGCCCCCTGCAGGAGGCGTCCTGGTACGTCGGGGCCACGTGGGTGGGCCAGGTCATGCCGCTGTTCTTCGTCGTGGGCGGCTTCGCGAGCATCACCGGGTGGCGCAGCACCGTCGCCCGGGGCGGTGGCGCCCGGGACTTCCTCGCCACACGGCTCGTGCGGCTCTACCGTCCCGCCGTGCCCCTGTTCGTCTTCCTCGCGCTCGGGCTCGGCGTCGCGACGCTGCTCGGCACACCGGGCGACCTGCTCGCCGAGATCGCGTTCGGGATCGGTTCGCCGCTGTGGTTCCTCGCCGCGTACGGCATCACCCAGTGCTGCGTCCCCGTCATGGTCCGCCTGCACGAGCGGGCGCCGTGGTGGACGCTCGCCGTGCTCCTCGGGCTCGCCGTCGCGGTCGACGGGCTCCGCTTCGCGACCGGGGTCGCCGAGGTGGGACTCCTCAACCTCGGGCCGGTGTGGCTGTTCGCGCAGCAGCTCGGCTTCCTCTGGGCCGACGGCTGGTTCGCCCGTCGGTCGCGCGTCGGCCTCGCCGTGGTCGCGGTCGCCGGGTACGTCGCGCTCGTCCCGCTCACGTCGGTCGGGCTCTGGGCGCCGGACTTGCTGCAGGACCTCAACCCGCCGATGCTCCCGCTCGCCCTGCTCGCGATCGCACAGGCGTGTCTCGTGCAGCTCGTGCACGCGCCGCTGACCCGGCTCATGCGGACCCGTGCGGCACAGGGGGCGGTCTTCGTGCTCGGCCGCGACGGCATGACGATCTACCTGTGGCACCTGCCGCTGTACATCGCACTGACCGGGATCGCCCTGCTCGTCGGGGTCCCCTTCCCCGACCCGGGCTCGGGCACCTGGTGGGCGACGCGACCGATCGCCCTCGTCGTCGTGCTGGCCGCAGCGCTCGGCGTCGCGCGGGCCCTCCGCTGGTTCGACCGACCGCTGGCCCGACTGGCCCCGGGTGCGGACCGACCCGCGTGGCCCGTACTCGTGGTCGCGGCGCTCTGCACGATCGGCCCGGCGTTCGTGGTGATGCAGTTCCACCTGTCGCTCGCCGCAGCACTGCTCGGCGTCGTGGCGATCCCGGTCGGCGTCTGGCTGCTCGGGCGCACCGTGCCGGCGGTCGGCGTGCAGCGCATCTGAACCGATCCTCACCGGTGGGGACCCCGGCGCGGGTCACTCTGGGGCCTCCCGGGCGGAGGATGACGGGGCACCACCCGTCACGCCGCCAGGAGGCACCCCACGCCCGAGCCCACCGAGTTCTGGAGCACGTGGCAGCTCGACCCGCTGGCCCTCGTGCTGCTGCTCGTCGGTGCCGTCGCGTACGGGTCGTGGCTCGTCGGCGCCCGACGCCGCGGTGCCCGGTGGTCCCCCTGGCGGACCCTGTCGTTCGTCCTGGCCCTCGCCCTGTTCGGCGTGCTGCAGTTCGGGATCGTGGGGCGGTACGACCAGGCCCTCCGGTGGGCGTTCACGCTCCGGCTGGCCCTGCTGTTCTTCGCCGTGCCGACCTTCGCCGCCCTGGCCGCGCCGGTGTCCCTGCTCCGGGTCGGCGGGCCCCCGCGACTCGCACGGGCTGCCGACCGGGTGATGCACTCCCGGCCGGTCCGTGTCGCGGGCAACGCGATCGTCGCGCCCGTCGTGGGACTCGTGCTCTTCGCCGTCCTGCTCACCCCGCTCGCCGCGACCATCCGCGAGTCGTCGGTGTGGGCCGTGGCGATCACCGTCCTCGTCCCCGTCCTGGGCTTCGGCCTGCTCGCGCCGCTGTCCGAGCCGGGTGTGCTGCGGAGCTCGACCTTCGTGACCGTGGAGTTCCTGCTCGCGTTCGTGGAGCTGCTGCTCGACGCCGTCCCGGGCATCGTGCTCCGCGTCTCGAACCACGTGCTGGACGGGTCCCTCGTGCAGGTCGCGGGGCAGCCCTGGTTCCCCACTCCCCTGCGCGACCAGCACCTGGCGGGTGACCTGCTCTGGTTCATCGCCGAGGTCGCCGACGTCCCCGTCCTGGTCATGCTCTTCATCCGGTGGCAGCGGACCGACCGCCGCGAGGCTCGTTCGGTCGACGCCCTGTCCGACGAGGAGATGGACGCCCTGACCCGCGAGCACCTGCAGCGCCGCGGGTAGGGGCCGCGGGGGCTGCCGGGCGGGAGCAGGGTCGGGCGACCGCGTCCCGGCGGACGCCGAACGACATCGCGGTCGTCGAACGACAGCGGCGATGACGCATCTCTGCCCCGGGCCACGACTCCCGAGCCGCCGACGCCATCCGCGCCGGCTCGAACGACATCGCGGTCGTCGAACGACAGCGGCGATGACGCTCGCGGCACCACCCGGCACCCGCTCAGCGCGCGGCCAGGCGCGTGCGACATCGCGGTCGTCGAACGACAGCGGGGATGACGCGCACTCCCCCCGCGACATCGCTCCCGAGTCACCGTCGCCACCCCCGCCGACGCCGACGCCGACGCCGACGCCGAACGACATCGCGGTCGTCGAACGACATCGCGGTCGTCGAACGACAGCGGCGATGACGCTCGCGGCCCCCGGTACCACCCGCGCTCGGACCCCCCGCGAACGACACCGGCCCCGCACCGCCCCACGACGGGGACGGCACGGGGCCGGGGTCAGCAGGGTCGCGGGTCAGGCCTCCGAGTGCCGACCGTGGTGGTCGGTCGCTGCCAGCGCCTCGACCGGGGTCGACGGCGCCGGAGCCGCGGCGTGCGCACCAGCAGGGGCGCCAGCAGGAGCACCAGCGGGAGCACCAGCAGGGGCACCATCGACAGCGCCGCCCTGCTCACCCCCGGGCTGCGTCGCCACCGAGCCGGTCCCCTGCCACTGCGTGGTCTGCTTGGGCTTCGCCAGGAACAGCGCCGCGACGATCGCGACGACGAGCACCACGGCCGGCAGCACGAGCGACTGCCCCATCGCCGTGGCGAACGGCTGCTGCAGGAACGCGGGCAGTGCCCCGACCTGCTGCTCGGCCCCGCCACCGGCGCTCGAGCCGGCACCGGACGGGAACTCCGCCGTGATGCGCGCCTCGATCAGGGCCGCGATACCGGCCGAACCGAGCACGGCACCGATCTGCCGGGTGGTGTTGTACACGCCCGAACCGGCACCGGCCAGCGCCGGCGGCAGGTTGCGCGTCGCGGAGACCGAGAGCGGTCCCCACATGCAGGCGTTCGCGAGCCCGAGGAGCGCGCTCGGCAGGAGCGTCCAGCCCCAGCCGGCACCGGAGGTCAGCAGCCCGGCGAACCAGAACAGCCCGCCCGAGAAGCAGGCGAGGCCGAAGGCCCCGACCCACCGCGGGTTCCACTTGTTGAGGTTCTTGCCCACGAGCGGCGCGAGCGCGGCGGACAGCACGGCCTGCGGCACGAGCAGCAGCGCCGCCTGGGTCGGCGAGAAGCGGAGCACGTCCTGCGCCCAGAGCATGATCGGCAGCGCGAACGAGGAGATCGCGACGCCGACCGCGGTGATCGCGATGTTGGCGAGCGTGAAGTTGCGGTCCTTGAAGAGCCCGAGGGGCAGCAGCGGCTCGCCCTTCTGCACGCCCTGCCAGACCACGAAGGCGACGAGCACGACGAGCCCGGTGACGATCAGCGACCAGACCGAGATCGGGCCGGTGATGGTCCCCCAGTCGTAGGTCTCGCCCTCCTGGATGCCGAAGACGAGCAGGAACATGCCCACCGCCGACAGCACGATGCCCAGGTAGTCGAACCGGTGGCCGTGGCGCTCGAACGACGGGACGAAGCGCTGCGCCAGGACGAACGCGACGACACCGACCGGGACGTTGACGAAGAAGATCCACTCCCAGCCGAAGCCGTCGACGAGCAGACCGCCCACGATCGGCCCGACGAGCGAGGCGACACCGGCGACGGCACCCCACAGGCCCATCGCGGCGCCGCGGTTCTGCGGCGGGAAGATGCGCGTGATGACCGCCATCGTCTGCGGGGTCATCATCGCCGCGCCGAGGCCCTGCACGACGCGGGCGACGATGAGCACCTCGATCGACCCGGCGAGCCCGCACCAGAGGCTGGCGAGCGTGAAGACGACGAGCCCGCCCTGGTACAGCACCTTCGGACCGAAGCGGTCACCGAGGCGCCCGGTGATGAGCAGTGGCACGGCGTACGCGAGCAGGTAGGCGCTGGTCACCCAGATCACCGAGTTGATGTCGGCGTCGAGCGCCTGCGCGATCGTGGGCGTCGCGACCGAGACGATCGTCGAGTCGACGAGGATCATGAAGAAGCCGACGACGAGGGCCCAGAGCGCGGGCCAGGGCTTCTTCCCGTGCTGGAGGTCGGCTGAAGCTGTTGCGGTCATCGAGCGGGGTCCTGGTCCTTCTGGTGGTCGTGGTCGGGGACGGCGGGGCCGTCCCACGGGATGTCGCCGCCCGCGATGCGGTCGGCGGTGGCGGTCAGCCACTCGATCTGCGCGGTGAGCATGCCACGCACGTACGACACGTCGAGCCAGAAGCGCTCGGCGAGCTGCTTGGCCTGGAGGCCCGTGGCGGCTTCGTCGTACCCCGCGCGCTGGGCGCGCAGTGCGTCGGCGCGTGCCCGCAGGGCGGTCACCGCGTCCGTGGCGGTCAGGTTGTCGACGTGGGAGACCGCGAGCTGGAACTCGGGGTACTCGTCAGCCGGCTCGGCGATCATCCGCCGGAGGCCGGACTCGAGTTCCGCGCGGCCGTGGTCGGTGATCGCGTAGGTGGTGCGCTCGGGGCGGTTGCCCTCGCGCCCGGTGCCGAGGGCCTCGGCGAAGCCGAGGTCCACGAGCCGACCGATCTGGTGGTAGAGCGTGCTCGGCCGGACCTTGACGTTCTGGTCCTCGTGCCGGTGCAGCATCGTCTGGAACATCTCGTAGGGGTGCATGGGCGCCTCGGCGAGGAGGCCGAGCGCGGCGAACGCGAGCGGTGTGAGCGACGCCATCCGTGCCTCCTGTCCGGTGTTCCAACGCGACTATTCGACTTGGAACATACGCCTTGGACCATTTCTCCACAACTGTTCCGGCGCGGCGTGGGCGGACCCTAGACTGGAGCGGTCCCACCCAACCCACCCAAGCGCTGGAGTGAACACGTGCCAACCATCGTCGTCGAGGTCATGCCGAAGGCCGAGATCCTCGACCCCCAGGGCAAGGCGGTGGGCAACGCGCTCGCCCGTCTCGGCCACTCCGACCTGACCGCCGTCCGCATCGGCAAGCGCTTCGAGATCGCGGTCGACGGCCCCGTCGACGACGCCAAGCTCGACGAGGTCCGCGCGATCGCGGTGGACGTCTTCTCGAACGCCGTGATCGAGGACGTCGTCTCCGTGACGGTCGCGGACGCGTGACCCGGATGCGCATCGGCGTCGTCACGTTCCCCGGCTCACTCGACGACCGCGACGCCCAGCGCGCGGTCCGACTGGCCGGCGGCGAGCCCGTCGCCCTCTGGCACGGCAACCACGACCTGCAGGGCGTCGAGGCGATCATCCTCCCCGGCGGGTTCTCGTACGGCGACTACCTCCGCGCCGGTGCGATCGCGGCGAAGGCCCCGATCATGGCCGAGGTCATCGACGCCGCCGGCAAGGGCATGCCCGTCCTCGGCATCTGCAACGGCTTCCAGATGCTGGCCGAGGCCCGCCTGGTGCCGGGGGCGCACACGCGCAACGCGCACCAGCAGTTCATCCGTCGCGACCAGAAGCTCCGCGTCGAGAACGCCGGCACCGCGTGGACCTCCGGCTTCGACGCCGCGCAGGAGATCACGATCCCGCTCAAGAACGCCGACGGCCGCTTCGTCGCGGACGCCGACGAGATCAAGCGCATCGAGGACAACGGCCAGGTCGTGTTCCGCTACGTCGGCGTGAACCCGAACGGGTCGATCGACGACATCGCGGGCGTCTCGAACGAGCGCGGCAACGTCGTCGGCCTCATGCCGCACCCCGAGCACGCGACGGAGGCCGGGTTCGGTCCCGACACCCGCGCGGCGATGGCCTCCGGCACGGACGGCCTCACCTTCTTCACCTCCGTGATCGAGTCGACGCTGGTCAAGTGACCGCGACGCCGACGCCGACTCCAGTGACAGGGAACGACAACACCGTGACGACCCACGTTCGCCCGAAGCCCGACACCGTCCAGGACGCCGCCGCGACGCCCGACAAGGAACAGCCGTACGAGGCGCTCGGGCTCAAGGCCGACGAGTACGCGAAGATCCGCGAGATCCTCGGTCGCCGCCCCACCTCGGGCGAGCTCGCCATGTACTCGGTGATGTGGTCCGAGCACTGCTCGTACAAGTCGAGCAAGAACTACCTCCGGCAGTTCGGCAAGAAGGTCACGCCGGAGATGACGAAGAACCTCATGGTCGGCATGGGCGAGAACGCCGGTGTCGTCGACGTGGGCAACGGCTGGGCGGTGACCTTCAAGGTCGAGTCGCACAACCACCCCTCGTACGTCGAGCCGTACCAGGGCGCCGCGACCGGCGTCGGCGGCATCGTCCGCGACATCATCTCGATGGGCGCACGTCCGGTCGCCGTGATGGACCAGCTCCGCTTCGGCGCGATCGACCACGACGACACGCAGCGCGTCGTCCACGGCGTCGTCGGCGGCATCTCGTTCTACGGCAACTGCCTCGGCCTGCCGAACATCGGCGGCGAGACCTACTTCGACCCGGTGTACCAGGGCAACCCGCTCGTCAACGCCCTCGCCGTCGGCGTGCTCCGCCATGAGGACCTGCACCTCGCGAACGCCTCCGGCGCGGGCAACAAGGTCGTGCTCTTCGGTGCCCGCACGGGTGGCGACGGCATCGGCGGCGCGTCGATCCTCGCGTCGGACACCTTCACCGAGGGCGGCCCAACCAAGCGCCCGGCCGTCCAGGTGGGCGACCCCTTCGCCGAGAAGGTCCTCATCGAGTGCTGCCTCGAGCTGTTCCAGGACGACCTGGTCGAGGGCATCCAGGACCTCGGTGCGGCGGGCATCTCCTGCGCGACCTCGGAGCTCGCGAGCAACGGCGACGGCGGCATGCACATCTCGCTCGACGACGTCCTGCTCCGTGACCCCACGCTCACCGCCGAGGAGATCCTCATGTCGGAGAGCCAGGAGCGGATGATGGCCGTCGTCCGTCCCGACAAGCTCGACGCGTTCCTCGCGGTCGTCGACAAGTGGGAGGTCGAGACGAGCGTCCTGGGCGAGGTCACCGGCACCGGCCGACTCGTCATCGACTGGCAGGGCCAGGAGATCGTGAACGTCGACCCGCGCACGGTCGCCGTCGACGGCCCGGTGTACGACCGCCCGGTCGCGTACCCGACCTGGATCGATGCGCTGCAGGCAGACACCGCCGCGTCGCTCGACCGCCCCGCCGACGGCCCCGCGCTCAAGGCGCAGTTCCTGCAGCTGCTCGGTTCCCCGAACCTGGCGTCGAAGAACTGGGTCACGAACCAGTACGACACCTACGTGCTCGGCAACACCGCGCTGTCCTTCCCCGACGACGGCGGCATGATCCGCGTCGACGAGGAGACCGGGCTCGGCGTCACGGTCGCGACCGACGCCAACGGCCGGTACTGCCAGCTCGACCCGAAGCAGGGCGCGCGCCTGGCCCTGGCCGAGGCCTACCGGAACGTCGCCGTCACCGGTGCCGTCCCCGCCGCGGTCACCGACTGCCTGAACTTCGGCTCCCCCGAGAACCCCGAGGTCATGTGGCAGTTCTCCGAGGCCGTCGAGGGCCTCGCGGACGGCTGCATGGAGCTCGGCATCCCGGTGACCGGCGGCAACGTGTCGTTCTACAACCAGACGGGCACGACCCCGATCCACCCGACGCCCGTCGTCGGCGTGCTCGGGATCATCGAGGACGTCGCCCTGCGCGTCCCGTCCGGCTGGCAGGACGACGGCCACAACATCTACCTGCTCGGCACGACGAGCCTCGAGCTCGACGGCTCCGCGTGGGCCGGCACCGTGCACGGGCACCTCGGCGGTCGTCCCCCGGCGGTCGACCTGCAGAACGAGAAGGCGCTGGCCGACCTCCTGCACGCGGCCTCGTCCGAGCAGCTGCTGACGAGCGCCCACGACCTGGCGGACGGCGGCCTCGGGCAGAGCCTCGCCGAGTCGGTGCTGCGGTTCGGCCTCGGCGCCCGCGTGGTCCTCGACGAGCTCGAGACGCGCGACGGCGTGGACACGGCGACCGCGCTGTTCTCCGAGTCGACGGGCCGGGTCATCGTGACGGTCCGCCGCGAGGACGACGTCCGCTTCCAGGGCCTCTGCGTCGGTCGGGGCTTCCCGGTCCTGCGCATCGGCGTGACGGACGCCGCCTCGGGTTCCCTCGAGGTGCAGGACGCGTTCGAGGTCACCCTCGACGAGCTCCGTGCGACGCACGGCGCGACGCTCCCCGCACGCTTCGGCGACGTCATCACCGAGGACGTCACCGAGGGCTACGTGGGTCGCGGACCGCTCGACTCCGACGGCGCCTTCTCGCCGCGGACCGACAGCTGACGTCCGCACCCGTCAGCTGACGACCGCACCCGTCGGCTGACGACCACGCCCAGCGGCACGACCACGCCCGACAGCACGAGCGCACCGACGACGAACGGGAGCACCAGCACGTGACGACCGACGACCGCACGCCCTCCGACCAGCCCGACACGCAGGCCGGAGGGCGTGCGGTCGTCGTCACACTCCCCTTCGCCGCACTCGTCGACCGGTTCGGCCCCGTGCCGGACGGGGTCGAACTCGACGTGTGGGACGTCGAGTCGCCGTACGACCGACCGGAAGACGTCGCGGTCACGCTCCTGCCGTTCTACTTCGCCGGTCGGCACCGGTGGCAGTACGTCCACGACCTGCCGAACCTCCGGCTGCTGCAGCTGCCGAGCGCCGGGTACGAGCACGCGGTGCCCCACGTGCCGGGTCACGCCGCCCTGGCGAACGGCCGCGGCATCCACGACGACGAGACCGCCGAGCTCGCGGTCGGGCTCGCGCTGACGTCCCTCCGGGAGATCGCTGCGTTCCAGGCCGACCGTGCGGCCGGGGTGTGGGACGCACGAGAGACCCGTTCCCTCGCCGACCGCCGCGTGACGGTCGTCGGCTACGGTGCGATCGGCTCGGCGATCGCGACCCGGTTCGAGGCGATGCGCTGCCCCGTCACCGTCGTCGCCCGCACCGCGCGGGAGCAGGACGGCCGGCAGGTCCGCGCGTTCACCGACCTGCCCGCCATCGCGCCGGACACGGACGTGCTCGTCCTCATCACCCCGCTCACCGACGAGACCGACCGGCTCGTCGACGCGGGCGTCCTCGGGGCGCTGCCCGACGGCGCGCTCGTGGTGAACGTCGCCCGTGGTCGGGTCGTCGACACCGATGCGCTCGTCGCGGAGCTCATGAGCGGTCGGCTGTCGGCGGCGCTCGACGTCACCGATCCCGAGCCGCTCCCGGCCGGGCACCCGCTGTGGACGACGCCGAACACGGTCCTGACGCCGCACGTGGGCGGCAACACGGACCTCAGCATGCCGCGGACCCTCGAGCTGATGCGCCGCCAGGTGGCCGCGCTGGCCGAGGGCCGCCCGTTCGACAACCTCGTCGAGGGCTGACCACCCGCGTCACCGCACCCCGCGCCGCCGCGCCGCTCACTCCGGCGGCAGCGCCATCCCGAGGCTCGGCGCGACGTCCTCGAACCCGAGCGACCGGTACAGCCGCTGCCCGGGTGGGTCCCCGACGAGGGTGATGTACGCACCCTGCGGTGCCCGCGCCCGCACGTCGGCCACGAGCCACTCGACGACCGCCCGCCCGAGTCCCTGCCGCTGGTGCGCGGGATCGGTCGCGATGTCGGCGATGTGGAAGTACCACCCGCCGTCGCCGATCGTCCGGCCCATCGCCACCGGCGTCCCGTCCGCGTCCACCACGTGGCAGGCGGACCAACTGCCGGCGATCGCCCCGGCGCCCTGCTCCGGCTGCTTCGGCGAGAGCCCGGAGTCCCGGCGCAGGCGCAGGTAGTCATCGAGCGGCGGAGCACCGACCACGAGCTTGTACGGTGCGGCGACGGGCACGGTCAGGACCCCATCGGGACGATGCAGGCGGGGCTGCCGACGGCGATCTGCGCGACCGCCTCGCCGGGCACTCCGTCCTCGCCGACGGGCAGGACCGCGATCGCGTCGGACATCTGGTTGGCGACGAGCACGTACCCGGGCACCTGGGCGAAGTGTCGCGGCCAGACCCCACCCGACGAGGCACTCCCGACGACCGACAGTCCGTCATCGGCGGCGTCGAGCACGACGAGCAGGTCCCGACCGCGGACGGCCACCAGGACCCGACCGGCCGCGTCGACCTCGACGTGGCTGAGCAGTGAGTCGCCGACCGGGCCCTCGAACGCTGCGACCGAGGCGACCGGCACGAACGCGCCGCCCTCGTCCCGACGCAACCGGTACACGCGACCGTCGAGCTCCCCCGCGACGATCAGGTCGACACCGCCACCGGCAGCAGCGGCCGCACCGGCAGCAGCAGCACCAGCACCAGCACCAGCACCAGCACCAGCACCAGCACCAGCACCAGCACCAAGGCGACCGCCACCGGCGGGCAGCCACGCCATGTGCCGCGGCCCGACCCCGGGTCCGAGGTGGTGCACCCGGACGAGCTCGATCGCCGGCTCCGCGGTCACCCGGAACTCGTGCAGCGCGTCGCCGCCGAGGTCGGCCACGAGCACCGTGCCCTCCGGCGTCGCGATCGACTGGTGGGCGTGCGGCCCCTCCTGGCGGTCCTCGACCGGACCCTCGACGTCGGGCAGGATCCCGGTGACGACGGCGGACTCGGGTACGACGACCCGGTCCCCGCTGCCGTGGACAGCAGCGGACGGAGCAGCGGCGGCGCCAGCACCGACGCCACCGGCCATCCCAGCACCAGCGCCAGCACCGGCCCCGCCAGCACCGACAGTGCCGGCTCCGCCGACCCCGCCCGCGCCACCGGACACAGCCGCCTCCGCCGCCTCGAGACCGATCGCCGTGACGGTCCCGGACACGTAGTTCGTGACGACGAGCGCTCCGGACGGGTCGACCCGCACGTGGCACGGCGCGTCCCCACCCGCCGAGGCGTCCCACCGGTGCTCGAGCGCACCGTCGGCGTACCGGAATGCGGACACGGTGCCGTCGGCGGTCTCGGCCACGGCGTACACCCGGTCCTCCGACACCGCGAGGAACGACGGGTCGTCCATCACCGCGGCCGTCACGGCCTCGGTACCGTGCACGACCGAGATGCCCGTCCCGGTGCCGCCGCCCGTGGCCGTGTAGGACCCGACGAGCAGGTGCAGGTCGTCGAGCCCCGGCACCGGCACCGGCACCGGCACCGGCACCGGCACCGGCACCGGATCATCGACCCCGCGGCCGTCGCTCACTGGGCGCCGCCCGCGATGCGCTCGTGGTGGTGGATGACCTCGGCGACGATGAAGTTCAGGAACTTCTCCGCGAACGCCGGGTCGAGGTGCGCGTCCGCCGCGAGCTGTCGCAACCGCGCCACCTGGACCCGCTCACGCCCCGGGTCCGCCGCCGGCATGCCCGCCTCGGCCTTGAGGTACCCGACACGCTGCGTGTACTTGAAGCGCTCCGCGAGCATGTGGATGACGGCGGCATCGATGTTGTCGATGCTCTGGCGGATGCCCGCGAGCTCCTCGGCAGCGGCGGGATCGACAGCGGGCGTGGACTCGTCGGCGCTCATGCTCCGAGCCTAACGGCGACCCCACCGCCGTCGGCAGCCCCCCGCACCCGACGACCCACCGCCGTCGGCATTCCCCCGCGCCCGGCCCCGCGGCGTGAGCACTCCTCCGGCGGTGGGAGGATGGAGGCCATGTCGGTCCTGCTCGTGATCTCGAGCGTGTGTGCGGTCCTCGCGGGCCTCGTCCACGTGTACGTCTTCGTCCTCGAGTCCGTCGCGTGGAGCAGTCCTCGCGTCCGCCGGGTCTTCGGCATCGCGAACGAGACCGAGGCGCAGGCCACCCGCGCCCTCGCCTTCAACCAGGGCTTCTACAACCTGTTCCTCGCGATCGGCGCGGTCCTCGGTGTCGTGCTCGTCGTCGCGGGCAACGGCGCCACCGGGTGGACCCTCGTGGTGTTCTCGACCGCGAGCATGCTCGGCGCCGCGGTCGTCCTCGCCGGCACCGGGCGTCGATACCTCAACTCGGCCTTCGTGCAGGGCGCCCTGCCCCTGATCACCCTGCTCTTCGCGTTCCTCGGCTCCACCTTTCCCGCGTCCTAGCCCGGCCGCCGCGCTCGGGCGTCGGTCACGGGCTGCCGTCCGCCACCTGGTCCCGCCCGGCCCTGTGGATTGAGCAGAAGACGTCGAGTCGAACACCCCGACCCGACGTCTTCTGCTCAATCCCGGGAGGGCGGGACCTCGGGAACGGCGGGACCCCCAAAGACGGCCGCACCCAGTCCGACGCACCCCCGGGACGGACGGGAGGCGCGGTGCCAGCCCGCACCGCGCCTCCCGTCCGGCAGCCGGTCACGCCCGGCCCCCTGGAATGAGCAGAAGACGTCGAGTCGCACACCGCGACCCGACGTCTTCTGCTCAATCCCGGGACGGCGGGACCTCAGGGACGGCGGCGCCCCCGGCCCGGCTCAGCCGACCTTCTTCGCCATCTCGTCCGGCAGGCGGTCGAGCGCCCACTCGATCGCCGCGGTCGTGCCGAGCGAGAACGCCGACGAGACGTCCGCGTCGCTCACCACGATGTCGTGCCCGGCCTGCACCGACGGCACCTTCTGGAAGAGCGGGTCCGCCTCGGCCTTCGACGCGTCGACGTAGATCGGCAGGATCATCGTCAGGTCGGCGTCGAGCAGGTCGAGGTTCTCCTCGGAGAGCTTCACCGAGAACGCGTCACCGGCCTGCTGGTCGATCGCCTTCGGGATGGTGAAGCCGAGGTTCCGCACGAACGTGGAGCGGGAGTCGTTCGACGCGTAGGCGCTGAACCCCTCGGACGTGTACGCGCCGACGACGGCCGTCTTGCCCTGGAACTCCGGGTGGGCCTTCTTCGCTGCCGCGAACGAGTCGTCGAGGCCGGCGAGCAGCTGCTTGCCCTCGGACTCCTTGCCGAGCGCCTTCGCGACGAGGTCGACCTGCTGCTCGGTGGTCGTCAGGTAGTTCTCGCCGCCCTTCGGGATCGCGACCGTCGGCGCGATGGCGGACAGCTTGCTGTAGCGGTCCTTGTCCCCGGAGCTCTTGGTGTCGAGGATCAGGTCCGGCTTGAGCTTGAGGATCTGCTCGTAGCTCGGCTCGAGCGTCTGGATGATCGTCGGCTTCTTCGTGTACTTCCCCTCGAGCCACGGGCCGACGCCGTCGCCACCGAACGCGAGCCAGTCGCTCGCACCGACCGGCTGCACGCCGAGCTCGAGCGCCGTCTCGGCGTCACCCCAGCCGAGGGCGACGACGCGCTTCGGCTGCGACGGGATCTCGGTCGTGCCGAGTGCGGTCGTGATGGAGACGGGGAACGCGCCGGACGAACCGGTGGCGTCGTCCGAGGCGGAGCCCGTCGACGAGCCGGAGCTGCAGCCGGCGAGGACGAGGGACGCGGCGACGACGGCGCCGGCTGCGGCGAGCACGCGCCGGAAGCGGCGCGACGAGGGGGAGGTACGGGTCACGCAGGTGAGGCTACCCTAAGAAACCGTCGCTGGCCCGGTCGCGCGGTCGACCCGGATAGGCTCCGGACCGTGGAGTACGCAGACCCCGACCGCACCCGGCTGGCCGTCCTCGGCTCCCCCGTCGCGCACTCGCTCTCGCCCACGCTGCACGCAGCGGCCTACGCCGTGCTCGGGGTCCCCTTCACGTACGGGAGGCACGAGGTCGCGTCCGGCGGGCTCGACGCGTTCGTCGCGGGGCTGGGTCCGGACTGGCGCGGGCTCAGCCTGACGATGCCGCTCAAGCGGGACGTGGTCCCGATGCTCGACCGCGCGAGCGCGCTCGTCGACCAGCTCGGCGTCGCGAACACGGTCGCGTTCCGCCAGGAGGGCGACCGGGTCGTCCTCGCCGGCGTGAACACCGACGTCGAGGGCATCGTCCGCCCGGTCGAGGCCCTCGGACACCTGCCCGGCGAGGCCACGATCCTCGGCGGCGGCGCGACCGCGACGAGCGCCCTCACCGCGGCGGTCCGGCTCGGCGCGGTCGCCGTCCGGCTGTTCCTGCGCGACCCCGCCAAGGCCACGCCCCTGGTCGAGCTGGCGGTCCGGCTCGGCGTGACACTCGACGTCCTGTCGATCGCCGACCTGCCCGGCACGCGGCACGGGTTCGTCGTGTCGACGCTGCCCGGTGGTGCCGCGGACTCCCTCGAGCTGGTGCCCGCGGGGCCGGACGCGGTGCTGTTCGACGTCGCCTACGAGCCGTGGCCGACCGTGGCCGCGCAGCGCTGGGCCGACGCGGGCGGTCGGGTGCTCAGCGGTCTCGACATGCTCACCGAGCAGGCGATCGGGCAGATCCGGTTCTTCCTGACCGGCGACCCGGACCAGCTGCTGCCCGACGAGGCGGCCGTGCGACGGGCGATGCGTGTCGCGGTCGGGCTGCCGGAGACGATCGGCGCCTGAGCCTGCGGACGACCGGACGTCAGCCGACGACGCCGTCCAGGTAGAACCAGCGGCCCTGCTCGCGGACGAACTCGCTCGTCTCCTCGAGCGTGCCGCGCTCGTCGTCGGAACGCCACCACGCGCGGAACGTGACCGTGCCCCGGGAGTCGAACGGGCCTCCTGACCGGGTGGCGACGACGTCCAACCGTGTCCACCGCTGCGCCGGGTCGAGCGTCAGCTCGTCCGGGCGGGTGCTCGGGTGCCAGCTCAGCAGCAGGTACTCCGACAGGCCGAGGGCGAACGCGCTGAACCGGGAGCGCATGAGCCGCTCGGCGGTCGGGGCGACGGCGCCCGCGTTCAGGGGGCCGCAGCACTCGCCGTAGGGGTTGCCGCTCAGGCAGGGGCAGCGCGTCTCGTCCGTGACCACGACGGCACGGTAGCAGCGGAGCCGTCCTGCACGGCACGGCAGCAGCGCGGCGACCCGGCACGGGTGTCGGTCGCGGCGGGCACACTGGGCGCATGTGTGGAAGGTTCGTCGTCACCGACACCACGGCCGATCTGCTGCCCGAGCTCGTCGGTGAGCTCGCCGCGCGCACCGAGCACGTCGACCAGGACACGGGCGAGGTGCACACCGGCCTCGCGCCGAGCTGGAACGTCGCCCCGACCGACCTGGTGTACGCGGTCCGGCAGCGCCACGGGGAGCGCGAGCTCCCGCAGATCAGCTGGGGCTTCGTGCCGAGCTGGGCGAAGGACTTCCAGAAGCAGCGACCGAAGCCGATCAACGCCCGGATCGAGACGGTCGCGACGAGCGGCATGTTCAAGCGGGCGTTCGCGACGAACCGGTGCATCGTGCCGGCGCTCGGCTACTACGAGTGGGTGGTGCGCGAGGACGGCAAGGAGCCGCACTTCGTGCACGAGCCCGGCGGCGCCCTGGCGATGGCCGGGGTGGTCAGTGCGTGGCCGGACCCGACGAAGCCCGAGGACGACCCGGACAAGTGGCGGCTGTCCCTGGCGATCATCACCCGTGACGCCCACGTGGCCCCGGGCGAGGTGCACGACCGGATGCCGGCGTTCCTGACGCCGGACGGCTACGACGAATGGCTCGACGGCGGACTGGCCCGGGACGACCTGCTCGCCCTGCTCGACCACGAGTCGCTCGAGGTGGCTGCGGGCCTGGAGCAGTACGAGGTCGCCCGGACGGTGAACAGCGTCCGGAACGACGGACCGCACCTCATCGAACCGGTGGACAGCAGGACGCGGGACACCGCGGTCCCCCTCTTCGGGGACAGCCCAGCCCCCTGACTGGGGACAGCCCGGTCCCCCTCACTGGGGACAGCTCGCACCCCTCCTGAGCCCCGGCTGAGCGGTCCTGTCCCCCTATCGTGATGAACGGTCGTGTACCCGACACGACCATGCAGCACGAAGGAACCCTGTGTCTCCCACACACCGTGTTCGTCCGCGCCGTCGCGCCCTGCGCGTCCTGGCTGCGACGACCATCACGACGATCATCGCGGGAGGCCTCGCCCTCCTGAGCCCGCTGACGGCTTCCGCGATGGCCGACCTGCCGGTCTCCGGCCTGTACGCCACCGTCAACGGCGACTCGACCATCTACTCGGTGGACCGCGCGACCGGCGCCGCCACCCCGTTCATCACCTCACCGGGGAACGTGACCGGGCTGAACCAGCTCGGCGTCTCCGGTGACGGCGGCCGGGTGTTCTTCACGAACGGCTCGACCATCTTCCAGTGGACCGCGTCCACCGAGACGTTCACGACGATCCCCCGGCCGAGCTCCCCGACGGTCGCGACCCAGATGGGTGGCGTCGACCCCAAGACCGGCCGGTTCTACTTCGGCGGCCTGGACACGAACACGAACCTCTTCACGTTCCTGTACTACGACCCGGCGACCGGCCTCGTCGCGTCGAAGGCCGTGTCGGTCAAGCCGACCACGACCCCTCCGGGCGGCGCGGGCGACCTCGCGTTCGACCGCCAGGGCAACATGTACTTCATCTCGAGCGGCACGAAGTCCGCTCAGGTGTACCGCGTGAACGCCGCGGACCTCGGTTCCGACAGCACCAAGGCCACGCCGGTCGGACCGGCGATCGGCACGTCGGTCAACCTCACCTCGTTGGCGTTCGGCGACGACGGGTACATCTACATCAGCGGCTCCGGCGCGAACACCTACATGCAGGTGGACCCGGTCACCGGCGCCGTCAGCCCGGCGAAGTCGATCCGCTCCGGCACCACGGCGCTGAACGTGTACGACCTCGGATCGCGTGCGCTCCCGTCCACCGGCCAGTCGCAGGGCGGCTTCGACGAGGGCCGTGCGAAGCCGAGCGACGAGCTCACGACGACCATCAGCGGCGGGGGCATCCCGACGCCGGTGAGCGGGACCACGACTCCGGGAACCGACACCGTCACCGTCGGCCCGATCATCCTGCTGCCGGGCAAGACCTACACGGTCGACCAGACCCCCGGGAACAGCACGACCGACCCGAACGCCTACGACACGACGTACACGTGCACCGACCTGGTCAGTGGCGCGACCGTCGCACAGGGGACGGGCACCACGGCGACCTTCACCGTCCCCGCGGGCGGCGGCGACGTGCAGTGCGTGTTCTCGAACCCGCCCAAGCCGACCGTCACGAACACCTCGTCGACGGGCAACACCGCCGGCCAGCCGGTGACGGTCGACCCGCTGCAGGGTTCCGTCGGCACCATCGACAAGACCACCGTCACGCTCACCCCGAACACGCCGGGCTCGACCGTGTCGAACGGCGGCAAGCAGCTGACCGTCCCCGGCGAGGGCACGTGGACCGTCGACCCGCAGTCGGGCACGGTCACGTTCACGCCCGCGAGCGGCGCCACGGGGAACCCGACCCCGGTGACCTACACGGTCGCCGACACCCACGGCGCCCAGACGTCCGGCCAGATCGCCGTGACGTACAAGGGCAACGCGCAGCCCGACTCCGCGACGACCACCCAGGGTGCGGCCGTGACGATCGACGTCCTCGCGAACGACCAGGGCAGCACCGTCGCCTCGAGCGTCGTGTTCCCCACGAGTGGCCAGCCGAAGGGCGCGCAGGTCTCCACCGACGGCCGGCAGGTGACGATCCCCGGCCAGGGCACGTCCACGATCGACCGGACGACCGGCAAGGTCACCTTCACCCCGGACCCGTCCTTCCGCGGCACCGCGTCCCCGGTCAGCTACCGGGTCGCCGACGCCGACGGGGCGACGTCCACCGCGACGATCACCGTCCGGGTCGACGCCGTCGGCCCCACGGTCACGAACGAGACCGCCACGACGCAGCAGAACACCCCGACCACGGTCGACGTCGTCCGCGACGCCGCTCCAGGCGTGCAGGGCGGGAGCGCCGTCGACCCGACGAAGGTCACCTTCCCGAGCACCGGACAGCCAGCCGGTGCCACCACGAGCACCGACGGCCGCCAGCTGACGGTCCCCGGCCAGGGCACGTACGCCGCTGACCCGACCACCGGGAAGATCACCTTCACCCCGGCGCCGGGCTCCACCGGCACCACGACGCCCGTGACCTACCAGGTCGGTGACACCGGCGGCGCGACCGGTACCGGCACGCTGACCGTCACCGTCACCGCCGTCGCGCCGACCGCGACCGCCGACACCGTCACCCTCGCGCAGGGCGACTCGGCCACGATCGACGTCCTCGGCAACGACACCGCGGGCAACGCGGCGACGGCGCTCGACCGGACCTCGGTGACGTTCACCGGCAGCACCACCGGAACCGGAACCGGAGCCAGCACCGGCACCGGCACCGGAGCCAGCACCGGCACCGGCACCGCGGTCAGCACCGGCACCGGCACCGGGACCAGCACCGGGGCCAGCAGCGTCAGCACGGACGGCAAGCAGCTGATCGTCCCCGGCGAGGGCACCTACGTGATCGACCCGAAGACCGGGAAGGTCACGTTCACCCCCGAGCCGACCTTCCGCGGCACGACGACGCCCGTGTCCTACCGGGTCGCCGACGTCGACGGCCACCCCGCGACCGCGACGATCACCGCGACGGTCACCCCGGTCGGCCCGGCGGCGCAGGACGACACCGCCACGACCGAGCAGAACACCCCGGTGTCGATCGACGTCCTCGGCAACGACGTCCCCGGCGTCGCGAAGGGCACCCCGATCGACCCGACCAGCGTGGTCTTCCCCACAGCCGGCCAGCCCGTCGGCGCCACCGCGTCGGCCGACGGTCGGACGCTCACGGTCCCCGCGGAGGGCACGTACGTGGTCGACCCGTCCACCGGCTCGGTGACGTTCACCCCCGCACCGGGCAGCGTCGGCACGACCACACCGGTGACCTACCGGGTCGCCGACACCGGGAAGGCGACGGCCACGGCGACCATCGCCGTCACCGTCACGTCGGTCAGCCCGACGGCGCACGACGACTGGGCGACGACCCCGAGCGGCACGACCGTGACGATGTCCGTCCTCGGCAACGACGACGCGGGCAACGTCGCGACGCCGATCATGCGCACCCGCGTGCTGCTCCTCGACGCCTCTCGGGCCTCGGTCTCCCGCATCGCGGTGCCGCGGGTCGGTACCTGGTCGGTCGACGCCGTCGACGGTGCGGTCTCCTTCGCGCCGGCGGCCGGCTTCTCGGGTCCGACGTCGGGGAACTACCGGATCCAGGACGTCGACGGCCACACCAGCGACGCGGTCATGACCGTCACGGTGGGCACCCCGCCCACCGCCGCAGACGACCACCGTGCCGGCGAGCCCGGCACCGGGATCAACGTCGAGGTCCTCGGCAACGACAAGGCGGGCACGACCCCGCTCGACCCGTCGTCGGTCCGACTCGTCGACCCGAGCACCGGCACGCTCGTCGGCACCCTGACGGTCCCGTCCGAGGGCACCTTCACGGTCCGACCCACGGGCACGGTCACCTTCACGCCGGTCGCCGGGTACGTCGGCACCGCGACGGTCGACTACTCGGTCGCCGACCAGGACGGCAGCCGCGCCACCGCGACGCTCGCGGTGACCTTCGCGGCCGTCCCGGGCCTCGCGCAGAACCCGGCACCGGGCGGCGGCCTGGTCGTCACCATGCCGAGCGGCGACCGGTTGGCCTTCACCGGCTCGGACGTGCTGTGGCCGGGCCTGGTCGCCTCGTTCGTGCTCATGGCGATCGGGATCGGCATGGTGCTGCTGCACCGCCGCCGCACCGCGACGGCACCCTGACCCGGACGGGACACCGCCGCCGCACCGCGACGGCACGCTGACCCGGACGGGACGCAGAACGCCGGAGGGCCGGGGACACGTGATCGTGTCCCCGGCCCTCCGGCGTTGCGTCAGCTGATCACCGGGTCAGCAGTCCGGCGGTTCAGACGAGCGTGCGCCGCACGTCGGGCAGCAGCTCGTGGAGCCGCTCGGCCAGACGGTCCTGGGCTTCGTCGAGCGACCGGAAGTCGCCGACGTACTGCCCGTAGGTGTCCGACACGAAGAAGTGCGTACCCTGCTGGTCCACCACTCCCCCGTAGTAGCCGCCGTAGTTCGCGGCCCACAGCCCACTGTCGGCCGCAGACCACACGACGTGCGCGCGGCTCGGAGCGTCATCCGAGACGACACCGGCGGCGATGCCGGTGATGACCTCGATGGTCGCCGTGTCCACGGTCATCGCGGACTGCTCGCGGTCGGCGACGATCGTGCTCATGGTGCTGCTCCTGCGGTTCGGGGTGTGGCTGGTGGTACGGGTGGTGCGGGCACTGCTGGTGGTGCTGGCACTGCTGGTGGAGATGAGGGTGCTCCTGTCGCGTCCGCCGGGTGGCGGACCGGGATGGTCGCTCGGCATCAGAGCGGGCGGATGACCGCCGGCAGCATCACGTGGAGCTGGTCGGCGAGCTTGGTCTGGGCCTCTTCGAGGGTCGCGAACTCACCCACGACGAGCCCGAAGGTGTCGGAGGCGACGTAACGGCCGTCGCGCTTGTCGACGCTGCCGCCGAAGTAGCCGCCGTACGTGGCGACCCACTCGCCCTGGTCTTCCTGGGTCCACGTGGTCTTGGCACGGGAGGCGCGGCCGGCGTGCTCGGCTTCTGCCTCGAGGATCGCGATGATGTCGACGGTCTCCGTGTCGAGGGTGACCTCAGCGCGGGTGTCGGTGGTGACGGTGGTGCTCATGTCGCTCTCCTTCGCGATCCGGGGTACATCTGCTGACACCTGAAACCTACGAGACCGACCCCGTCCGACGCCAGCGAGGCCCGCCGATTCACGGTTCGTACCAATGCGGCCCGGGGGACAGCCCCGGATTCCCGGGCTTCGCGTGCCCCGAAGCGGGGTACAGCAGGAAAACGGGTACTCGTTCCGCGGATGAACCATCCGGAGGTCGGCTCGCGCGGTCGTGGGTCGCCGCGACGGCCGGGAGGCACGGCACAGTACGGTCGGGTCCCGTGACCACTGCGCGGAGGACGACACTCGTGCGGATCGTGCTGTGCGCGGCCGTCGTGCTCGTGGTCGCCCTCCTCCTCGTGCCCGGTGTGTCGGAGACGCTGCGGACCGTCGCCGCGCACGCGGCGGGCGCGCTCCGCGCGCTCGGACACGGCACCCTGGCCGTCGACGAGCGGTTCGCGCTCGCGATGGCGGTGACGGGGGTGACCGCCCCGCTGCCGCTGCTGCTGGCGGGGGCGAGCCGCGCCTCCCGGCCGGACCGGGTGCGGCAGCGCGCGGTCGTGAGCGGTCTGCTCGTCCTGGTGTTGGCGGTGCTCGCGGCGGCGCACGCCGACGCGCGGGTCGACCGCTTCCGTTCCGTCCTGGTCGCGGGGCTCGTGGGCGTCGCGGTCGGTGCGCTCCTCGACGCGGCCGTGCACGCGCGCGAGCGGGCCGCGCACGCCTCGGTGCGCAGCAAGCGGGTCGCCTGGACGCTGGCGGCCTGCTACGCGGTCGTGGTGGTCCTGGTGGCGACCGCGGGCTCCCCCGTCGACGGCGGCATCCAGCCGTGGCTGACGCGGGCGATCGCGGCCGGACACCGGCTCGGGGCGCCGACCTGGCTCGGGTACGACGCGGTCGAGTTCACCGCGAACGTGGTCTTCTTCGCGCCGTTCGGGTTCCTGGCCGTGCTGCTGCTGGGCGCCCGGCGCTGGTGGGTGGGCATGGCCGGCGGCTTCGTCGTGAGCGTGTGCATCGAGACCGTGCAGGCGCTGTTCCTGCCGGCCCGGTTCGCATCGGTCGACGACGTGCTCGCGAACACGTCGGGCGCGGTGCTCGGGGTGCTGGCCGGGATCGTGGTGCTGGGGCGGGTGCGGGACCGGTCGTGACCGGCGGCGCGACCGGTCGTGGTCGCGTGCCCGTCGTGGCCCGGTGTTGCGGGGTGCATCCTGCTGAGGCCGTTCGCAGCCCTGTCCGGCATCGGCACCGGCGGCTGGAGATGTGCTCGGAGCGCACCTGTCGGAAACACACGTGATCTACCGTCAGCGCATGGCCCGACCCGAACGCCGCCCGTACCGACCGCCCTCGATGTTCCCGTGGTGGCTGTGGATCGCCGCGCCGCTGGCGGTGGTCGCCGTCGTGGCGATCGCGTTGGTGGTCGCCTGATCGATCATCGGCGCAGAGCGCGCCGACAACGAGGAAGGACCCCCGGCACCGAGGTGCCGGGGGTCCTTCTCAGCGGGGCGAGGGTCAGACGGTCTCGCGCTGGCGACGAACCGACTTGCGGACGACCAGCAGGCCACCACCGAGGACGATGGCGCCGCCGGCTGCCCAGAGGCCGAGGGTGGAGATGGTGCCACCGGTGAAGGCGAGCTGACCGGGGGTGCCGGAGTTGCCGTTGGCAGCGACCGAGGTCGCGCCGGCCGGGACGATGGTGAAGTTGGCGAAGCCGGTGACACCCGAGGTCGCACCGGTGGCGGTGAGGTTGTAGGTGCCCGAGCCGCCGGCCGGGAAGGTGACGCGCACGGTGAGCGAGCCGTCGGCGTTCGCCGTGTAGTCGCGCGAGGTGGTCGCGACGGGCAGGGCGCCGAGGGTGACGTTGCCGGCACCGGTGACCTGGACGCGGACGGCCTCGTTGTTCTGGAACGCACCCTTGGTGAACGCGACGGTGGCGGTGCCACCGGCGGTGTAGGAACCCGAGACGGACACGTCGGAGTCCGGCGTGTAGCCGGCAGCGTTGGCCGCGGTCGGGACGGCGATGAACGCTGCGCCCGCGAGGACGGCAGCGGCGATGAGCTTCTTCATGAAGTGGTTCCCCTAGTGATCTGATCCTTCAGACCCTGACACCCAGAGCCCGTGCACCGCTCGCAAGCCACGTGGTGAACGCACTTGCTATGGCGAAGTTCCCTCAATCTAGCGGGAATCCTCAGGTTGTTGCCACCAGATCCAAAAGTTCTTCGCCCCGTTACGGAGAGGAAACGCAGCCAGGCACCCCCTGGCAGCAGGAGCTTCAGCGCATCCGAACAGAAACACCTGTTCACAGGGCGTTTCGACGATCCTGATCATCGACTGGCCGTGGGAGTCCCAGTTGTTGCAAGTACTCAGATTGCGCAGCCACCCCCCGCTTTGGGGACAGACTCGACTGCGTTCTGCGGAGCAACACGCCGAGCCTTCGCCGACTGACGACCGGCGGAGTCCTATGGTTCGCGCTAGCCCTGCGGGACCGGCGTGCCGCAGTCGAAGCGCAGCGGCAGCGCCTTCGCCTGCTGGATGCCCGGCGTGGACAGCACCTCGGTGCCGGCCTTCGCGTCCTGCACCTCGCCGAGGAACGCGACCCGGAAGGTCGCGCTCTCGCCCGGCGCCAGAACCGTCCGGAGCTGTGCGACCGGGTGGCCGTCGTCGATGGCGGTCTGCACGCCCACGGCTTTGCCGTCCTGCGAGGCGCCGAGGAAGATCGCGTTCTTCGGTGCGTAGACCGCGATGAGCGTCTTGATCTTGCCGGGCTCGGTCCCGAAGGCGCCACCGCCGGTGACGTACTTCGGCAGGCTCGTCGCCGCATCGGCCGGGGCCGTGTTCGTGATGGTCACCTCGACCGCGGAGGTCGGCAGTCCGTCCTTGCGGCAGACCGACGACCCGACCGAGATCGTCTTGTCGAGGTAGTAGTCCATCTTCGCGCCCGTACCGTCGTTCAGGTAGACGCCGAACTGTCGGGTCTCCCGCGACACCGTCGGCAGCTGGCCCGCGAGCGAGGTTCCCGCGATGAGCCGCTCTTCGCCGCTGTCCGCACTCCACAGTCGCAGCCGGTCCTCCCCCGACGCTTTGGTCAGCGCGGCGATGAACTGCTTCGCGTCGAACCCACCGCTCGAGATCTTCTGGAACACCGAGCTCGCGGCGGAGGCGAAGAACGCGTCTTGCACGACCGGGTTCGGGTACTGGGCGTAGACGCCGCTGAGCAACAGCGACGACGCATTGTCCGTGCTGAGTGTGTCACCGCTCGGGAGTTGGATCGGGCCCGTGGCCTGCAACAGGTACCCGAGCGTCACGGGGTCCATGGCGAGGACGCCGTCGACCTCGGTGCCGGTCTCGCGCTTCCACATCTCGCGCGCGAGCGTCGCGGACACGTCGAACCGCGGCGTGAGCGTGACGTCCTGCATGTAGCGACCCGTGATGTCGCCGTACAGGCCCTTCGTGCCGTCGTCGAGCGGCAGCACGGACTCCGGGTACGGGCCGAAGGACTGGCCCGAGCGCTGCTCCTGGAGAGAGATGCCGCCGTCCTGCACGTTGAGCAGGGCCACCGCTCCGGGGATCCCGCCCCCGGCACGGAGTTCCGCGTTGTTCTGGAAGAGCAGCAGGTACCGGCGATCACCGTCACGACCGAGCATCGCCGGGGCGAGCTGGACGACTCGGTTCGCGACGTCGACCTGGCTCGACACGGACAGCAACGCATTCCGCAGCTGGTTCACTGCCGACGTGACCGGCGACAGCGTCCCGCTGACGTCGATCGCGTCGGCGTCCTGCTTCGCCTTGTCGATCGTCGTCGCCGCCTGCTGCACCGGTGCCTGGGCACGCACGAGGGGCTCGAGGTCGACCTTGCCGTCCTTCGGCGCGAACGAGTCGGTGCCGAGTTCACCGACGACGCCGGAGACCGGCTTGATCGCGCCGGTCGCGATGTCGTCCACGATCACGGAGACCTGACGGACGGCTCGGAGGTTCGCGCCGAAGAACGGCACGTACTGCGACGCGCCCCAGACCAGGTCCCCCGTGAGGGATCGCGCCGCGGCAGCCTCGTCCTGCAGGCTCGTGGCGGTCTTCTGCGCGCCGTCGGTGTCACCGCTGCTCAACTGCGAGCGGAGGGTACCGACGTCGGCGACTGCACGTTCGAGGTGCCCCTTCGCGAGCATCCCACGCACCCCCACCCAGGCGACGGCGAGGATCAGCAGGAGGACGACGGCCAGGACGATCCACAGCACGGTCCGGGCCCTGTTCCCCCGGGGTGCAGCAGCGCGTCGCGACTCGGGCTGGTCGGACATGGACTGAGTCTAGGACCACTCATCTCTAGCTCGCAGTCGACACGGGGAGTACCTGCACTCAGTAACAAGCTCGGTACTCCGGGCGACGGGGGTCCGGGAGGACGCCAAATTTCGATGAGCTCAGCCGCGAGACCCCCGTAACATGAGTGATACCCCGAAACCCAACCGTGAGCGGAGCAATCGGTGAAACGATCAGTGGCCATCATCGGCACCCGAGGGTATCCGAGCTTCTACGGGGGCTTCGAGACCGCGGTCCGCCATCTTGCCCCTTACCTCGCCGCTCGCGGCTGGGAGGTAACTGTCTACGGCCGCCCAGGAAGCACCACCGAGGACCCAGATTTCAACCATCAGGGCATCTCCACAATCACGACCAGGGGCATCAATTCGAGATCGTTGAGCACTCTCTCGTTTGGCGCGACAGCATCCCTGGACGCCTTCCGGCGAAATCCCGATGTCGCCCTGGTGATGAATGTAGCAAATGGCTTCTTCCTTCCGATACTCAGGACGCGAGGAATCCCGAGCGCCGTGAACGTCGACGGGATTGAATGGATCCGAGCAAAATGGGGGCGGCTTGCTAAGTCCATTTTCCGCACCGGAGCCAAATTGACCGCGAAATATGCGGCCACACTGATATTCGATGCGCGCGCTATTGAGAAATTCTGGCAGAACACTTTCGGAGCAAAAGGGGTCTTCATCCCCTACGGAGGGCAAGAACTCGAGGAGCTACCTATCGAACCGGGGTTGATTCACCGAGAATATATCCTCTACGTGGCACGCTTTGTGCCCGAAAATAGCACTAAGGAATTCTTCGAGGCGGCACGCCGACTGGCCGAGAAGCACAAGGTGGTGATCGTCGGCAGCGACGGCTTCGACGGCGAACTAGACCGCGAGGCCGAGCGGCTGAACGAGATCGATAACATCACCTGGCTCGGACATGTACGGAACGATCAACGTTTACACAGCTTGTGGCAGCACTGCGGAGCGTACTTCCACGGCCACAGCGTCGGCGGAACAAATCCTGCGCTGGTGCAAGCCATGTTCAGCGGCGCCCCGATAGTTGCCCGAGACACGGTCTACAACCGAGAGGTCCTGACGTCGACCGCCACTTTCACCGAAGCTCAACCTGCTGCGATCTCGGCTGCGATCGAGAGCACCATGCGGAACAAGGCAAGCATGGAGCAGCAGGCTGCGACGAATCTCGCGCGAGGAAAACAAGCGTACGACTGGGACCGTATCTGCTCGCAATACGAAAACGTATTGATCGAACTCATCGCCGGACGCAAACGGTGAACCACGGTCAGAAAATCGCCGTTGTGAATCCGCTCAAGGGTGCGTTGGCGCATTACTGCGCCGAGCTGGAGCATGATCTACGCTCAGCCGGAGCGGAAGTAACGCTCTTCGAACACCCCGAGCCTTCCCTCAGACCTGATCAGTCGAGACTAAGATGGGTGATTCATTCATTGCGCGCCCGACGCGCGGCATCCACATCACACGATAAAGTCATCGTGGCCTGGCCAGTTTTGGGCTACATCGACCTTATTCTCAATTGGAGTCGGAATACCTGGATAGTCGTTCACGACCCGATTCCTCTTGTTCGCGCTGTTGGCAACGGACGCATCTCCAGAGGTCTGGCTGCACGTTCCAGTAGCCGAACGCGCGTTCTCGTCCACTCCGAGACTGCACGACGAGATTTGCCTGCCCTCTCCGCGAAGCACGCGATTGTGGTACCGCACCCTATGCTTCCACCCCTAAGAAGAATCGCTGGACAGCGATCACGAATAATTCGCGTACTCGGGCAATTCAAATCCACACGAGACCTCTCGTTACTTCGGGAGATCGCGGTTAGACCCGACCTAGCCTCGTTCGGCTTTGAGATCATTGGGCGTGGCTGGCCCAGAGTGGAAGGTTGGTCAGTCCGGGACGAATTTGTCAGCGAGGATCAGATGCAGAACCTACTCGCCACAAGCGCGGCCGTCCTTCTCCCTTATAAGCGGTTCTACCAGTCAGGGATTGCGATTCGAGCCTTGGAAATGCAGACTCCCGTGATAGGTCCGCGTGACAGTTCTCTGGCTTCGCTATTTCCGGAGGATCACCCCGCGCTTGTAACAGCGACAAGTGACCCGGCATCCTGGTCCGCAGCCATCCTCGCTACCGTCGAAGGCGACTCTCAAGACGAGCACGGGAGCGCGAATCTGTCAAAGCTCGCTTACGACCGAGCGCGATCGTCCTGGAGTCGCTGGTTGGAGGAGGCGTGATGCACATGGTCATACGTGTTATCCCGGAACTACGCCCCTACCACCTCGAGCTCCTTCCTGACTGGCCTCCCGCTGCGACCTACTACTTCGAGAAGAAGTATGACCTTGCTGATGAAGATCCTCAAGGCGTTACGAGAATCACCAAAGCGCGTTGGCTTCTCCTGATGTTGAAGACCAAAGCGAACAGGATCGAAATTTGGGAACCGTTGTGGGTACGCCTTCTTCCACTCCACTTCGTCTCATTCGGACTGTTCTCGGTGGCTGGGGTTGCGCGAGGCAAGCGGAGGCTGCTGCGGTCCTACTGCCTGGAGAACAACGAAGTCTCCGCTCTGCTCGGGACCAGATTTGGCACAAATCTGATGCAGCCATTTTTTCGGGCGCTTGTGGGTTCCTACATACGCCTAGCGTACGAGCGCCTGAGTTACGCAAGTGAGTCCGCGCGCACCACTTACCACAGTCTGTCCGGAACTCTGTCTGTGCCCAGTGAGCTCATAACAAACCTTCCAGCGGCACCCGAGGGCGTTCCCGACCGCAAGACTCCAGGTCGGGCTGTCTTCGTCGGTCGACTGGAAACCCGTAAGGGCATCCTCTTGCTCCTAGAGGCGTGGGCCATCGTGGAGGAACGATGCCCGTCGGCCAAGCTGCATATCGTCGGATCAGGGCCTCTTTCCGACCAGGTGGAAGATTTCGTCCGGCAGTCGCCAGAGTCCCGCTCATACGCGGGCTTCATCCCGAAGAACGAGATCGGCAGTGTACTGAACCAGCAGTCGATTCTCATCGCTCCTTCGCTCAGGGAGGGCCGGTGGCGCGAACAGATAGGACTCCCGATCCAGGACGGTTTAAGGGCAGGTCTCACCATAGTTACCACTATGGAGACCGGCCTAGCGCCATGGTTGCAGGCCAACGGGCACGTGCTTGTGGCCGCCTCCCCCACATCTCAGGAACTTGCGACCGCAATTTGCCGAGCTCTCGCGCGGCCGCTTGAACCAACGTCGATACGAGCCACGTTGCCCCTGCGTGACGGACGGGTCAGCGCCGCCTGGTATCTAGCAGCAGGAGGATTGGATATCTAGCTCGGCCCTAGAGACCCAGCGCCCTTTCGAAGTGCGGCGTTGTAGGACGGGCACATAAGAAGTCGCGCGAATACTTCATCATTACCTCCGCCGCCCACATTTTGCGAAGTCAGCGTTGCGGCGCCACTCCCACGAACATCTGCGAAATTTCTGCGATCAGTACGTTTGAGCTGTACCGGTTGAAATCCGGCGGATACTACGCAAGCGTGCAACCACAGGTCATCGGCCCGCGGAGCAACAATTCGGAAGCCAGTTCCACGCGCGGCCACTGCTTCTAAGGCGAGGCGACCATAGAGGACACCCCCCATGCCCGTGGGAAGAACTCGTGGTCCACACTCCCCTTTGAGCGCGTGTTGCCACTCAACATAGGGTTTTATGTTCCCTGACTCGTCTATGTCAACTAACGCGGCACGATGAGCAATAACCTCTCGCCCAGTCCGATCATGCTCTTCCGTCAACTCCGCCAACCAATAGCGAGGATAAATGACATCATCATCGGCCACTACGACCGCTAGGGGAAGTTCGTCCAGCTCGGAGATAATTGGCCAGTACTTCTTGTGCGGCCCGTCGTCCTGAACGTAGCGAATCTCTACCCCTCTCGCCGCGAGACGCCTAAGCCCGCCCGGTAGGCGAGCCACTCTTTCTTCTTCCGCAATCCAAAGAATCACCCGACTCGGCTTAACCCGCCCTCGGAGAATCGATTCGACCGCCAGATGCGCAGTTCTGAGTCGCGCTCCATAAGAAGTCAGACTAACCGTGACGCCACTAGCGGCAAAGGGGAAGCGTCGTCGATAGAAGAGATTGCGCGCGTGCATGACCGACATACCTACCACCGACCTAGTCAAGGCTCCCAATTCGTTCGTCATGAGCGCTCCCTGACAGCATCGAGATAGGTCGCATTGTGCGATTGAATCCACCGGCGAGTATCATAGGCGTCCACGATTGACGGAACCGCGTCGGAGAACTCCCATTCGCTCAAAGCTCTCGAAACACGATCGCGCACTGGATCGACGGCGACGCCCCCCATTCCGGTAGCCAGATCGGCGAAACCACAGTCAGATGAGATCACGGTGGGCACACCAGCAGCGCCCGCCTCGAGCAGGACGGTAGGAAGTCCTTCGCCCTCTCCGTTGGAGAGAAACAAATGAACGTCTGCGGCCGCCCACAGGGGACGAGGATCTGCTACTGATCCGAGAAAGCGAACCCCGGCGGGCGCAAAGTCGTGCCTCAACGCTGCGGCTTCCACCCCTGCGCCCGCAACGATCACCTTGCATCGACCGTCGAGAGCCGCTTCGATCGCAAGACGAGGACGTTTCGAAGGGGACAGCCGCCCAATTATCAGAGCTACACGGTCCGTGTCATTGAATCCCATCTCCTGCCTTGTTCGACTACGCAGACTTTCACGAGCGGCACGCAACTGCTGCACGTCGACGGCGTTAGGGATGACTACGAGCTTCTGGGACGACCCTAAAACTTCCTCGATACTGTCGCGCACACGGTCAGAGACGCAGATTATCGTGTGAACATTACGGGAAGCGCGCCTATAAAGTGGTTTCAGAACAGCACCGAAAATACTTCCGGGAAAAACGCCGTGTTCCGTCCAGACGACCCTACCTAGTTTGCTGAACGACTTTGAAAAACCAATCTGCTCTCGCTTGAAATGCATGTGATAGACCGACGCCGGTCGCGTTCGCGCAATCTTTCGCGCTCGCCAGAGCTCTACCGGCAAGCGGACGAAAGCCGAAGGGAGGTTACGCGTAACCCATTTTCCCCCGAGCGCATAATTCCGAGCCTGTTGCTCAATCGCGCCGTCGCGCCCGAAGCCCCCAATGATGAAAGCCGGGCAAAGCTCTCCCATCAAGGCTGCTAGGCGAATAACATGCCGCTCCGCGCCGCCGTCATACTGCGTACTCGCCACATAGGCCACCGACAGCCTGCTCATTTTGCTCCCCTTACTCGCGCACTGAGCACATTTTCCTTTATAAGTCGAAGGTCAGATCGGCGAATACCAACAAAGCTGTTGACCGGGACACCGTACATGAATCTCAAAAAAACGATATTCGTCCACCCCGCTACGAAGGTGCCGCCGAGCGTCGCCACTGCAGCCCCGACTGCACCGAATTGCGAGCCGAGTGAGAGAAGCAAAAGGATATTCACCGAGAGTCCCGCGAGCAATGCAACGCTGCGGAGCCCTGGTCGCCCCCGCGCATTCAGCCCCGAGCCCGCAACGGAACCTGGATTGGCGAGAGATACACCCGCGAGGAGAATGCATAATGGCAGGAAGGCTGAGTCGTATTCGCCCCCGAAGGCAAGCGGTATGGCAATCGGCGCCACAGCGGCGATACAGGCGCAGGCAACAAACGTCAATAATGTAGACACTCTTGCTGCTGAGCCCAGCTCCTCGTCGTTCACGCTCGAGGACTGGCGCGAAAACATCACGGTGCTTACTGCAGCATTAATCACAAGGGATAGTTCAACAATTGTAGCCGCCACAACATATATGCCCAAGGCGTCGGCGCCGGCGATCGGAGTCAGGATCGCTTGGTCCAGGCGGCTCAGAAGGATTCCGGTTAGCGAGCCGATCCATACTCGACTGCCGTACGATGTGAATTGCCGAAGTGTGACCCTTTGAGGATCAGTAGTTGCAAAGGTCTGCTGCCTGATCAAGCCTAGATACGCGATTCCGCCAGCGAAGCCACTGATGGAAACGACCGCGACAGCCCACTCCTGGCTCAAATTGTCCGACGTCAGAAGCGCCAGGAGCGCGATCAACCTCAGGCCAGCGCCGCTTCCCCGTTCGATCGCGACCAACCACCACCGCTGTAGGCCTATCGCGATACCCCGTGCCGCTCCGACAAACAGTGTCGGCACCAAGGCCACCAAGGCTAGTCTTGTCAGTTGTTGTACCTGCGCATCTCCCGGCATCAAAAGTGGTAGTGAGCCCAGCAACGCGATCCATGTGAGGCTGCCCGCAGCGAGGACCACAAGGGCCACCGAGGTCAGGAGCCTCCTATCCACCAAGTGGCGAGCGAAGTGGTAGGTGAGAGACTCCGGGAAACCGAAGGACAAGCAGCTACTCGCCAGCAGCACCAGTGCGGTCGCGGCAGCAACCTCCCCACGCTCCGCCACCGGGAATGCTCTAGCAAGCACGGGCGCACTCAAGAATCCAAGTGCAGCCGGCAGCATGTTCGCTACCAATGTGATTGATACAGCCCTACGCCCACTACCCAACGCCAACTCGCCCTCTCAAACGGTGCGCTGCCGATGAACCTTTCCCCGGTGCCGCGGACACCAACGCTCCATCTTCGCTAGCCGCGAGCGCTAAGGCGAGCCACCAGATCGGAGAAAAAAGCAGATTCGAGAACAAACTGTTCACCGCTACCATAGCCAGCACCTGGGCCGAAACTGATCCAGCCCGAAGGACAGCAAGCACCAGCACCATCACAAAGAACGGGAAAGCTAGGATACCCGCATCCGATGCGAGCCCGAGTACCCAGTTTGTTGGGACGCTGTTCCCGCCTTGTACGCCCAACACTCCCGTACTACTGACACGAGCGCTTGCGGTTAGGCCCCACCCGTGCCACGGAGCGGTTTGAACCAAATTCCAGAGTCCATCTAGCTGCTGCTGCCTATACACGGCATTCAGGTCACGGTGCTCATCACTGAAAATGCTCAGGACTCGATTAAGTGCTATTTCACGGAAGGGTCGATCGACGACGATCACTAAAAAGAGAGCGATGGAAGCGGCCCCCACGAGTCGCCGTCCCACAATTATGGGATAGGCTGTTCGACGCTTCGTCGCCACCGCGAATAGGACTAGCGCAAAGGATACCGCCAGAGCCAACCAAGATGCTCGTGCTAGACAGAAGATTACGCAAGCACTGTTGATGGCGAACAACAACCACCACACACGACCTCTGCGCACGACGCCTCGTACGAGGAGTAGAAGTGCGCAAGCTGCAAAAAAGCCGGCCCAATCAGGCTCCTCCACCAATCCGGTGGGGCGAGAAAGGCCGCTGCTGTCCGTCCACAGTTCGGTTTGAATCAGTCGAAACTGCTGAAGTATTGCTACCGCTGAGGACAAGCTCGCACCCGTAAGTAACCCACGGTATGCCCACAAAACTGATTTCTTGTCGGCCGTCGTTGCTAAAGCGAAAGCGGAGACTCCCAGAATCGCCAGCTGCGCCCCAAGCAGAGGATTCACAGCCAAGTTCGGCCATAGAAGCGACATATCGATCAGGCCGATACCTAGCAAGGCCATAAGCCCGATTGAGAGCACAGCCATCGAAGGCTTCCGCCGGCTCCATAGAGCTAGGAAGGCGAGTGCAGTAAGAACCGTAAACAGGTGGACACTGCCAATCTGTAGGGTTCTGAACGCGGCGGAAAACCCCACCGCGAAGAAAAGTAGGGCTATAGCGGGCGAGATCGGCTGCGTCGCGTATCGGCTGGCTAGCTGATCGCCGTGCTGGAAAGAGGTCAATATGCACCTTCACTCGCAAGTACAGCTCGCGCCGTCTTCCACACGATCACGGCATCGCCCATCACCGACCAGTTCTCCACGTAGTACAGGTCCAACCGCACCGAGTCCTCCCACGACAGGTCCGACCGCCCACTGACCTGCCACAGCCCCGTCATGCCCGGCTTCACCAGGAACCTGCGGTGCACGTGCTGGTCGTACCGCTCGACTTCGCGAGCGAGCGGCGGTCGGGGGCCGACGAGCGACATGTTGCCGACCAGCACGTTGAACAGCTGCGGCACCTCGTCCAGGCTGTAGCGGCGCATGACCGCTCCGATGCGGGTCACCCGGGGGTCGTCCTTCATCTTGAACAGGACCGTGTTCCCCTCGGCTCGGTCGAGCGCGCTGAGTTCCTGCAGGCGGGCCTCGGCGTCGACGACCATCGAGCGGAACTTGATCATGTGGAACGTCGAGCCGTTCAGGCCGACGCGCTCCTGGCGGAAGAAGACCGGCCCGGACGAACCGGCCTTCACCAGGATCGCAAGCAGGACGAGCAGCGGCGACAGCACGGCGATGAGCAGCGCCGACCCGACCAGGTCGAAGGCGCGCTTCGTGTAGAGCTTCCGGCCGGAGTACGTCGGGGTCTCGACGTGGATCAGCGGCAGGCCCTGCACAGGGCGGGTGTGGATCCGCGGGCCGCCGATGTCGGTCAGGCTCGGCGCGACGACCAGGTGCTGGCGGCCGGGCTCGAGCGACCAGCTGAGCTGGCGGACGCGCTCGGGCGGCAGGTCGTCCGAGCTCGTGATGACGACGGTGTCGGCGCCGGTGGCGCGGAGCGCCGCGGCGACGTCGTCGATGCCGCCGTGGCTCTCGATGGTGCTGCCGGGCAGGACACCGCGGGTGCCGTCGGCGACCGCGGCACCGACGACGCGGTAGCCGGCCTCGGGCGAGCGGGCGAGTTCCCGTCCGATGTGGAGCACGCTCGCGGTCGACCCGACGAGCAGCACGCGCGCCGAGTAGCCGCCGTGCTTGCGCTCGGCGACGAGCCACTGCCGCCACATCCAGCGCGACAGCAGCAGGACGAGGATGCCGAGCGGGAAGGCGATGAGGACGTAGCCGCGGGCGAGGTCGACGCGCAGCAGGTACGCGGCGATGGCGATGAGGCCGAACACCCGGACGCTCGAGTCGGCGACCAGGCGGTACTCCGAGCTGCCGACGCCGATGACGCGGGGGCCGCGGGTGTCGTAGATCGCGAGGCCGGTCATCCACACGGCGATGACGACGACCGAGATCGCGAAGTAGCTGAGCTTGAGGTCGGCGGTGTTGGTCGCCAGGTCCGAGCTGAACCCGAGCCAGGCGATCTGCACGCCGAACACGACCCAGATCAGGGCGAGCAGGTCCGTCACCAGGACGCGCCGGGAGTACCGGTGGCTCCACTCCAGCGTGCTCGCCGGAGTGGTCGCGGCACGCGCGCCCTGGACGGTCACCGGGACCTCCCGCCTACCACGTCGCGCCCCCGTCGGTCGACACCGCGACCGCGTCCCCCACCCACGTCCACACGTTGACGCCCGCCCGGTCGATCGCGATCTGCGCGCCGTCGTCCGCCGGCTCGCAGCCGACGGCCTTGGCGGTGGTCGCGGGCGTCACGCCCACGGCGCTCATGGTCGCGATCTGCACGCCCTGGCACTCCGGCACACCGACGCGGGCGAGCGTGTACGAGGCGTCGTTCACGGCGACCCCGCGGACACCCGCGAGCGGCACCGACACCCACGCGCCGGTGCCGGCGCGCCACTGCACGGTGGTGTCGCAGACGACGATCGCCGAGCGGACGCCCTGGAACGCGTCGATCGGCTCGGGGCAGGGCGTCGGGACCGCGACGCCGTTGAGCAGCAGGCCGTCGGGCGTGATCGCGGCGCCGGCAGCGCCGGCAGTGGCCGCCTTCCAGGTCGCGCCGTCGTCGACGCTGGTGCGCTCGGTCGGCGCGCATCCGTCGCCGACGGCGGCGAGGATCGACAGTCCGCTGGTCGTGGCGCGCATGCCCCACAGGGCACGCACGTCCGGGCCGAGCGCGACGGGCTGCCAGGTGGTCCCCGCGTCGACGGTGTGCTCCAGCACCACGTCCGCAGCGGAACACGACGCACTGGAGGCGCGCCATGCCTCCCGGCCGTCGACTGCAGACAGCAGGTGGCGGGCCGGGACGCTCGACGCACCCTGCGCGGTGCCGCCCGCGCCCGGCGTCGCGGACGCCGACGGCGTCGGCGACGGTGTCGCCGACGCGTCGTCGGACGGCACACTCGAGTAGGTGGGCGCCGGACGGGGCGTCCCCGTCGTGGCGGGGTCGGTGCGGCCGAGCGCGAGCGCGACGAGCACCACGTCGATGACGACCAGCGCGACGATCACGACGGCGACGCCGATCAGCGTGTTCCGTCGCAGTGCACCGCCGAGGCTTCGGGTCCCCCGGTCACGAGCCATGTCGTCGTCCCCCGTCTCAGCGGTCGGCGCGGCGCAGCGTGCCGAGCTTCCCGCGGGCCTTCTTCGGCGGCTTCGCGGACGGCTGCGGCGGCTGCTCGTCGTCGAGGCCGTAGCCGTAGCCGTAGCCGTAGCGCCCGTAGCCGTAGGCCCCCGGCCCACGTACCGGCATCATCGTGATGACGAAGCCGGCGATCGGAGCGCCGACGTTCTCGAGCGACGCGACCGCGGCGGCGAGCTGGCCCTTGTGCGTCTTGCCGGACGCGACCGCGAGGATGGCGCCGGACGCCTTCTTCGACAGGATCGCGGCGTCGGTGACGGGCAGCAGGGGCGGGGCGTCGAACAGCACGTAGTCGAACTGCTGCTCGAGCGTCGCGATGAGCTCCTCCATCGCCTTCGAACCGAGGAGCTCCGACGGGTTCGGCGGGATCTGCCCGGCGGGCAGGACGACGAGGTTGCCGCGACCCCAGGGGTGCGCGACGTCCTCGAGCGTGGCGCGGCCGATGAGCACGTCGGTCAGGCCGGCGGAGCCGTCGACGTCCATGTACTCGCCGACGCGCGGGCGGCGCAGGTCGGCGTCGATGAGGATGACGCGGAAGCCGGCGCTGTCGAGCGCGATCGCCAGGTTCGCGACCGTGGTGCTCTTGCCCTCGGACTGCATCGACGACGTCATCACGAAGGTGCGCGAGCCGGTGCCGAGGTCGAGGAACTGCAGGTTCGTGCGGAGCGTGCGGAAGGACTCGGCGCGCGGGCTGCGCGGGTCGACCTGCACGATGAGGGGTCGCTCGGCGGCCTTGCCGTCGAACGCGATGCCGCCGACGACGGGCTTGTCGCTGATCTTCTCGACGTCGACCTCGGTGCGGACGCGGTTGTCGAGGGTCTCGCGCAGGACCGCGATGCCGACGCCGAGCGCGAGCCCGACGAGCAGGCCGAGGGCGATGTTCACGGGGACGTTGGGGCTGATCGGCGCGAGCGGCACGTCGGCCTGCTTCACGCGGGTCAGCTTGACGGTGCCCTTGCCGTTCGCGTCGGTGGACTCGATGTCCTGCACGACGTTGGTCAGGCTCGCCGAGACGGCGTTCGCGATCTCGGTGGCCTGCACCGGGTTCGTGTCGGTCACGGTGATCGAGATGAGCGTGGTGCTCGTCGGCGCCGTCGCCGAGACCATGGAGGCAAGCTGGTCGGCGTTCATGTCGAGCCGGAGCGACGAGATGACCGGCAGGAGCACGATCGGCGTCTGCACCAGGTTCGAGTAGGTCAGCACGCGCTGCTGCGTGAACGTGTTGCCCTGCGCCAGGTCGCTCGCACTGCCCGAGGTCTCGGTCGAGACGAACACCTGCGCACTCGCCGAGTACACGGGCTTCTTGAGCAGGGAGAACCCGGCCGCCGCGGCGACACCCACGAGGGCGAGCACGACGATCAGCACCCATCCCTTGCGCAGCACTGTGATGTAGTCGCGCAGTTCCACGCGGCCCGCCTTCCCCGATCCTGACCGTTCCTGTGGTCCCGACACAGGGTCTGCAGGGGTTCTCCCAGCAGTCGGCTTGTAAATAGTGCCACACGGATGAGGCCTACTCGCCTGTTGTGGCGGAAGTGACTCGACCGTCCTCTACGCTCGCCCCATGACGACGCAGCCGGACGCGGACACCACCGAGCCCTCGACCGCCCGGCAGCGGGACCTCGTCGCCCTGCTGGTCGCCCTCGTGGTGGCCGTCGTGCTCGCCCGGATCGTGAGCAGCCTGACCCTCCGCGGGGCCATCCAGCCGCCCGCGCTGCAGGTCCTCGCAGGCAACCTGTCGGTGTGGGTGCCGCTCGTGCTCGGCGCGGTGTGGGTGATCGCACGGACGGGCAAGGGCACGCTCGGCCGGTTCCGGATCGAGCTCGGCGACCTGGTGTTCGCGCTCGGGATCGTCATCCTCGCGCGGGTGGTCGACGTCGTGCTCGCGATCGCCCTGACCGGGACCACCGGACTGACCCCGGCACCGTCGCTCGGGGCACCGGACGTGGGGCTGCTCGTCGTCTCTGCCGTCGGCATCGTGATCGTGAGCCCGGTCATCGAGGAGACGTTCTTCCGCGGGCTGTTCCAGCGGACCCTGGCGGCCGAGCTCACACCGCGCACGCAGTGGCTCGCGGTCGTGCTGACGGCGTTCCTGTTCGCCCTGTCCCACCTGTTCCTCGGCGCCGCGACGACCACGATCGCCGGGTTCCAGGTGTTCGTCACGACGTTCGTGCTCGGTCTGCTGACCGGCGCCCTCGTCGCGATGACGAACCGGATCGGTGCGGCGGTCGTCGCGCACGTGCTGTTCAACGCCGTTGCGGTCGTCGCGACCTGGCCGCGCTGAGCGGCTCCTCCGGGAGTCGACCGGGCAGCGTCGGCGGCGCCGCTGCCACCGGCGTGGCCGGCTGGACGTGCTCGACCTGCTCGGCCGGGGGCCCGACCCGCCGCCGCTGGCTCGACTCGCCGCCGCCGGTCCGCTCCCCCGTGCCCGGGTGTGGTGGGGTTGCACCATGACCAGCGAGCTCGTGCCGTGGTTGGTCGCCGGGGGGCTCGCGGTCGTCGTGGTCCTCCTGGTGATCGTCCTGCGGCGGAACCAGTCCTCGGCCCGTGCCGCCCTCGCCGACGCCGAACGACTCCGTGACCACCAGACCGGCACGCTCGAACGGGAGCACCGCGAGCGCACCGCTGCGACCGAGGCCGAGCACGCCCGCCGGCTCGTCGCCGCCGACGTCGCACGCCAGGAAGCCCTGGCCGACGCCGAGCAGAGCCGCGACCTCGCCCGCCGCGGCATGCGGTGGGAGGAGGCCTCGCAGCGCACCATCCACGAGGTCTGCCGTGCGGTCGGGGTGAACGGCGCCCTGTTCACCAACGTCGTCTTCGCTCCCGTCGCCCGCGCCGAGCGCGACCGGAGCCGCAGCTTCGTCGCGCAGCTCGACCACGTCCTGGTGCTCGAGTCGGGCCACGTGCTCGTCGTCGAGAACAAGCGGTGGAACGGCATCGTGTTCGACGGCCGCAAGCCGAGCACCGTGCACCACGCCTTCCGGAACCTGCTCGACGAGTCCTCGCTGACCGGCTCCTTCGCGGTGCAGGTGCGCAGCCGCCGGGTGCTCGACCACGCCGACGAGGTCGAGCACTGGTGGCAGGTGCGCGTGCAGGCCGGCGGCGCCTCGCCCGCGCGCCAGGTCCGGCAGCAGGCCCGCCGGCTCAAGCACTTCCTGAGCGACGAGGACGGCGGCGGCCCCTCGTGGGTGCACTCGGCCGTGTTCTACTCCGGCGACGCCGCCGCGTACGTCCAGGCCGAGGACCGCGGGGAGAGCGAGACCGGCAGCGGCGGTGCCTCGACCGCGATCGTGACCGACGCCACCGAGCTGCAGAACCTCGTCACGACCCTGGTGCGCCGGAACGCGGTACCGAACCGGGCCCGCACCGACGCGGTCGTGCGGAAGCTGCTCGGGCAGGGCGCCCACACGGTCACGCTCGGCACCTACCGGCTGCCCGAGCTGCGCGACTGAGCGCGGCCCGGGCCACCCCGGGACGAAGCCCCCGCGCCTCCGCACACGACGACGCCCCCGCTGCGCGTGCAGCGGGGGCGTCGCGCCGTCCGGAGGGGCGGCGCAGCTCGGCGCAGCTCAGCGCAGCGCGCGCAGGGCGTCCGCGATCGGCGCGAGTGCGGCGTCGATCTCGTCCGCGACCCGCACGTGCGTCGCCTCGGACCGCCGGTAGGGGTCGTCGACGTCGTCGTCCGCGGGGTCGGCCGGCGGCGGGACGGTCCCCCGCAGCCGGGCGATCCGGTCGACCAGGTCCTGCGCGGTCGCGATCCCGGCGAGGTCGCCCGGCTCGAGCCCGTCGAGCACGCGGGCGAACTGCTTGATCGTGAAGGCGCGCTTGGCCGTCCGGGGCGCGAGCGACACCACGGCCGCACGGTGCGACCGCTCGGCCGTCAGCACGAGGTCGGCCGACGCCGCGATCTGCTCGGTCAGGTAGCGCGAGCGGTGCGTCGACGGGTCGCCACCGAGCCGCGCGGACTGCGCAGCGGCCGGGCCGTCCATCGCGGCACCGTCGTCGGCGATCGTGCCGGCCGACTCGACCGTGAACGCGTGGGCGTCCGGGCCGAGCCGAGCGGTCAGCACCTGGGCGCCGAGCGGGGACCGGCAGATGTTGCCGCTGCAGACGAACAGGATCCGCATCGTCAGAGCGCCGCCCCGAGCAGGTCGTGCCGCACGACGATCGCGTCACGGCCCGGGCCGACGCCGATCGCCGAGATGCGGGCACCCGACATCGCCTCGACCGCGAGCACGTAGTCCTGCGCGTTCTTCGGCAGGTCGTCGAACGAGCGGGCGCCCGTGATGTCCTCGGACCAGCCGGGGAAGTCCTGGTAGATCGGCTTCGCGTGGTGGAAGTCGGACTGGTTGACCGGGACCTCGTCCACGCGCTGCCCGTCGACCTCGTACGCGACGCACACGGGGATGGTCTCGAGGCCGGTCAGGACGTCGAGCTTGGTGAGCACGAAGTCGGTCACGCCGTTGATGCGCGCCGTGTACCGGGCGATCGGGGCGTCGTACCAGCCGCAGCGACGGGGGCGACCGGTCGTGGTGCCGAACTCGAAGCCGTTCGCGCGGAGGAACTCCCCCGACTCGTCGAACAGCTCGGTCGGGAACGGACCGGCGCCGACGCGGGTCGTGTACGCCTTGACGATGCCGATGATGCGCTCGAGCTTGCCCGGGCCGATGCCGGAACCGGTCGCGGCACCGCCGGCGGTCGCGGACGACGAGGTCACGAACGGGTAGGTGCCGTGGTCGACGTCGAGCATGGTGGCCTGGCCGGCCTCGAACAGGACGGTCTCGCCCCGCTCGAGCGCCTGGTGGATCTCGAGCGCGGTGTCGGCGACCATCGGGCGCAGGCGGTCGGCGTAGGACAGCAGCGACTCGACGACCTCTTCGGCGTCGAT
Organism: Curtobacterium sp. UCD-KPL2560; assembly: GCF_001705035.1. Classification (GTDB taxonomy): domain Bacteria; phylum Actinomycetota; class Actinomycetes; order Actinomycetales; family Microbacteriaceae; genus Curtobacterium. Next base: position 4,768 of record NZ_MCIG01000015.1, on the reverse strand, counting down.
CGCACGACGGTTGAAGACCTTGACGAGCAGGTGGTTCTTCTGGTCGAGGGCCGCTTCGACCTTCTGGCGCAGGATGTTCTCGTCGAAGATGTCCTGGATGCGGATGCCGACGCGGTTGATCTTGTCGGCGTAGGTCGGACCGATGCCGCGCCCGGTCGTACCGATCTGACGCTTGCCGAGGAAGCGCTCGGTCACCTTGTCGATCGTGCGGTGGTAGTGCGTGATGACGTGCGCGTTCGCCGAGACGCGGAGCTTCGAGACGTCGACCCCGCGGGCCTTGAGCGCGTCGAGCTCCTGGAACAGCACCTCGATGTCGACGACGACGCCGTTGCCGATGACCGGGGTGACGCCGGGTGTGAGGATGCCCGAGGGCAGCAGGTGCAGGGCGTACTTCTCGCCGCCGACGACGACCGTGTGCCCGGCGTTGTTGCCGCCGTTGAACTTCACGACGTAGTCGATGCGGGAGCCGAGGAGGTCGGTTGCCTTCCCCTTGCCCTCGTCACCCCACTGGGCACCGATGATGACTGCTGCGGGCATGGAGGTTCTCCTCACGTTGGCGGAGGACCGCACCGGCGGGCTGGGCCGGTGGTCCACCCGAGTCTATCGACTGGTCACCTCCGCGTCACCCGCCTGTGGAGAGCGCGGCCGCACCGTACCGACGAGATCGGGGACTCGTCCCGGCCAGGGCCGGGACCCGGGCGGTCACGGCGACCACGCGGGTCCGGCCCGACCACGAACGGACGGGAGGCGCGGTGCCAGCCGGCACCGCGCCTCCCGTCCGTCGTGGGGTGACGTTCCGCGCTCAGATGCGGAAGAAGTCCTGGTAGGACGGGTCGCCGACCGGCTGGGAGTGACCCGGCTCGGCGAGGCGTTCCTCGATCATCGCCTGGATGACGTCCGGCGGCGTGAGGCCGCGACGACGCCACTCCATCGGGTTCGCCCGGAGCTGCATCAGGCTGTTCTGCGTTCGCATGCGTGCAGCGTGGCACCGATTGTCTAGTTTGTCTAACTACATGTCCCCTTGCCGCACTGGGCGCACGGGCACAGGGAGGAACCGGACAGCAGGACGCCCCGCTACCGGTCGGTAGCGGGGCGTCCTGCTGTCGGCTAGCGGCGGGGAGCCACCGCCGCGGTCTCGGCGGAGGTCGCCGTGCCGTCCTGGTAGCCGGACGCCTTCGCGGTGACCGTCACCTGGAAGCGGTGCCCCGCGTCCGTGGTGCCGAGCGAGTACTGCTGCCCGGTCGCACCCGGCACCGCGACACCGTCACGGAGCCACTGGTACGAGTACGTCACCTTCTTGCCGTCCCACGACCCGTGCTGCGCCTTGAGGGTCTTGCCGACCTTCGGGGTGCCCGAGATCGTGACCGCGCTGCCCGGGCGGAGCGCCAGCGTCGGCGCGGTCTGCGCCGCCGCGAGCGTGTCCGCCTGGTCGCCCACCGCGTTGCCGAGGTGGAGCAGCAGGATGCGCGCGTTCGTGACGTCGGCCGGACGCGTGACCTGCAGCGAGCCCTGGTCCGCGAAGAGCACACCGGTCGTGGTGCCCTGCGCGAAGGTCAGCGCCGGCTTCGTCGGGTCGTACGTCGCCTGGGCGGTCTCGTCGACGACGTTGGAGCCGCTCGTGGCGAGGGCCGGGGCGTACGCCGACTCGGTGAGCACCGAGTAGTCGAACGGACCGGTCGCGCCGATCGTCGACGCCGAGACCGTCAGGACCTTCACGGCGCTGTCGAACGTGTTGACGTCCTGCCCCGCGGTCCCGCCGTTCAGCGGCTGCGAGTCGACGGTCTCGCCCGTCGCCAGGTCCACCGTGGTGGCGAACGTGGCGTCGACCGTCGCCGACTTCGCGTCGTACACCAGGTAGTCGGGCTTGCCGTCGCGGTTCGTGTCGATCATGACCTCGACGTTCGTGACGGCACCGGGGTTCGCGTCGGCGCCGGCGGTCTGCACGCCGAACGCGAGCGTGTCGGACGCCTTGTCGTAGTTCGCACCGTACGACCGGATGTCCGCCGCCTGGAGCGACTGCTTCGCCGCACCGGCCGGGAACGACTCCTGGCCGTCCGTCCCGCCGAGCACGAACGGCGCGACGACCGAGTGGTACCCGGTAACGGCGTCGCCCTGGTCGACCGCACGCCCGGCGAGCGCGAGGTCGGCCTGCGTCTGGGTGCCCGAGAACGCGATGTCCTTGCCGTGCACCGCACTGACCGGCTTCGGCGCCACGTAGGCACCGAGGCGGAGCGGGTTGAGCGACGTGTCGGTCGGCGTGAAGGCCACGACGCCCGAGGCCGCCGCGACGAACTCACGCTGGTACCCGGACTGCACCGACTCCTGGGTGGGGTCGATGACGCGACGCAGCTTCGACGGGTCGGCGATCGTGAACGTCAGCTTGACCGTCGCGGTGCCGTGGGCCGGAGCCGTGACCCGCTTGGTGCTCAGCGTGAACGCGACGCCCGGCTGGTCGACCTGCGGCTGGTAGGCCACGTCGTAGGTGTGCGCCCGGCCGTCGGTGTTCTGGATCTGCAGCGTGCGGGACTCGGTCGCGGCACCGCTGACCTCCACGACACCGTACGAGGCGGTGACGAGCTGGTCGTTCTCGACGCTGCGGACCGTGGTGCCGGCGGTGACCGCCTGCAGCGCGTCGACGCGGCCGGTGCCCTGGCGGAGCAGCGTGGCCGTGCGGTCGCCCTGCTCCACGTCGTGCGTCGCGGTGTTCATCACGGCGGCCTTGACCTGCGGGGCCGTCCACGACGGGTGCGACTGGAACGTCAGCGCGACGATGCCGGCCACGTGCGGGGTCGCCATCGAGGTGCCGCTCATCGACATGCGGCCGTCACCGGTGCCGTTGGCCGCCGAGATCACGTTGACCCCGGGGCCAGCGACGTCGGGCTTGACGATGTCGTCGAACGAGCCGTGCACACCACGGCTGGTGAACGACGCGAGCGTGTTCACGTTCGCCTGCTCGGTCGCCAGCTGGAATCCCTTGAGCTCCTGTGCGAACTGCACGTGCAGGGTCCCGGCCTGGGCAGCGGCCTGGAGGCTCGCCACACTGTCCGACGTGAGCTCGGCCCCCGGGATGGTCGCGTTGCCCGCGACGCCCGAGTCGAAGCTCGTCACGGTGCCGGCGAGCAGGACGCCGATGCCGCCCGCTGCCTGCACGTTGGTGAAGCGGACGCCCGAGCCGCACTCGAGTGCGCCGTCGGTCCACTTCAGCCAGACGACCTTGCCCTTCACCTCGGCCGCCTCGTCGGCGCTGAACGCCTGGCAGCCGTCGACGTTGATGGTCGGCACGACGACGTCGCCCTCGACCGGCAGGGTGCCCTGGTAGTTCTGCGAGTACTGCGACCGGTAGGTCTTCGCGACGTCCGCGGGGGCGGTCGCCTTCACGCCGTCGAACAGGGACTGCCCGGTGGCGCTCGCGGCGACGGTCAGCGCGCCCTCGGCGTTGCCCGGCGAACCACCGATGTCGGTGAAGTCGTCGGCGTTGCCCGAGGCGATGACGGGCAGGACACCGCGGGCGGTGAGCGCGTCGATCTTGGCGTTGTCGGGGTCGTCCGGTGCGCCGTAGTCGGAACCGAGCGACAGGTTGAGGACGTTGATGTCCTTGCCCTCGGTCAGGGCCTTGCCGACCCAGTCGAGCGCGGCGCCGGTGAGGTCGGTCGAACCGCCGCCGTCACCGAACACCTTGAGGGCGTACAGGCCGGCCTGGGGCGCGGTGCCCGGACCGATCCACATGTCCTGGACCTGCTGCGTGGTGAGCTTCGCGTAGTCGCCGCGGAAGGTCTTCTTGTCCGCGGTGAGGCCGAAGCCCGCGGCGGTGCCGGCGACGTGGGTGCCGTGGTCGCCGCCCTTGCCGTCGATCGGGTTGGCGTCGGGCTTCGGGGTCGGGTCGTACGCGGCGCTCTTGGTGTCCGCGTTGTACGTGGGACCGGCGAAGTCGTAGCCGCCGAGGAACTTCGAGCCGTCGTACCAGCTCTTGTCCGGCGCGTTCGTGCTCGCGAGGGCCTGCTGGTACGCGGCCGTGGTGCCCGGTCCGCCGAAGTCCGCCTGCGTGTAGTCGAGGCCGGTGTCGAGCACGGCGACGTTGACACCCTTGCCGGTCCGACCGGTCTGCTGCCAGGCGTCGAGCGCCCGGGTGTAGACGTCGCTCGCCGCGTTCTTCGGGGCGACGCCGTCCGCGCCGGGGGTGAGCAGGTCGGGGTCGACGCCGCTCGGTGCCCGCGAGGCGTCACCCGGGGTCGGGTCGACGATCTTCTTCGGGGTGAGCGGGATGACGCTCTCGACGTCGGACCGCTCGGCGATGCTGCGGAGCGCGTCGACGTCGGCGACGACGGCGACACCCGGGACGGTGTACTCGGTCGAGTACAGCTCGGTCGCCTTCGCGTCGGCCTGCTTGACGGCGGCGCTCACGGCGTCGACGGTCGAGGCGATCGCCTTGACGCGCTGCTCGGCCTGGGCGGAGCGCGACGTCGACTTCGTCAGGTCGCCGCCCTTGGCCTTCGCGTCGACGGCGAGCGCCCCCTCGCCGGTCGTCCGCACGAACGCGGCGATCGTCTTCGAGGGCTTCGCGTCGCGCAGGGGCTGGGCGAGCTTGAGGTCGGCCGACGACAGTCCGGTCGGGGCGGCGTTCGCGGCACCGCCCACGGCCAGGCCACCGCACGTCAGGGCCACGGCGGCGATGCCGGCGGTCAGGACGCGGGTCACGCGGCTGCGCGGCGACCGGCCGTGCTGCGGGTCGGGGTTCGTCCGGGCGGACGGGTCGATGGGGGTGGTGGGT
>NZ_MCIG01000140.1 GCF_001705035.1 Curtobacterium sp. UCD-KPL2560 | reverse complement strand
GGCGGGCTGACCGCGGAGCTCCGTGGGACGAGCGCGGTGTGGTCGTACCCGAACCTCCACGGGGACATCGTCGCCACCACCGACGGGTCGGGCCAGCTCGCCTCGCAGGTGTTGCCGGTGTACGACCCGTTCGGGCAGGTCATGGACCAGGCCACCGGCCTGTTCGGTACGGCCACGGCGAACCAGTCCGGGCCGGACACGCAGCAGGGCAACGCCGACTACGGATGGCTCGGGCAGCACCAGAAGCTCAGCGAACACCTCGGCTCGATCGCCACGATCGAGATGGGCGCCCGGCAGTACGTCGCTGCACTCGGACGGTTCCTGCAGGTCGACCCTGTTGAAGGGGGCACCGACAACGCGTACGTGTACGTCAACGACCCCATAAACAGCTTTGACTTCACCGGTCAAGCAAGCTACAAATGCATGCCGGCGGCATGTTATGGCTCGAATGGGAAACGGGTAAAGTCGCTACCATCAAAGCATGTACCCTATAATTGCAGAAATACGTACCGCGGTTGTAGCAGGCCGGCCCGACTCACGCCGCAGCAAATTAGGAAAAATTTGGCGCGGTCTGGCTCGCAACTCGGTCAAGCCAGCTTCGTGATCGGAGTTATTGCAGTTATCGCGTTCGCGGTAGGACTTCCGGAAGTCGGCGCGGTCTTGGCGCCGATTAGTAGCGCATTCGGGCCAGCTTCGACACTGATAGCCTGCATCCAGCGCCCCAATGCGTATTGTGCGGCTCAGAGTATGACTGCAGTTTTCGGCGCAATAATCCCCGGAGCGGGCGGGGCCATATTCTCTTCCCTCACCGGAGGAGTGAGCTACATCCCAAGGAGATAAGGCCAGATGACAGAAAAGCGTAAAGGCAATCCGTCCAGAGGACTGCTCCCACTCCTCCCGGCTTTCTTCGGTATCATTGTCGGCGCTCCCGCCGTCCTCTCGGCATTGCTAAGCGGGGAGGGGTCGCAAATTGCGTCCGTGGCCATAGGTGCAGTTGTGATACTGCTCGTCTCCGGGCTATTTTTTCTGATCGTGCGGTGCTCATTCGCTCCGGCAGCGCACCAGCTCTCGTTGCTTCAGGGCAGTCTGCCTGGATCGGTTCATGTCCTTGCGCGATGGACCAAGGAGGGTCGGATTGCTCTGGGAGCGGGCCCGGACCAGGCTCTGCAACGTGATCTGATCGTCAGTTTCAGCTCGGACGCGATCGTTGTTCGGAGTAACCGTGGTGAGGTGATCAAGGAGATTAAGCGCGACGGAGATTGTGAGTTTTATGCCGAGACCGGTGACGTTTTTGAATCGACTCGGTCCGCTCCCGTCAGGAGAGGTGGCGTGCTGGTGCTTTCATTCGATGACCGCAAGGTGAGGTTGCCGCTCCTGGATCCAAAAGGATACGGAGTCCGCTTTGCGGGAACGGGGTTGACAAGGAAAATGCAGCAAGAACTAAAGGAACTATGATTACGGTTCCCTCGTTCTCGGCGCGACAGGCCGATTGGTTTGTCCTGCTCCGGTCCTAATGCGGGTGACGATGCTTACCGGGGAAGCAAGGCGCTCGAAAACAGAAAGCTGCGCTTGCGAAAGCCAAGCGTGATGTTGCGCGCGCGAACCGCAAGGAGCCGGGTTGTTCGTAGTACCGGCCCGGGGTCTGCCGGGCATTGTCGACCGCTCGGTGGCGTACCCGGCGGGTGCCGGGAACGCCGGCAACGGCACCTCGGTCACGGTCACGAAGGACGGTGCCGGTGCACTGACCGCGTTGACGTGGTCGTTCCCGAACAACCAGCCGCAGGTCACCGACCAGGTGGTCCGGTCCCAGTCCGGCAACGTGCTCAAGGACACCACCGCCCTCGGGGCGGCGTCGAACACGTCGACGTACTCCTACGACACGGCCGGGAGGCTCGTGGCCGCGTCGATCCCGCGGCACCGGTTGACCTACGGCTTCGGTGCCAGCACGTGCACCCAGTCGGGTGCGGTCGCTGCGGCTGGGAAGAACGGGAACCGGACGGCTTCGTCGGACCAGCTCCTCGACGCCGCGGGAGCCGTCGGCGGGTGCGGCGACGCAGGTTGCGTCCTGCTTCGACGCAGCGGACCGGCTCATCGGGACCACGGTGACGAACCCGGTCACGGGAGCGACGCCGGTGAACCAGTCCCTGACCGGTGCGCAGCTGGTCTACGACGCGCATGGGAACACCACCACGCTGGCGGACGAGACCCTCGTCTACGACGGGCAGGACCGGCACGTCCAGACCGCTCTGACGGACGGGTCGAAGGTGTCGTACGTGCGGGACGCGTCGAACCGGATCGTGCAGCGCACGGAACAGACCCCGAACGGAACGAAGAC
>NZ_MCIG01000139.1 GCF_001705035.1 Curtobacterium sp. UCD-KPL2560 | reverse complement strand
CCCCGTGCCCGTGCCCGCGTGCCCATCCCCGTGTCCATCCCCGAGCGGGCGATGTGTGCAGGCGCGCGTTCGTGTCGGGCGCTGGTTCCGCCCGCTCGCGGAAGCGGGGTTCTGCCGGGATGCCGCCGGTGCCCGAGCGGGCGATGTGTGCGGGTGCGCGGTCGTGTCGGGTGCTGGTTCCGCCCGCTCGTGGAAGCGGGGTGTCGCCGGGCTGAGCCGCCGTACGCGAGCGGGCGGTGTGTGCAGGCGCGCGTTCGTGTCGGGTGCTGGTTCCGCCCGTTCGCGGAAGCGGGGTGTTGCCGGGGCGAGCCACCGTGCGCGAGCGGGCGGAAGCCGCACCGGGACGCGCGCGCGGGTGCCGAATCCGCCCGTTCGCGCGCGCTGCCCGGGACCGAGCGCCCGCTGCCGCCTACTGTTGGGGCATGGACGGGATCGACGGGCGCGTACGGGTCGCCGTCGACGTCTGGCTCCGGTGGCTGCCCCGGTGGCAGATCGGCAGCGCGCGGCCTCGAACCCGCATCTGCCGCAAGTGCACGGGGTCGCCCATCGCCAGCGCCGCGGGCTTCGGTCCGGACGTGCCGCACGCGGTCCAGCACGCTCTGATCGGCCGCATGTCGGCGATCATCGAGGACGCCGTCGACGAGTACACCGCCAAGAACCTCCCGCTCCTGCAGCGCGAACTCGAGCGGGCGGCCGCCCGGAAACGGCACGCGGGGTACCAGCCGACCGAGGGCCTGTCGCCGGAGTTCCAGGGCCTCGACGTCGACCCGGAGCCGTCCGAGGGCGAGCCGTTCCTGTTCACCCTCGGCGAGCTGACCGGCACCGGTGCGGCCGAGCAGACGCCACGCGAGCCGCTCTCCGACGAGGCGAAGGCCGCACTCCGCCACGAGATCGCCCTGTCCGACGAGTGCGCCCGTGCGACGGGGACGGCGGTGTGCCTCGCGCTCGTGGAGCACCGTCCGCGCATCGCCGAGGCAGTCGACCGCCTGGTCGAACCGCAGATCGCCGCGCTCGTGTCCGACATGTTCCGGGGGTTCGACGGCCCCGACGACGACCTGCGCGACGGCCTGTTCTGAGCCGATCCGCGCCGCCGTCCCAGCGGCACGGCACGGCACAGCACCGCACCGCACGGCACGGCACGGCCGAGCGGCGGCACAGCACGGCACCGCACAGCACGGCACGGCCGGGCACCGCGGCGGCGGGCAGAGCGGCGGCCGGGCAGCGTGGGGACGAGCAGCTGCCGGGACGCGGGAGAATGGTCGGGTGACTCGCACCTGGGGCTGGCTCGCAGCCGTCGTCGACATCGTCCTCATCGTCGTCTTCGCCCTCATCGGGCGCTCCTCGCACGCGGAGGCGTCCTCCGTCGTGGGCACCTGGACGACGGCGTACCCGTTCCTCGCGGGCTGGGCGGTCGGCTCCCTCGTGAGCCTCGCGTGGAAGCGGCCCCTCCGGATCTGGCCGACCGGCGTCGTCGTGTGGGTGGCGACGGTCGCGGTCGGGATGCTGCTCCGTGTCCTCACCGGGCAGGGGGACGTCGCCGGCGACCCGCTCCCGCTGTCGTTCGTGATCGTCGCGACCGTGGTGCTCGGCCTGTTCCTGGTCGGGTGGCGGGCGATCGTCCGGCCCCTGGTGGAGCGACGCCCGCGCGGGCGCGCCTGACGGTCCCGCCCCGCACTCGCTCGCCAGCTCCGACGCGCAGGCGGTCGCCCGCCCCCCTGCCCGCGCGCCTGACCGCTCCGACGCGCACCCGGACCGCCGCACCACCCGCACCGGCACCGCCCCGTTCACCCGGCCGTCACCCGGACGCCACCCGCCGCGGGCACCATGCCGTGATGACGACCACCGCCCCCGTCCCCGCCGGAGCGCCAGCCGCGGCCCGGTCGGTCCGGCCCGTCCCACGCCTGGTCGCCCGCCGCGGTGCCCCGCGCGTCCGACGCGAGGACACGCTGCCCGCGATCGCGGTCGCCGAGGCCCTCGGCGCCGACGTGGTCGAGGTCGACGTCCGACGCACCGCGGACGAGGTCGCCGTCCTGCTGCACGACGAGACCCTCGGCCGGCTCTGGGGCGATCCCCGTCGGGTCGCCGACGTGCCGTGGTGCGAGGTCGCGCGACTCGGCAACGCCCTCGACCGGATCCCGCGGCTCGACGCCGTGCTGGAACGCCTGGAGGACTGCCGGAGCACGCTCCTCCTGCACGTCGTCGACCCGGCCGACGCCCTGGTCGCGGCCCGCACGGTCGCGACGACGTCGAAGAGGACCGCGGTCGCCTGGAACGGATCCCGCGAGGCGCTCGCGGTTGTCCGGACCGTGCTCCCCGCCGCCGAGACGTGGCTGCCGTGGGAGTCGCTGGACGCCCCGACCGCAGCCGACCTCGACACCTCGACCGCGGCGGCCGCCGGCACAGCGGCCGCGGCCCGCCCGGCCACCGCGACGGCCGCGGGCACCCCGACCGCGGCGGCCAGGGTGGCGGGGGTCAGGAA
>NZ_MCIG01000138.1 GCF_001705035.1 Curtobacterium sp. UCD-KPL2560 | reverse complement strand
CCCCCGGCGAGCGCCGCCCGCACGAGCACCACGACCGCCCACACGAGCACGGCGACCTCGAGCAGGTTCCGCAGCGTGAGCACGACGAGCACCCACGGCTGCACCGCGAGCACCTGGTCGTAGAACCCCGGGTAGACGACCTGCGTCAGCACCGCCATCGGCAGCACGGCGACCGCGACCGGCAGGAACCGCCGCGCGCTGGGTCGCCCGGCGACGAGCCCCCAGACGACGGGGACCGCGAACCAGCCGACGTACTGCGGCGACCCGACCTTGTTGGTGGCGACGAGCGCAGCGACGAGGAGCAGCGCGAGCACCGGGGCGACCTCGGCCCGGCGGGCACCGCGGTGCGCGGCGACCAGCGCGAGCAGCACCCCGCCGACGACCACGAGCGCCATGAGCGGCATGGAGAGCGCGGCGGCGACGTGCGTGCCCGGTCCGGCGATCTCGAAGGTCAGGATCTCGCGGTCGTAGTACACGCCGGCACCGGGGACCCGCGCGGCGGCGGCCCACATGAACGGCGTCGCGAGGGGCGCCTCGATCTGCAGCGCTCGACCGGTCTGCTCGCCGATGAACGACAGCAGGTGCGAGGCGCCGCCGTACAGCACGTCGACGAGGACGACGAGGCCGGTGACGACGCCGGCTCCGGCCAGGACCGCTCGGCGGTGGCCGCGCCGGAGCAGCAGGAGCACGCCGACCAGCGCCGCGGGCCAGACCTTGACCCACGCGGCCGTGGTGAACAGCGCCGAGGCGACGGCGGGCCGCGTGGCGACGAAGGCGACCCCGACCAGGGCCACCGCGGTCGCGACCGTGTCGATGCGCCCGAGTGCGATGGGCCCGAGGGCGACGAGGAACGAGAGCCACCACCACCCGACCCGGACGCCGAGCGTCCGGTGCCGCCACAGCGCCGCGCACGCGACGGCGTCGAGCACCACCATGAGCACGAGCCACCCGGTGCCGATCGACGCGGTCCCACCGATCGCGGCGGCGGCCATCGGCACGATCGCCAGGATCGGGTACACCCACGCCGAGTCGATGCCGACCCACGAGTGGTCGACGTGCCCGGTCTCGATCCAGCGACGGTAGGTGATCGTGACGTCGCCGAGCGGCAGGTTCGCGGAGACGGCGGTCAGCCACCAGAGCAGGGCGTGCACGCCGGCGAACGCGACCACGAAACCGACGCCTTCGACCCACCGGGACTGCCTGTGCACCGCACGAGCGTAGCGGGACGCCCGGTCCCGACCCTGGACGCCCGGGCGCACCCGACCCTGGACGCCCGGGCGGACCGCGGACACAAGACCCCAACCCGGGACACCCGACCACGGACGCCAGCGCCCCGGCCCGCGGGGCCGTGCGGGGCGCGGCCCGCCCCGCCCCGCCGCGCCCTACGGCGTCCAGCTCCGGACCCAGTCGATCTCCAGGTGCCCCGGCTGCCCCCAGTCCCCGATCTGGAACATGTACCGGTGCGCCGTCGTCGGGACGTGCTCGTGCGTCTCGAACACGACCTCACCGTCGATCGAGTACCGCACGACCTGTCCGGGCACCCACTCGGTCGTGTAGGTGTGCCACTCCCGCCACGTCGTGTCGGTGTGCAGCCCGGCGGCCTGCCGTTCCTGCCCCGGCACCATCGAGTGGGTGAACGCGCCGACGGTCCCCTGGAAGTTCCCCTCCGGGAAGTCGAGCTCGCCCTCCGCCCAGTCGTCCGACGTCGGCCAGAGCATGAACGCGGCACCGTTGCCGTCGCCACCGACGGCACGCGCGCGGACGCTGAAGGTCCCGCCGACGTGGTCCCAGGCGTCGTCGGGCGTCCCGAACGTGCCGGCCGCGCCACGCTTGCCGTCCATCCCGACGTCCATGTACCCGTCGTGCGCGCTGATGAGCGGCCCGGACCAGTACTTGCCGCCCATGCCGTCCGGGTAGGGCTGCCACGACCCGGCGTAGGTCGCCGCGAACGGTCCGTCGGCCGCCGCTGGGGTGTCGAAGTCCTCCGAGAAGGTCGGCGGACGACCGCCGGCGGGAGGCGTCGGCGTGGGGCTGGCGGTCGCGGCGGGCAGCACGGGCGTGGCGGTCGCCAGGCTGCCGAACTGCGTGCGGGCGTCGGCGCTCGAGACGGCGCCCACGGTGCCGGCGGCGAGGGCCGCGGCCGCGAGGACGACGAGCGTCCGGACGGCCTTCACGGCGCGCTCCGGGTCCGGCCTGCGGCGGTGTCGTCGTCGACGGACCGCGCGGCGGTGGGTGTTCTGGACATGGTTGTGGTTCTGCTCTCCGGGGCGCGCACCTGAGCCGTGTCGCTGGTGAGGCGACGTCCCTGCGACCAGTGTCGGCGCGTCCGCGCCGGATGTCTGGACCGTCCGGTCGGCCTGCGGGATCGTTGCGGTGTCCCGCGTCGCGCACCGGACGGGAGGCACGGACCGACCCCGCCACGCGCCTCCCGACGGCGGTCGTCCGCCGACCTTCTCGGAGGACTTCGACACCCCAGCGGCGGCCGACGGACCGTTCGCGGCGACCTACGCCGCGCGGTCCGTCGACGACGA
>NZ_MCIG01000137.1 GCF_001705035.1 Curtobacterium sp. UCD-KPL2560 | reverse complement strand
GAGGGAGGGTCGTCGGTGACGCACTCACGGTGGTGGGGCTCCGGATCGTCGGGGGCGGATTCGTACCCGTTCGAAACTACGTCACCGCGGCCCATTCGATCCCCGTATGGTGACTATCAGTCCATTGCGGAACGCAATGACCGGCGCAGCGTCGACCAGCGCCGGCCATCGCGGAACGCAACGACCGGCGCAGCGTCGACCAGTGCCGGCCGTCGCGGAACGCAACGACCGGCGCACCGCCGACCCGCGCCGCCCGACCGGAGCGACCTCGACCCACCCTCCCGACCAGATGGAGCCCCCGTGCTCGACCCCGTCCTGCTGCAGACCTTCCTCGCGGTCGCCGAGACCGGGAGCTTCACGGTCGCCGGTCAGCGCCTCGGCATCAGCCAGCCGACCGTCTCCCAACACGTGCGGCGGCTCGAGACCGCGGTGTCGCGCACCCTCGTCGCCCGGGACACCCGCGGGGTCGCCCTCACCGACAACGGCGACGCGATGGCGGGCTTCGCGCGGACGATCCTCGCGGCCCACGCGACGGCCGACGCGTACTTCTCGGGGGCGGCCACCCGCGGTCGGCTCCGGTTCGGCGCGGCCGACGACCTCGCGATCACGCAGCTCCCGCGGATCCTCCGGGACTTCCGGCGCCTGCACCCGCAGGTGAACCTCGAGCTCACGGTGAACCAGTCCGCCCCGCTCCTGCGCCGGGTGCACGCCGGGCAGCTCGACCTCGTGTTCATCAAGCAGACCGCGGGGGAGTCGGCCGAGGGTACCCGCGTCGCGACCGACCAGATGGTGTGGATGGCGCAGGACGGCATCGCCCTCGAACCGGGCGAACCGGTCCCGCTCATCGCGTACCAGGCGCCGAGCATCAGCCGGCAGATGGCGATCGACGCCCTCGAGGCGGCCGGTCGCACCTGGCGGATCACCTGCAACACGCGTGACGTGAACGGCGTCCTGGCCGCGGTCCGGGCCGGGATCGGGGTGGCGGTGTTCCCGCACTCGCTCATCCCCGCCGACCTGGTGAAGGTCTCGCAGCGGCTCGCGCTGCCGGACCTGCCGGCCGTCGACTACGTGCTCATCGCGAACCCGACGGTGCAGCGGGAGCCGATCGAGGCCCTGACGAACGCGATCACCTCGCGCGGGGTCGTCCGCGCGGTCTGACGGCGGGCGCTCCGCCCTACGGGGCGACGCCCGGCACGACGCCGGTCCCGGTCACGTCCGGCAGCGCGATCCCACCAGCACCGAGCAGCGCCGCCGCGAGGGCCCAGAGCAGCACGAGCGTCCCGACCCCGCCGAGCACGGCACCGAGGAGGGCGAGCGGCCGCTGCCACGTCGTGGTCGGGTCCCGCAGGACGGTCGTCGACAGCACGAGCGCGACGATCCCGAGGGCGATCCCCGTCGCGTGCACGGTCGCCGGCGCGGTGAACCACCACGCGGCGAGCGCGAGGGTCGCTCCGCCGGTCACGGCACCGAGCAGTCCGCCCGTGGTCGGCGAGACCGCGGGCCGCCGGTCGGTGCGCGTGGTCGCGGAACCGGCCGGGAGGCGCGGTGCACGTCCGTCGGTCCGGCCCGCGTGGCCGGGACGGTCACCGGTGCTCGCGTGGTCACCGGTGGACGGGTGGCCGACCGCGCCCGCGCGCGCACCGAGGGCCCGGCTGCGCGCCTCGGGAGCGGACGTCCGGCCGGCCCGTGGCCCGGACCGTCCACGCCGTCGTCGGGGTCGAGCGGACCGCGCCGCACGTGCGCCCTCGGGCAGGTCGATCGTCTCGAGGGGCACCGTCGCGACGGAGAGGCCGTCCTCGTCGCCGGGGACCGCCGCTCCGAGGGCACCGGACGCGTCCGTGTGCGGCACGCTCCGGTGCGCCGCGCCGCCGTCGGGTGCGGTGTCGGCCGTGGTCGGGGTGCTCGTCGGGGGAGCGAGGACGGCCTCGAAGGACGGCGCCGACTGCTGGTCGTCGCGCGGGGCCTGCGGCGCGATGGGGGCCTGCTGTCGCGCGAAGCGTGCGGGGGTGCGGTAGCCGATCGGCCCGCTCGGCTCCGGTTCGGTGCCCTCCACGAGGACGTGCTCGAGGCCGGGGACCGAGAACCGCGGTCGGCCGACCGCGGGGTCGAGCCCGCTGTCGGGCACGGCGACCGGGACCGGTGCCACCGTCGCCGCACGAGCCGGTGCCGAGCGCTCCCGTGCCGGACCCGGTGCGACCGGGACGCTGTCGGTGGGCGGGACCTGCACCGCGGGCGAGGTCGGGGCCGGCGGCAGGAGGTCCTGCTGCGGCGGGAAGTCCGGGACGACCACGTCGTCGGTCGAGGGCAGCGCACCCGGCGCCGCTCCGGCGAGGGCAGCCAGGTCGCTCGCCGGGCTGGCCGGACCGGCGCCCCGGACGGACGCCTCGGAGGTAACGGGGACCGGCCATCCGCTCGACGCGACCGTCCCGTGCGGAGCGGCGGGACCGTCCGCTGCGTCGATCGCGGTCGGCACGGCGTGCACGACGGACGGACCGGTGCCGGACGGCAGGTGCGCGGAGACGGCGGCGCCGACCGGGACCGTGCCGGCCAGGGCAGGAGCGGTGTGCGCGGGACCGGACAGCACGGCGTGCGGCGCGGAACCGTCGCGGGCCGGGGCGTCGACCGGGGCGCCGGACGTGACGGCCGGGGCGGTGGTGACGACGGCGGTCACCGCGAGGGCACCGGAGGGGCGGGCCGGTCC
>NZ_MCIG01000136.1 GCF_001705035.1 Curtobacterium sp. UCD-KPL2560 | reverse complement strand
AAGGTGCTGCACCGCCTCCGCCGGCTCCCGCCGCACGAAGGCCATCAGCACGAGCCCCGCGACGAGCACCACGACGATGCCGAGGATCCCGAAGCGCGTCGACCCGGTCACGCTCACCGCGACGCCGAACAGCGCCGGCGCCAGGAACGACGCCGCCCGCCCGGTGGTCGCGTACAGGCCGAACAACTCCCCCTCGCGCCCCGGCGTCGCGAGCCGCGCCAGGTACGCCCGGGACGACGACTGCACCGGTCCGACGAACACGCACAGCGCCAGGCCGAGCACCCAGAACGCGTTCTGCGCCGACCCCGCGAACAGCACCGCGGTGCCGCACACGACGAGGCCGACGAGCGACACGGAGATGATCGCCCGCGACCCGAACCGGTCGTCGAGCCGCCCGGACACGAAGGTCGCGATGCCGGCCACGACGTTGGCGACGATGGCGAACAGGATCACCTCGGACGCGCTGAACCCGAAGACCTGCGCGGCGATGATGCCGCCGAACGTGAAGACCGCGCCGACGCCGTCACGGAACACGGCACTCGCGACCAGGAACGCGAGCACGTTGCGCCGCTCGCGCCAGAGCCGGGCGACGTGCCGGCCCAGGTCCCGGTAGGCGGACAGCAGCCCGCCGCTGGTGGTCTGGTCACGCGCGGCCTCGGGCACCGTGACGAACAGCGGCACGGAGCTGACCGCCAGCCACACGGCCGCGATGCCGATCGCGACGCGCACGTCCCACTGCCCGGTCGCGACGGTCGCGGGCAGCTGCAGGAGTCCGGCCACCCCGGGCGTGCCGAAGTCCTGGATGCACAGGACGAGCAGCACCACGAGCAGCACGATCCCGCCGAAGTACCCCGCGGCCCAGCCGATCGCCGACACCCGGCCGGTCTTCGCCCCGGCCGCGACCTGGCCGAGCATGGCGTTGTAGCCGACGGTCGCGATCTCGTAGGCGACGGTCCCGATGCCGAGCAGCGCCGCACCGAGCACGAGGTACGGCTGGCTCGGCGCGACGAAGACCATCGCCCCGATGGACAGCGCGATGCCGATGGTCGCGATGAGCACCGACCGGCGCCGGTGTCCGGAGGAGTCGGCGAGCCGTCCCACCGCGGGCGCGACGAGCGCGACGACGATGCCCGCGAGCGTCAGGGCGGTCGAGACGGTCGCCGCGTTGTGCGCGAGCTCCCGCTCGACGGCCCGGGTCGCGGCGGCGGACCCGTCCTCGGCGGCGACGAGTCGCGGGTCGACGAAGGCGCGGCTCGCCAGGTACGTGCTGAACACGAAGGTCGTGACGACGGCGTTGAACGCCGCGGACCCCCAGTCCCAGAGCGCCCAGGACACGAGGGCACGTCGGTCGGTGCGCTGCGGCACTGCCGCCGCCGGTGTCGCGGTCATGCGCGAACCGTAGCGCGTCGCGGTGTCGCTCCGGTGCCCCCGGTCCGGGTGCGGCGGCAGGTGCGGTCGCCGGGCGCGACCGCGGGACGGACGGGAGGCGCGGGTCGGGCCCGCGCCGCGCCTCCCGTCCGTCCCGTGGTGGCGGACGGGAGGCGCGGGTCGGGCCCGCCACGGGCCTCCCGTCCGTCCCGCGGGTGACGACGCGACGGCCGCGGGTCGCGTCGCGGACGCGGGTCACGAGGCGGTGGGGACGCCGTTCGGGTAGACGACCG
The DNA here is from genome assembly GCF_001705035.1 of Curtobacterium sp. UCD-KPL2560. Lineage (GTDB taxonomy): Bacteria > Actinomycetota > Actinomycetes > Actinomycetales > Microbacteriaceae > Curtobacterium. The sequence goes on along the minus strand of NZ_MCIG01000136.1, from coordinate 1,145 downwards.
ACTTGAGCGATGCCGGGTCGGTGTCGCTCTCGAGGGCCTCGCGGACGTCGTCGAGGCCGAAGCGTCCCGTGACGAGCGCGTCGAGGTCGACCTGCCCCGAGGCGACCAGGTCGATCGCCACCGGCCACGTGTTCGTGTACCGGAAGATCGCGGTGACCGTGACCTCGAGGTTCTGGATGTGCTCGACGGGCAGCACCATCTCGGAGTTGCCGAGCCCGACCAGGACCGCCGCTCCCGCCGGGCCGACCGCCTTGATGCCGTCGGACACCGCGCGCGGCGCACCGCTGGCGTCGATGAAGGCGTCGACCGGCACGATGTCCGCCGTGACGTCCACCGCGACGGGGTCGACGACCTCGGTCGCGCCGAAGGACAGCGCGCGCTCGCGGCGCTCGGGCACGAGGTCGCTGACGACGACCCGGGTGGCGCCGAACGCGCGGGCGACCTGCGCGCAGATGATGCCGATCGGACCGGCTCCGGCGATGAGGACGCTCGAACCGGGGACGATGCCGGCCTTGCGCGCTGCGGCGATGCCGACGGACAGCGGCTCGAGGAGCGCGCCGGCCTCGAAGGACACGGCGTCGGGCAGCGTGTGGGCGAACTCGGCCTCGATCGTGACGAACTCGGCGAAGGCGCCGTCGACCGGCGGCGTCGCGTAGAAGCGCATGTGCGGGCAGAGGTTGTAGCGGCCGGCCAGGCACTGCGCGCAGCGGTGGCAGGGACGCTGCGGTTCGATCGCGACACGCTCCCCGACGCGGGCGGGGTCGACGCCCTCGCCGACGGCGGCGATCGTGCCGGACAGCTCGTGCCCGAGGACGAGGGGCTCCTCGACGACGAAGTCGCCGATGCGGCCGTGCCGGTAGTAGTGCACGTCGGAGCCGCAGACGCCGACCGCGGCGACGCGGACGAGCACGTCGCCCGGGTCGACCGCGGGGACCGGGCGGTCCTCGACGGTGAGGTCCTGCGTGCCGAGCAGCACGCTGACGCGCTGGTGGGTCTGGTCGGGGGTGGTCATGCGGATCTCGCTTCCTCGACCGCGTCGYCGCGGTCGGCGTCTGCGGCTCCGACGTGCACTACTACCGGCACGGCCGCATCGGCGACTTCGTCGTCGAGGAGCCCCTCGTCCTCGGGCACGAGCTGTCCGGCAC
>NZ_MCIG01000135.1 GCF_001705035.1 Curtobacterium sp. UCD-KPL2560 | reverse complement strand
GACGGGTCGGGGCCGCCACGCGCCTCCCGTCCGGCGGGCGGGCACGACGGGAGGCGCGGGTCGGGGCCGCCACGCGCCTCCCGGCCGGTCGTCGGTCCGGTCGTCAGTCCCGCGCGGTGGCGGCGGACCGTGCGGACAGCACGTCGGCGACGGCCGACGCGAACGCGTCGGCACCGGCGTGGTCGTCCGCGGTCACGGTGACCACGGCGTCGCGGTCGAACAGCAGCATCTGGCCGTGTGCGCCGTGCAGCCGCCAGAGCTGCCCGGGGCCGTCCCACCCGGCCATCGCGTACCGCTCGTACCCGGGACCGGCGCCCTCGCGCTCCACCCAGTCGGAGTGCAGCGCCTCGCACCAGCGCGCCGCGACGACCCGGTGGCCGTCGACGACCCCGCCGTCCCGCACCAGGCGTCCGATGCGGGCGAGCTCCGACGTGCGCAGGGCGATGCCCTCGCCGCCGGCGACGAAGCCCCGCGCGCAGCGCGCCCAGCCGACGTCCGCGATGCCGAGCGGTGCGAACACGCGCTCGGACACGAACGCGCCGACGTCCCCGACGTGTCGTTCGAGCACCCGCATCGCCGTGTACGTGCTCGCGTTCGCGTACTGGAACACCCGGCCCCGGGAGGGCCGCGACAGGAACTCCGCCGCGAGGTCCGGCCATTCGGTCAACTCGGTCGGCGACCACGGCATGTCGACGCCGCTCGTCATGGTGAGCAGGTGCCGGAGGGTGACCCGGTCGGTGCCCGCGCCGGTGCACAGGGCGGGCAGCGTGGCGGCGACCGGCCCGTCCACGTCGACCAGGCCGTCGTCGGCCGCGATGCCGACCGCCAGCACGGCGACGCCCTTGGCGACCGAGTGGACCTCCTCGCGCACGTCCGGGGTCCAGCGGTGCTCGGCGGTGTCGTCACCGACCCGGACGTGCAGACCGTGCGCGCGGAAGCCGGTGGCGGCGACGTGCCGGACGAGGGCGTCGAGGGCCGCGTGCGCGGGGGTCGGCTCGGCCGGGGTCGGCTGCGCGGAGGCCGGCTCGGCCGGGGTCGGCTGCGCGGGGGTCACCGGGCCATCCTGCCGCGTCCGGTAGGCTCCTCGCTGTGTCCGGCACGGTGCCGGAGTGGTCGCGGAAGGCGATCCGGGCTGAAAACCCCACGACGCCTTCCCGAGAACGGAACCACTCCGCCATGCCCACCTCCCCGTCCACCGGCACCACGCCGACCGTCGGTCCTCCCGCCGCAGGCGCCTCCGCCGGGTCCGCTCCCACGACCGGCTCGACGTCGACCGACCGGATCGACGCCCGCTCCCGGCTCGTCCTCGTCACGCTCGCCGCGGCGCAGCTGCTCGTCATCCTCGACACCACGATCGTGAACATCGCGATCCCGCAGGCCGCGACCGAGCTCGGCCTGACCGCCGACGGGCGCCAGTGGATCATCACGGCGTACGCGCTGACCTTCGGTGCCGTCCTGCTCATCGGCGGGCGCATCGCCGACTACTGGGGCCGCAAGCGCACGTTCGTGCTCGGCGTCGTGCTGTTCGCGGCGGCGTCGCTCCTCGCCGGGCTCGCGACCGTCCCCGCGATGCTCATCGGCGGCCGGGTGCTCCAGGGTGCCGGTGCCGCGCTCATGGCCCCCGCGGCGCTGTCGCTCGTGAGCGTCACCTTCCCGTCGGGTCGTGCCCGGAACACCGCGTTCGGGGTCCTCGGCGCGATCACCTCGAGCGGCGCGGCCGTCGGCCTCCTGCTGGGCGGGGTGCTCACCGAGTTCGTCGGCTGGCGCTGGTGCCTGCTCGTCAACGTGCCGGTCGCGGCCGTGGCCGTCGTCGCCGCGGTCCTCGTGCTCCGCGAGAGCCGCGCCGAGGGCCACGGACGACTCGACGTCGCCGGTGCCGTGACCATCGCGATCGGCCTCGGCGCGCTCGTCTACGGGTTCACCCTCGCCGAGCGGGGCTGGGTCGAGGGCGGCGCACTCGTCGCGATCGGCATCGGTGTCGTGTTCCTCGTCGCGTTCGTGCTCATCGAGCTGCGCGTCGCCGCGCCGCTGCTGCCGCTGCGCGTCGTGCTCGACCGGAACCGCGGCGGCGCCCTCGTCGTCCAGACCTGCGCCGGTGCCGTGATGGCGACCGTGACGCTCTACGTGACCTTCCACCTGCAGCAGGTCCTCGGCTTCGCGCCGCTCGTCTCCGGCGTCGCGACACTGCCGCTCGCGCTCGCCATCGGAGCGGTCATCCCCGTGCTCGTCAAGACCGTGCCGCGCACCGGCCCGAAGCCCCTCATGGTCGTCGGACCGGTCGTCGCGGGCATCGGCGTGCTGCTGCTCACCCGCGTCTCGGCCGACGGCTCGTACTGGACCGACGTGCTGCCCGGCCTGGTCGTGATGGGCGCCGGCATGGCCGCGATCTTCGTGCCCGCGCAGAACATGGCGCTGTCCCGGGTCCGCCCCGAGGACGCCGGCGCCGCCGCGGCCGCCGCGAACGCGACGAACCAGATCGGCGGTGCCGTGGGCCTCGCCGTGCTCACGAACCTGTACGTCGCGCACGCTGGTGCGGGGCGCTCCGCCGGTGCGCTCGTCGCCGGGTACGACGCGGTGTTCCTCGGCGCAGCCGTGGTGATGGCGATCGCCGTCGTCGCCGCGGTGGTGCTGCTCCGCAACCCGCAGCTCGGGGAGGACGCGGGGGCACAGCAGCTGCCGGCGATGCACTGAGGGGTCCGTCCGTCGCGGCGTGGTCGACGCGACGCGACGCGGCCGGAGCGACGCGACGCGGCCGGCGCGACGCGACGCGGCCGGCGCGACGCGACGCGGCCGGCGCGACGCGACGCGG
>NZ_MCIG01000134.1 GCF_001705035.1 Curtobacterium sp. UCD-KPL2560 | reverse complement strand
GGGCCGGCCCGGGCTGCAGACGGTCCGGCCGGGGCTGCCGGTCCGGCCGGGGCTACGGCTGACGGGGTCGCACCGGCGGGGACGCCGACGGCAACGCCACCCGGACGCTGAGCCCGCCGCCGTCCCGGGCGTCCACGGTCAGCGCGCCGCCGTGCGCAGCGACGATCGCCGCCACGATGGCGAGTCCGAGTCCCGCGCCGGTGTCCTCGTCCCGGCGTCGGGACGCGGCACGCTGGAACGGTTCGGTCAGCGTCGGCAGGACCGCACGCGGGACCCGCGGGCCGGTGTTCTCGACGAGCAGCACCACGGTGCCGGCACCGCCGTCCGCCGACGACCCACCCGTCCGGATCCGCACCCACCCGCCCGGTCCGACGTTGTGCACGACGGCGTTCTGCACGAGGTTCGTCACGAGCTGCAGGAGCAGCGCGGGCGACCCCGTCGTCCACGCCGCGTCGGTGTGGACGTGCGCGGCGGTGTCGGTGTCGCGGTCGTCGTCTGCGTCTGCGTCTGCGTCTTCGTCTGCGTCCAGGGCGACGCCGCGCGCCTCGGCCAGGGGCAGCAGGGTCTCGACGGCGTCCTCGACGAGGAGCGACAGGTCGACGGGCTCCGGGTCGGGCACGCGTCGACCGGCGCGGGCCAGCACCAGGAGCGACTCGGTCAGGTCGATCGCCCGCTCGTTCACCACGCGGAGCCGGTCGAGCACCGCCGCGGGGTCGTTGCCCGGCTCGCGGACGGCGACCTCGAGCAGGGCCCGCGTCGTGGCGAGCGGCGTCCGGAGCTCGTGCGAGGCGTTCGCGGCGAAGCGCTGCTGCTCGGCGACGTCGGCGGCCAGGCGCGCGACCATGCCGTCGAAGGCGTCGGCGAGCTCGCGGAACTCGTCGCGGCGCCCCGGCAGGTCGACGCGGTGGTCGAGCGCGCCGGAGGACACCGCCCGCGAGGCCTCGGTCAACCGCCGCAGCGGGTCGAGCACCCGGCCGGCGAGCAGCCAGCCGCCGACGACACCGAGCACGACGAGCACGAGGAACGCCCAGACTGCCGGCGGGACGAAGGCGCGGACCAGGTCGGTCCGGTCCGGCACGTGCCCGCCGGTGGTCGTGAGGTTGCCGACCGGCACGTAGCGGAGCAGGAAGAGCCACACCACGGTCAGCAGCAGGGCGGCCGTGACGACGACGACGCCCGCGTAGCTCAGCGCGAGGCGGAGGCGGACGCTCGGCCCGGGGCGACGGTCCGTCACCGCGGGGGACCGTCCGCCGCACGACCCGCGTCGACGCCCGCAGCCCGGTCGACCCCCGTGTCCGCGGCCGTGGGCACGTCCATCCGGTAGCCGACGCCGGGCACGGTCACGATCGCCCAGGGCTCCCCGAGCCGCTTGCGGAGCGCCGAGACGGTGATGCGCACGGCGTTCGTGAACGGGTCGGCGTGCTCGTCCCAGGCTCGTTCGAGCAGTTGCTCGGCGCTGACCACGCCGCCCCCGGCCTGCACCAGGACCTCGAGGACGGCGAACTGCTTGCGGGTCAGCGCGACGTGGTGGCCGCCCCGGAAGACCTCGCGGCGGAACGGGTCGAGCCGGACCCCGGCGACCTCGAGCACGGGCGGCCGACGCTCCGGACGACGCCGGTCGAGCGCGCGGATCCGCAGCACGAGCTCCCGCAGCTCGAACGGCTTCGTCAGGTAGTCGTCGGCACCCGCGGCGAACCCGGACGCCTTGTCGTCGAGCCGGTCCGCGGCGGTGAGCATGAGGATCGGCGTGTCGGACCCGGTCGCGACGACGTGCTCGGCCACCTCGTCGCCGGACGGCCCCGGGACGTCCCGGTCGAGCACGGCGACGTCGTAGCGGTTCACCGCGAGGAGCTCGAGCGCGGCGTCCCCGTCGGCCGCGACGTCCGCGGCGATCGCCTCGAGCCGCAGGCCGTCCCGCACCGCCCCGGCCAGCAGGGGTTCGTCCTCGAGGATCAGTACACGCACGACCCCGATGCTAGGCGGCGGGACGTGTCGTGAGCGTATGTGGAAACGCGTACGCTCCGGCGACGTCCGGCCCGTTGCACTGGTCGACATGCTCCACTCCCTGCACACCCCGGTCCCCGTCCGTCACCGACCGCGTCGGGCCCGCGCGCTGCCCCTGGTCGTCGTCCTCGTGCTGGTCCTGGCTGCCGCGGTGGTGGCGGGAGCGCTCGCCGTCGCCGCCCCGGGCGGACCGTCCTGGCCGGGAGCCGCCTCCGTCGGCGCCGGTGCCGCCGGCACGGAGGGCGCGACCGGACCCGCGGGCGGTGAGGTGCCCTCCGGCGCCTCGGTGTTCGACGACGACCTGCCCGCCGTGACGAAGCTCGACCCGGACCTGCTCGAGGCCGTCCGCCGTGCCGCCCGCGACGCCGAGGGGGACGGCGTCCGCTTCGTGGTGAACAGCGGCTGGCGGTCCGCCGCGCTGCAGGAACGCCTGCTCGACGACGCGGTGGCCGAGTACGGCTCCCGCGACGAGGCCGCGCGCTGGGTCTCGACCCCGCAGACGTCGCTGCACGTCCGGGGTGAGGCGATCGACATCGGCGACTGGGACGCCGCCGAGTGGTTGCAGGACCACGGCGCCGGGTACGGGCTCTGCCAGGTCTACGACAACGAGGCGTGGCACTTCGAGCTCCGGCCCGAGGCGCCCGAGGCCGGCTGCCCCCGCCTCTACGCGGACCCGACGGCCGACCCGCGGATGCAGCGGTGACCGCGCCGGTCTCCGAACTGCTCGTCCACGACGACGCGGTGCGGGCGAACACAGCCCACTTCGCCGCCCTGACGGGCGGACGCCTGATGGCCGTGCTCAAGGCCGACGGCTTCGGGCACGGCGCGGTCGCGCGGTCCGTCCTGGAGGCGGGGGCCGGCTCCGTCGGCGTGACGAGCGTCGACGAGGCACTCGCGGTCCGCGCCGGGGGCGTCCGCGCGCCCGTGCTCAGCTGGCTCAACCCGCCGGACGCCGACTTCGCGTCGGCACTCCGTGCCGACGTCGCGCTCGCCGTCGCCGACCCGGCGACGCTCGTCGCCGTGGGGCGAGCCGCCCGCCGGACCGGACGTCG
>NZ_MCIG01000133.1 GCF_001705035.1 Curtobacterium sp. UCD-KPL2560 | reverse complement strand
CCCCCGAGGAGTCCCGATGACCGACACCGCACCCCGTCCCGGCCAGGTGGCCCGCCGCACCGTCACCGGCGAGCTGATCGAGTGGCTCGACGTGCCGCAGCGCGCCGCTGCCCTGGGCATGGAGCCGCACCCCGAGGGCGGCTGGTACGTCCGCACGTGGACCTCGCCGTCGACCGTCCCGACGCCCGCCGGTGACCGGCCCGCCGCGACCCTCATCCACTTCCTGCTGCCCCCGGGCGAGGCGTCCGCGTGGCACCGCGTGACGAGCGACGAGATCTGGATGTGGCACGGCCCGGACACCGTCGTGCTCGAGCTCGGCGGGTCGGGCGACCAGCCGGAGCCCGGCGACCGGATCACGCTCGGCCCGGACGCCGGCCGGCACCGACTGCACGACGCGCAGGCGTTCGTGCGCGGTGGCGTGTGGCAGCGCACCCTGCCGAGCGACGGCGAGGTCCTGCTCAGCTGCATGGTGTCGCCGGGCTTCTCGTTCGACGACTTCACGATGGCCGACCCCGCCTGACACCCCGCACGCGTCACGAGCCGTCGTCGGCTTCGCGCTGGTATCCCAGACGCCGGTACACTACGACACGCCCTGCCCCGCACCCCCTCGACGAAGGCCCACCGTGACCCGCACCCGCCGCCTGTCCCTCGCCGTCGCGACCGCCGCGGTCGCCGCCCTCGCGCTCGCCGCCTGCTCCGGCGGGGGCAGCAGCAACGCCGAGGGGACCGTCACCGACGGCAAGCTCACGATCGCGACCGGCGACCCGGCGTACGCGCCCTGGGTCGAGGACAACGAGCCGCAGTCCGGCAAGGGCTTCGAGGCCGCGGTGGCCTACGCCGTGGCGGAGGAGATGGGCTACGCGAAGTCCGACGTGGTGTGGAAGCGCAGCACCTTCGACAGCGCGATCGCCCCGGGGCCGAAGGACTGGGACCTCAACCTGCAGCAGTTCTCGATCGACGCCAAGCGCAAGAAGGCCGTCGACATGTCCACCGCGTACTACACGACCACCCAGGCCGTCGTGACGTCGGGGTCCTCGAAGGCCGCGGACGCGACGACGGTCTCGGCGCTCGCGGACGACACCATCGGCGTCGCGGCCGGCTCGACGAGCATCCAGAGCGTTAAGGACGTCCTCGGCGTCACCCCGCAGGTGTTCAACTCGAACGACGACGCGGTGCTCGCCCTGAAGTCCGGGCAGATCGACGCCATCGTGACCGACCTGCCGACCGCGTTCTCCATGGCAGCCACCCAGGTCGACGACGGCACCGTCTCGGCGCAGTTCCCGCAGGACGGCAAGGGCGACCAGTTCGGCTTCGTGCTGCCGAAGGGTTCCGCGCTGACGGGCAAGGTGGACAAGGCGCTCGCGAGCCTGCAGTCGGACGGCACGCTCGAGCAGCTCGAGACGAAGTGGCTGTCCTCGGCGACGAACACCCCCGTCCTGAAGTAGCCGCCCGATGACCGCACCAGCGGGAGCGGGCACCCCGGCGACGGCCCCCGCACCGAGCCAGATCGAGGTCGAACGACGCCTGTACCGCCGACAGCGCGGCCGGCGCTCGGTCGTGGTCTCGGTCGTGTCGACACTCGTCGTCGTGCTCGTCGTCTGGTTCGGCGTCGTGAACACCCCGGGCTGGGCGGCGGTCCAGCAGTCGTTCTTCGACCCGCAGACCGCGATCGACACGTTCCCGCAGGTGCTCCTCGGCCTGTGGCTGAACATCCGGATCCTCGTCGTCGCGAGCATCGGCGTCGCGGTGCTCGGCACCCTGCTCGCGGTGGTCCGTGGCCTGCGCAACCCGGTGTTCTTCCCGCTGCGGATGGCCGCGACCGCCTACACCGACCTGTTCCGCGGGCTGCCGCTCATCATCGTCCTGTACCTGGTCGGGTTCGGCCTGCCCGGGCTCGGCGTCTTCCCGCGCCAGCCGCCCGAGGTCTGGGGCACGATCGCCATCGTCCTGACGTACTCGTCGTACGTCGCCGAGGTGCTCCGCGCCGGCATGGAGGCCGTGCACCCGTCGCAGCGCCTCGCCGCCCGGTCGCTCGGCCTGTCGCACGCGAAGACGCTGCGCCTGGTCGTGCTGCCGCAGGCGGTCCGCAAGGTGACCCCGGCGCTCATGAACGACTTCGTGTCGATGCAGAAGGACGTCGGCCTCGTGTCGATCCTCGGGGCCGTCGACGCCGTCCGCAGCGCGCAGATCGCGCAGGCGGAGTCGTACAACTTCACGCCGTACCTGGTCGCGGGGCTCCTGTTCGTCGTCATCAGCCTGCCGCTCATCCGCGTCACCGACGCGATCGCGCGGCGCCAGCAGCAGCGTGAGCAGACCGGGGGGACCGTGTGACCGACACATCCGAGACCGGCGCGACCCGCGCCTCCCGACCGGGCGACGGCCAGGAGGCCCGTGGTGCGTCCGACGGGTCGGTCCCCGTCCTGGAACTGCGCGGCCTGCGCAAGGCCTTCGGCGAGCACGAGGTCCTGCGCGGGATCGACCTGACGGTGCACCGGCACGAGGTCATCTGCGTCATCGGCGCGTCGGGCTCCGGGAAGTCGACCCTGCTGCGGACGGTGAACCTCATCGAGGGGATCGACGACGGCGAGGTCCTGCTGCAGGGCACGGACATCGCCGACCCGCGCACCGACGTCGACGCGGTCCGCGCGCGCATCGGCGTCGTGTTCCAGCAGTTCAACCTCTTCCCGCACATGCGCGTGCTCGACAACGTGACGCTCGCGTCGCGGCGGGTGCACGGCGTCCCGAAGGCCGAGGCCGAGGCCACCGCGCACCGGCTGCTCGCGCGGATCGGGCTCGCGGACTTCGCCCAGGCCTACCCCGACCGGCTGTCCGGCGGGCAGCAGCAGCGCGTCGCCATCGTGCGGGCCATCGCGACCTCGCCCGAGCTCCTGCTGCTCGACGAGGTCACGAGCGCGCTCGACCCGCAGCTCGTCGGCGAGGTCCTCGACCTGGTGCGCGAACTCGGGGAGCAGGGGTCGACGATCCTGATGACCACGCACGAGATGCACTTCGCGCGGAACGTGGCCGACCGGATCGTGTTCCTGCACCGGGGCGAGGTCGTCGAGCAGGGGACCCCGGCCGACGTGCTGGACCGGCCGCGGCACCCCGCGCTCGTGGAGTTCCTGGCGCGCGTGCACGCCTGAGCCGGGCCCGGCCGGGCTCGGGCTGCGTCGTTCCGGGGAACGGCCCGCCCCGCCC
>NZ_MCIG01000132.1 GCF_001705035.1 Curtobacterium sp. UCD-KPL2560 | reverse complement strand
GGGCTGGAGCCGGTGGGGTCGGCGGGCTCGGCCGGGTCSGGGGTGTCGGCGGGGTCGGAGTCCGCCTTCTGGGCGGCCGCGGCGCAGGGCTGCGCGGACGAGGCGCGGGACCTGCACCACCGTCGGCTCGCCGGCACGCACGCCGACGACCCGGTGCACCCCGTGTGCGCCGGGTACCTCGCACACCTGCAGCGGGCGGCCGACACCGGCTCGGCGGCGGTGCTGGCCGCCGCGGTCCTGCCGTGCTTCCGGGTCTACGCCTGGGTCGGGACGCAGCTCGGCCGGGCGCCGGAGGGGCACCCGTTCGCCGACTGGCTCGGAGCGTACGGCGACCCGGGGTTCGCGGCGGCCTCGGCGGAGGCGACGGACCGGGTCGAGCGGCACGCGGTCGCGGCGAGCGCCGAGGAGCGCGGCCGCATGGCCCGGGCGTTCCGGGTGTCGACGGCGTGGGAGCTCGCGTTCTTCCGGATGCCGACGGGCTGATCCGTCGGCACGCGTCAGCGCGGCGGCAGCCGCACGAGCTCGACGGACAGGTCGGCGCCGGACACCGTGCCCCGCATCCACGTGTGGTGCGGCTGCCGGCGCCGGTCGGTCGGCGACCCGGGGTTGAGCAGCCGCATCCCCGACGGGGCGACGGTGTCCCACGGGATGTGCGAGTGACCGAAGACGAGCACGTCGGTGTCCGGGTACGCCGCGTCCGCTCGGCGCTCCCGGCCCGTCGACGCGCCGGTCTCGTGCACGAGGGCCCAGCGCAGGTCCTCGACCGCGAAGCGCGCCACGAGGGGCAGGCGGTCGTCGAACTCCGGGCCGTCGTTGTTGCCGCGGACGCCCGCGAACCGCCGCGCACGCCCCTGCACCGCGTCGAGGGTCGCCAGGTCGACCCAGTCCCCCGCGTGCACCACGAGGTCGGCGGCGTCCACGTCCGCCCAGAGGCCCGGGGGCAGGTCCTTGGCGCGCTTCGGCAGGTGGGTGTCTGAGAGCAGGACGAACGACGTCGTCACCGGCGGCTCACGACTCCGCGCGTCCGGGCATCGGCAGCCCGGCCTCGTCCGCGGCACCGAGCCGTTCGAGCAGGCCGGCGAGCAGTGCGACGTCGTCGTCGGACCACTCGGCGAGCCGCTCCTCGAGTGCGTCGCGGTGCAGGCGCACCGACCGTTCGAGGGCGGTCCGTCCGGCCTCGGTGGCCTCGAGCGGCTTGGCGTTGCCCGAGCCGCCGTCGGTGGTCCGCACGAGCCCGGCCGCGAGGAGCCCGGAGAGCTGCCGCGAGATCGTCGACCGGTTCAGGCGCAGGTAGCGGGCGATGTCGATCGCCATGCACCCGGGGTGCTGGACGACGAAGTCGACGAGGGACTGGTCGACGATGCTGAGGACCTCGTCGTCACCGCGCGCCCGGATGCTCGCGCGTCGGGTGATGCGCGAGAGCTCGGTGTACGCGCGGCCGATCGAGGCGTCTCGGAGGTCGGGCCCGGGGCTGCTCATCGCGGTCTCCAGCCTGTCGCTGACGGCGCCGGCCGCTCGGCGCCGTTCGGTCCCGTCACCCTACCGGCGACCATCTCCGACGATCCCTCAGCGACCCGCCGCCGCGGCCTGCAGCGCGGGGATGTCGAGCTTCACCATGTCGCGCATCGCGGCGAACACCCGGGCGTTCGCCTCCGGGTCACCGTTCCCGGTCATCAGGTCGCCCATCATCGACGGCGTGACCTGCCACGACAGACCCCACCGGTCGACGAGCCACCCGCACGCGACCGGCTTCCCGCCGTCCGCGAGCAGGGCGTCCCAGACGCGGTCGAGCTCCTCCTGGGTGTCGACGTCGACCTGGAAGGACACCGCGTCGGTGTGCGGGTGCCCGGGGCCGCCGTTCATCGCGCGGTAGGGCTGGCCGAGCAGCGTGAACTCGACGACGAGCGCGGTGCCGTCGGGCGTCCGGGCGACGCTGTCGACCCGACTGTCCGGGAACAGGCTCGTGTAGTGCTCCGCGGCCTCCTCGGCCTGGTCGTCGTACCAGAGGAACGGGGTGATGGACGGCATCGTCGCCTCCCGGTCGGGCTCAGTCCGCGGCACTGCGGCTGAGCAGGGGTGCCTTGTCGGGGTGCTCGTCGAACCACTTGCCGACGAACCAGCACATCGGGACGATGCGCTTCGTGGTGCGGCGCTCGACGTCGGCCACGGCGTGCTCGACGAGCTCCGCCGCGTAGCCGTGTCCGCGGTGCGCCGGCACCGTGTACGTGTGCGGGAACGACACCGCGTCTTCGCCGACCCGGTAGTCGAGCACGCTCACGAGCACGCCGTCGACGTACATCGCGTAGCGGTCGCGGTCGGTCTCGTCGCGGAACTCGTGGGCCATGCGGCCATCATGCCCCTCACCCCGCCGTCGATGTCGCAGCGTCGGCGACCGGACGGCCCCACCGGACACCGCGGCCCGCTCGCGGGAATGGCGAGGCGCTCGTCCTGTTGCACCCCGCATGACAGTCATCGGCATCATCGGAGCAGGCAACATCGGATCCCAGCTCGCACGTCTCGCGGTGCAGCACGGCCACCAGGTCGTCATCGCGAACTCGCGCGGACCGGAGACGCTGCAGGACCTCGTGGCGGAGCTCGGCGACGGCGCCCGCGCTGCCACCCGCGACGAGGCGGCGTCGGCCGGCGAGGTCGTCGTGGTCACCACCCCGCTCGCGGCGATCGAGACCATCCCCGTCGAACCGCTCGTCGGCAAGGTCGTCATCGACACGAACAACTACTACCCGCAGCGCGACGGACACATCGCGCAGCTCGACGACGAGACCACGACGACCGCCGAGCTCCTGCAGGACCACCTGCGCGGCGCGCACGTCGTCAAGGCGTTCAACCACATCGGAGCCGACGCGCTCACCGGCGACGCCTCACCGGCCGGCACCCCGGACCGTCGTGCCCTCGTGGTCGCCGGTGACGACGAGGACGCCAAGCGCACCGTGGCCGCGATCATCGACGAGTTCGGCTTCGACGTCGTCGACGCCGGACCGCTCGCCGAGGGCTGGCGCATCCAGCGGGACACCCCCGGCTACGGCCCCCGCTTCACGGCGGACGAGCTCCGCGGCAAGCTCGCCGAGGCGAAGCGCTACCGGGACCAGTAGCCGGCCCGGCACCGCACACCGAGGGCGGTCCTCCCCAGCGTCACGGCGCGGCGGAGGACCGCCCTCGTGCGTCCCGGCATCGCCGACGACCCCGGAACTGGGGCTCGTCCGAGACCATGCGTCCGGATAGAACTGACGATGGATCAGACAACGCGAAGGAGCACGAGTGGCGTCGCACCGCATGTCGGACCGGGACCGGCCCCGCCGCCCGGTCCCCGCCTGGGTCACTGCTCCGCCCCTCGACGAGGTCGCGTCCGGCACGTCCCCGGCACCCGGCCTGGAGGCC
>NZ_MCIG01000131.1 GCF_001705035.1 Curtobacterium sp. UCD-KPL2560 | reverse complement strand
GTCGTGGGGCGCTGGGGAACGGGTCGTGTTGACGATGCGGCCGTTCGAGATCGTCACGCTGCGGGTGCGGCGGGGCTGAGGCGGGGTGGTTCCGGGCATACCTGGCTGTTCCGGGCGTACCTGGTCGCATCGACCGACCAGGTACGCCCGATCGTGCTCGGTACGGCGGTCGGTCGCCTCCTCCACAGGGGCGATTGCCTGGAGGCTCGTCCCCAGTTCTCGACGTCGGCCTCCGTCCGGCCGTGGCGATCGGGCACCGTCGAGGCATGCAACGACCTCTTCCGATCCTCCGCGCGGGTCCGGCGCGGGAGACCTCCTGCGACGCGACGACCCTGCGACGGCGGACCAGGATCGCCGGGCCCGACCGCCTGGTCCGCGTCGGGCCGAACGCCTTCGTCGAGGGTGCACTGTGGGACGCCGCCGGGCCCCGGCAGCGGTACGTCACGCGCGTCCACGGACGGCTCGGTCGGCTCGGCACCCGGGCCTCCGCGTCGCACGTGTCAGCGGCAGCGATCCACGGCCTCCCCGTCCTGAAGGGCTGGGACGTCCCCGTGCACGCCACCGTGCCCGAGTCGATGTACCGCCGACGGACCGCCGATCTCGTGCTCCACACCCGGCCGCTCGACGACGACGAACGCGAGCACGCGCACGGCATCTCGGTCACCTCCGTCCCGCGGACCGTGGTGGACATCGCCTCGGCCGCCGACCTGCGGACCGCCGTGGTCGTCACCGACCGGGTTCTCGCGACCGGGACGACGCGAGCGACGCTCCGAGCGGCGGTCGACCCGCGTGCTCGGAGCCGCCGGACCGTGGAGCGGGTGCTCGAGCTGTCGGACGGCCGCTCGGGTTCGCCGGCGGAGTCGTTCGCGCGGGTGGTCTTCCTCGAACTCGGACTCCCGACACCGGTGCTCCAGCAGGACTTCGTCGTGGACGGTCACCGGTACTCGGTCGACTTCTGGTTCCCGGACCACGGGGTCGTGATCGAGATCGACGGACGGGCGAAGTACTCGCAGGAGCGCTACCGCGACGGCCGTTCCCCGACCGAGGTCTTCGTGGCCGAGAAACGACGGCACGAGCGACTGCTCACCGTCCCGGTCGTCCGAGCGATCGTCCGCCTCGAGTGGCGAGACCTGTTCGACCCGGACCTCCTCGTCCGTCGGTTCCGTGCCGCCGGTCTGCCGTGCCCGGTCCGCCCGGTGCGCAGCGCTCGTCCGAGCCGACCGACGTGGTGAGCCCGAGGCGGTGAAGGGGCACAGCGGGGCCTGGTTACCGTGGCGCCATGGCTGTCAGGGAGATCTGGCTCGTGCGCCACGGGGAGTCGGAGGCGAACGTCGCCGCTGCCCGCGCCGAGGCCGACGGAGCAGACGTGATCGACGCGGGACACCGGGACGCCGACGTCCCGCTGAGCCCGCTGGGTCGGGAGCAGTCGCGGGCGCTCGGCCGTGAGCTCGCGGACCGCGGCGTCGACGACGTGCCGGTGCAGCTCTGGGTGTCGCCGTACCTGCGGGCGCAGCAGACGATCCGCACCGCGCTCGAGGCGGGCGGCATCGACGAGCCCACCCGGCGCGTGGACGAACGGCTCCGGGACCGTGAGCTCGGCGTGCTCGACCTGCTCACCCGACAGGGCGTGCAGCACCGGTACCCGGACGAGGAACGCCGGCGGCAGTGGCTCGGCAAGTACTACCACCGGCCGGCGGGCGGGGAGTCCTGGGCGGACGTGATGCTGCGCCTCCGGTCGCTGCTGCACGACGTCGACCGGCTCGACGGACCGGAGCGGCTGCTCGTCGCGGCGCACGACGCCGTCGTGATGCTCACCGTGGCCGTGTGCCTCGACCTGGATGAACCGGAGCTGATGGCCTTCGCGGCCGAGCACACCGTGGCGAACGCCTCGCTCACGCGACTCCGACGGGACACCGTCGGCTCACCGTGGTCGCTCGAGGAGTTCTCGGCCGTCGGCCACCTCGACGACGACGAGGTCACCGAGCACAGCGGGCGGAAGGACGACACCCGTGTCGCCTGAGCCGATCACCCCGAACGCCCTGCGGCAGTGGCCGCTCCCGGAGCCCGGCGCGGGCAAGTACGGCCGTGGGCAGGTGCTCGTCATCGGGGGAGCGGCGCGGACACCGGGTGCGGCGATGCTCTCGGCGCTCGCCGCACTCCGGGTCGGCGCGGGGCGGCTCACCCTCGCCGTCGCGGCGAGCGTCGCAGCGGAGGTGTCCGTCGCCGTCCCGGAGTCCGGCGTCCAGCCCCTCGACGAGGACGACGCCGGCCACATCGCGGTCGGCGCGATCGACGCGGCCGCGGACGACGCCGGCAGCGCGGACGCGGTCCTGATCGGCCCCGGACTCGACCATCCCGACGGTGCCCGTGACCTCGTGGCACGGATCGCGGACGTCGTCGGACCGGAGACGAAGGTCGTGCTCGACGCCTTCGCGCTCGGCGTCGCGGCGGACGTGGCCGACCGCCTCGAACCCCTGCGCGGACGTCTCGTGATGACCCCGAACAGCGGCGAGGCCGAACGGCTGCTCGGACGGGACTGCGGCGAGGACGACGTCGCCGACGCCCGGGAGATCGCCGAGCGGTTCGGCGCGGTCGTCGCACTGTCGGACGTCATCGCCGCACCGGACGGCCGGGTCTGGGTGAAGGGCACCGGTGCCGGAGGCCTGGGGACCAGCGGGAGCGGCGACGTGCTCTCCGGTGTCGTCGTCGGGCTGCTCGCACGTGGGGCCGACCCGGCACAGGCGGCGGCGTGGGCGTCCTCCGTGCACGCCGCGGCGGGCGACCGTCTCGCCGTGCAGGTGGGCCCGCTCGGCTACCTGGCGAGCGAACTGCTCGCCGAGATCCCGCGCGTGCTGGTGGAGCTCGGCGGCTGACCGCACCGGACACCCGGCCGGTACGGGCATCCCCGGTCGTCCTGGAGGACCAGGGACGCCCGGAACGACCGACCACGCCATCCAGGCGACGCCATCCAGGCGCGCTGTCCCCGCTCAGCCCTGCAGGGCCTCCACGGCCTTGTCGATGCGCCGCTGCCGGGTCTCCGGCGCCTTCGCCTGCACCACCGGGTCGACGAGCGCGCGCTGCCGTGAGTTCGACAGCGTCTCGAACGCCGCCCGCACCCCGGCCGCCTCGAACGCGTGCGCCAGGTCCTCCGGCACGTCGACGGTCCGCGGCAGGGTGTCGACCTCGAGCGTGACGTCGACGGTGTCCCCGGCCGCGATACCCGCAGCGCGGCGGTGCTCGGCCGACAGCGGGACGAGCGACTGTCCGCCCATCACCCCGATCGTGGACCGGTAGGTGTAGCCGCCGTCGATCGTGACGACCACGGCCGGGCGACCCCCGGCGCCGAGCGCCTCGACGACCTCCGGCGGCACGGGCGGTCCGGTGGCCGTCCCCCGTGCCTGCAGAACCGTCGTCGTGAACCGCATCCGTGCCTCCAGACCGCAGAACGCGCCATCGGCGCGGACCAGCGAGCGAGCGAACAGGTGGACCGGGCCACCGGACCAGCGGACCGTCCCGCCGGACAAGCGAAACCGTACAGCCGCACCCGCTGTTCCGCCATCGTTCACCGCCGCGGCAGGACGCGGAAACCGGCCGCGTCCACGATCGTCCCGGACGCGGCTCCGGACGACAAGACCCGGATGCCGGGACCCGGACCACCGGGCCCGGGATGCCGGGACCCGGCCCACCGGCCCCGGAGACCCGGACCCGGCCCCACCGGACCCGGACCGCACCGACCAGCACCGAACCGCAACCAGGAC
>NZ_MCIG01000014.1 GCF_001705035.1 Curtobacterium sp. UCD-KPL2560 | reverse complement strand
GCCCCCACGACCACCACCCCCGGAACCGACCCGTCGCGCGGACCGCCCGCCGACGTCCCTGCAAGGAGCCTCGACCATGCCGTTCGGTAGGACCGTCCGACCCCTGATCGCCCTCGGTGCCCTCGGCACCGTCACCGCCCTCGCGCTCACCGGCTGCGCCGCGAGCACCCCCGCCGACGACGCCACCGGCGGCACCGGGAAGGTCTCGCGCGTCACCATCACCCTGACGAACGACGGTTCCGACGCCTGCGCCGTGTCGACCACGAAGGTCCCCGCGGGCCCCGTCACGTTCCGCGTCGAGAACCAGAGCTCGACCGCGATCACCGAGGTCGAGCTGCTGCAGGACCAGCGGATCCTCGGCGAGAAGGAGAACCTCGCGCCCGGTCTGGCCCCGGTGACCTTCACCGCGACGCTCACGGGTGGGAAGTACCAGGTGTACTGCCCCGGGGCGACCGAGGAGCTCACCGACTTCACCGTCACCGGCAAGGCCGCCGCGACCGCGGGGAGCAGTGCCGCGGCCCTGCTCGCCGACGGTGCGAAGGGCTACGCGACGTACGTCGACGGCCAGGTCACCGACATGGTGACCGCCGTCCAGCAGCTCCAGGCCGACGTCGACAAGGGCGACCTCGAGGCGGCGAAGCGGGACTACGCGGCTGCCCGGCCGTTCTACGAGCACGTCGAGAGCGACGTCGACGGCTTCGTGAAGAAGGGGCACAGCGCGACGGACAACGCCGGCAACCTCGACTACCTCGTGGACATGCGTGCGTCGAACCTCGATGACGCCGTGGGCTGGAGCGGCTTCCACGCCGTCGAGAAGGACCTGTTCCAGGCCGGTGCGATCACCGCGTCGACGAAGCAGACCGCGGCGGACCTGACCGAGAACGTGCAGCTCCTCGCGAAGCTCGTGCCGACGCTGCAGTACAAGCCCGAGGACCTGGCGAACGGCGCGGCCGGGCTCCTCGAGGAGGTCCAGTCGAACAAGGTCACCGGCGAGGAGGAGGCGTACAGCCACATCGACCTCGTCGACCTCGCCGCGAACGTCGAGGGCGCCCGGCAGGCCTTCGCGTACCTCAAGCCCGGCCTGACGAAGGTCGACCCGGCGCTCACGAAGCAGATCGCTGCGCAGTTCGACGCGACGAACACGATGATGGACGGCTTCCGCGACGGCAACGCCCTCGGCGGCTTCACGACGTGGGACGACGCCGCGAAGGCGAAGGACGCCAACCGCATCTCGCAGCAGGTGCAGGCGCTCCAGGACCCGCTCTCCCGCCTGGCCGAGAAGGTCGCGACCGCGTGACCGCACCGCACGTCTCCCGCCGAGGGCTCTTCGGTGCCGGCCTCGCCGCCGCGGGTGCCGGGGTCGGGGCGGCCGCCGGGATCGCCGGTTCCGCGGCCGCGACCGGGGTGGACCCGTTCCGTGCCGCGGGGAACGCCGACGAGTCGATCGACCTGTCGCAGCAGGTGCCGTTCTACGCGACCGCCGCGCGGCAGCCGCAGGGCGGCATCCGGACGACCCCGCAGCGGCACTGCGTCTTCATGGTGTTCGACCTGACCGCGTCGACCGCGACCGAGCTGCAGGTCCTGCTCGCCCGGTGGTCCGCGGCGATCGCGCAGCTGCAGGCCGGTCGGACGATCGGCAGCGTCGAGCCCGCGCACGGGAACGGCGTCGGCGCGGACACGGGCGAGGCGCTCGACCTCGGGCCCGCGTCGCTCACGGTCACGGTGGGGCTCGGTCCCGGCGTGTTCGACGAGCGCTTCGGCCTCGCGTCCAAGCGGCCGGCGCACCTCGCGGCGATCCCGACCCTGCCGAGCGACGCGCTCGAGGACGGCCTGACCGGCGGCGACCTGTCCCTGCAGGCCTGCGCCGACGACCCGCAGGTGGCGTACCACGCGGTGCGCGACCTGGCGCGGATGGCCCGCGGCACCGCGACCGTGCGGTGGACGGTCATCGGCTTCGGCCGCGCCTCGGCCGGGCCCACGCAGTCGACCCCGCGCAACCTGATGGGCTTCAAGGACGGCACCCGCAACGTCACCACCGACGAGGAGTACGACCGCTTCGTGTGGCTCGACGACGACGCCGGGTGGATGGCGGGCGGGAGCTACCAGGTCGTGCGGAAGATCCGGATGAACCTGGAGACGTGGGACGCCGACGTGGTGAGCGACCAGCAGCGCGTGTTCGGCCGGACCAAGGTCGAGGGGGCGCCGCTGTCCGGCGGGAGCGAGCACACGACGCCGGACTTCCACGCCGCCGCACACGGCGCCGGGTCGGACGGCGGGACCGCGATCGACCCGCGGTCCCACGTCGCGCTCGCTGCGCACGAGAACAACGGCGGCGTGAAGATCCTCCGCCGCGGCTACAACTACACGGACGGACTGAACCAGTACGGCCAGCTCGACGCCGGGCTGCTGTTCGCGGCCTACGTGAACGACCCCGAGCACTTCACGCGGCTGCAGCGGAAGCTCGGCGCGTCCGACCGGTTGAACGAGTACGTGTCGCACATCGGCTCCGGGGTGTTCGCCGTCCCGCCGGCACCGCGGAAGGGGTCGTACGTGGGGGAGCAGCTGTTCCGCTGACGCTGGCCGCGGCGCTCCCCGCCCCCGACGTATCCTGACTCCCTGGTCCCCGCCACGGGGGACGACCCGCGCCCCCGGACCACCCGGGTCGGTGGCGGCCGGAAGGGGACACCATGAGCATGGAAGGCGCGGCCTGGAGCTCGCTCTACAAGATCTCCACCGCGAGGGACGGGAAGCACGGCTTCTCGCGGGAGTCCGTCCGGCGCATCATGACGTTCGCGGTGCCGTACCGGGCGAAGCTCGTGGTGTTCATCGCCCTGTCCGTCGTCGGGGCGTTCCTCGCGGTCGCGACGCCCGTGCTCGCCGGTCAGGTGGTCGACGTCATCGCCGCTCGTGGGGCGGTCGGCACGATCGTCTGGCTCGCGGTCGTGATCGCCCTGGTCGCGGTGGCCGACGCCGCCGCATCGCTCCTCACCCGCTGGTACTCGGCGCGGATCGGTGAGGGCGTCATCCTGGACCTCCGCACCGCCGTGTTCGACCACGTGCAGAAGATGCCGATCGCGTTCTTCACCCGAACGCGGACCGGTGCCCTCGTCAGCCGGCTCAACAACGACGTGATCGGCGCGCAGCAGGCGTTCAGCGGCACCCTGTCCGGCGTCGTGACGAACCTCGTGGCGCTGGTCCTCACCCTGGGCGTCATGCTCAGCACGTCGTGGCTCGTGACCGTGCTCGCCGTGGTGATGCTGCCGGTGTTCCTGGTGCCGGCCCGTCGGATGGGCAGCCGGCTCGCCGCGCTCCGACGGGAGGCCGCCGACCACAACTCCGCGATGAGCACGCAGATGACCGAGCGGTTCTCGGCGCCCGGCGCCACCCTCGTGAAGCTGTTCGGCCGTCCGGACGACGAGTCCGCGGAGTTCCGGGTCCGGGCCGCCCGCGTCCGCGACATCGGGGTCCGCACCGCGATGCTGCAGTTCGTCTTCGTCACCGCGCTCATGCTCGTCTCCGCGCTCGCGCTGGCGCTCGTGTACGGGCTCGGCGGGGCCCTCGCGCTCGGTGGGCAGCTGAACACCGGCGACGTGGTCACCCTCGCGCTCCTGCTCACCCGCCTGTACGCGCCGCTGACCAGCCTGGCGAACGCGCGCGTCGAGATCATGAGCGCGGTGGTGAGCTTCGAGCGCGTCTTCGAGGTGCTCGACCTCGAACCGCTCATCCAGGAGCGACCCGACGCCGTCGTGGTGCCGGACGGCCCGGTGTCGGTGGAGTTCGACGACGTCCGGTTCGCCTACCCGTCCGCCGACAAGGTGTCCCTCGCCTCGCTCGAGGAGGTCTCCACACTCGACACCCGGGGCGGCGACGAGGTCCTGCACGGGGTGTCGTTCCGCATCGAGCCGGGGCAGACCGTCGCACTCGTCGGGTCGTCCGGCGCCGGCAAGTCCACGATCGCCCAGCTGCTCGCGCGCCTGTACGACGTCGACAGCGGTGCGGTGCGTCTCGCCGGGACCGACGTCCGTGACGTCACCTTCGCCTCGATGCGGCACACGATGGGCATGGTGACCCAGGACGGACACCTGTTCCACGAGACCATCGGCTCGAACCTCCGGCTCGCCCGGCCCGAGGCGACCGACGACGAGGTGTGGGACGCCGTGCGCCGTGCGCGGCTCGAGACGCTCGTCCGGTCGCTGCCCGATCAGCTCGACACCATGGTCGGGGAGCGGGGCTACCGGCTGTCCGGCGGTGAGCGGCAGCGGATGACGATCGCCCGGCTCCTGCTGGCGCAGCCGCGGGTCGTCATCCTCGACGAGGCCACCGCCGCGCTCGACTCGACGTCCGAGGCCGCGGTGCAGGCGGCCCTGAGCGAGGCGCTCGACGGGCGGACGGCGATGGTGATCGCGCACCGGCTGTCGACGATCCGCAGTGCGGACCAGATCCTCGTGGTCGAGGACGGCTCGATCGTGGAACGGGGCACACACGAGGAACTCCTGGCACGTCGCGGCCGGTACGAGGAGCTGCACCGGACGCAGTTCGCGGTGCAGGCGCCGGACGTGGTCGCTGCGGGCACTGCCGGGGTGCCGGTCGACGCGGGGACGCCGACCACGCACTAGGCGCCGGGACCCGCCGCCGGGTGGGGTGAGTGGGTGCCCTCCGTCGTTTCCCTGGAGACGGAGGGCACCCGCGTCACGGAGTCCGACGAACGGAACCACCGTCCGGCCCTGGGAGGCGACCCGGCGCGACGCGTCGCGGTGCGACACGCCGAGCGTACCCCCGTCGTGGAACCGTCAGCAGTCCCGGTGCGATCCGCGGACGATCGGTGGGACGAGCCCGTCGTCCGACGGCCCCCCACACGGCGGACGGGCCGCCCCACCTGGGTGGGACGGCCCGTCCGCGATCGAGCCGGGAGGCGCGGTGTCAGTCCGCCTCGACGGTCGCCTCGTGCTGCAGGCGGCGACGACGCACCAGGACCATGGCGGTCGCCCCGGTCAGGAGCAGCAGGCCCGCGGCCACGCCGGCCGGCACCAGTTCGGCACCGGTCCACGCGAGGGACCCGGAACCGGTCCGTGGCACGGTGCCGCCGGCGGTGCCGGTGGTCCCGCCGCCGACGGTCCCGCCGGCGGTGCCGCCGCCGACCGTGCCGCCGGTGCCCGGGGCGGTCGTGCCGCCGCCACCCGGCGTGCCCGGGTCGACGACGGCCGCGACGGGGACGGTCACGGCGAGCGTGATCGTCTGGCCGTTCGGCAGGGTGACGACCAGCGGCTGGTCCGTCGTGGCGGTGGGAGCCACCGCTGCCCGGCTGACCGCACGCGCGGCGAGCGGCTGCTCGGTGCCCGGCTGGGCGGTCGCCCCGGGGACGGTGAACGTCAGGGTCGCGCGGCCCTGCTCGTCCGTGGTGTCGACCACCGTGGTGTCGATCGGGGCAGACGCGAGTGTCGTTCCTCCGGCGCCCACCGAGACGGTGCCGCCCTGGTCGGCCGCGCTGCTGAAGGTCAGCGACGACAGGTCGATCCGCACCGGGTCGCCAGGGCGCAGTCCACCCTCGGGGACCCCGGAGACCCGGACGCCGACGGCGCGCTGGTCCTGTCGGACCGCGACCTTCGGGTTCGCAGTGAAGTACTCGACCTGTGCCTCGAGGTCGACCTTGCCGCTGTCCTGCTTCACGGCGGCCTCCTTGAACGCGCCGAAGTTGTCCCCGCCGGTCGCGAGGAACGAGTTGACGGTCACCTTGTAGGTCGTCCCGGCGACGATCGGTGTGCCGTTCAGCGTCATCGAGGTGATGCGCGACCCGGCGGCCGCGAGCGGGTCGTACGTGTAGGAGAAGCCCTCGGAGGTGCCGAGCTTGAGGAACGGGCGGCTCGAGGTCGACGGCTGCCACTGCTGCTCGAGCGCACGGCGGATCTGGTCGCCCGTCAGATCGAGCACGACGAGCGTGTTCGCGAAGGACTGGACCGCGGCGGCCTGCTTGTAGGTGACGGCACCGGCGGTCATGTCCGCGCGCAGGCCACCGGGGTTCATGAACGCGATCTGCGAGCCCTGGCGCTGGGTCTGGGAACGCTGCACCTCGGCGACGAAGTTGCCGAGCGTCGACTCGCCGCCGCGGTTCTCGGAGCCGTTGGTCTGCACGGCGCGCTTCATGTCGCGGTCCACCGAGCCGAGGACCACGGCACCCAGCCGATCGGCCTCCTTCACCGCGGTGTCGACGGTGGCCGCCACGCTCGCGTCCGGGGCGAAGGTCCCCGCGTCGACGAGACGGATGTTCTCGGCCTTGGTCGGTCGGACGCTCCCGTCGGCAGCGACGGTGAGCTGCACGTGGCCGAGGTTGAAGCCGTACGAACCGGTCTGGATCACCGGACGCGTGCTGCCGTCGGCGAGTGTCACCTGGTGCACGTAGGTCTGGTGCGTGTGCGCCGACAGGATCGCCGAGACGTCCGGCGTCACTCCCCGGACGGCGCGGGCGAAGTCCGAACCGCCGGACAGGTCTGCGACGTTCGGCGACTCGGCCCCGTCGTGCACGAGGAGGACCAGGACGTCGGCCTCGTCGTTCGACTCGTCGCCGTCGGTGAGCTGCGCGGCGACCTTGTTCACCTCGGTGGTGATGTCGCCCATGCGCAAGCCTGCGATGCCGGCCGGGCTGACGAGGCCCTGCCCGACGAGGTCGACGGTCGCGCCGATGAACCCGACCCGCTTGCCGCTGATCTCCTGGATCGCGTAGGGGTCGAACGCCGGCTTCCCGGTCGCCGCGTCGAGGATGTTCGCCGAGACGTAGTCCCACTTCGCGTTGCGGGCGCCGTCCGGGCCGATGACCCGGTCGCGCAGGTCGGTCTGACCGCGGTCGAGCTCGTGGTTGCCGATCGCGCTGACGGACAGGTCCATCTGGTTGAGGACGTCGATCGTCGGCTGGTCCTGCTGGATGAAGGACTCGAACGTCGAACCACCGATGTTGTCGCCGGAGCTGACGAACGCCGACCGCGACGGGTCGGCGCCGCGGAACCGGTCCAGTGCGCCGGCGAGGACGGCCGCGCCGGCTGCGTCGCCGTCCCGCGGCGTCGGCTTGCCGGACGTCACCGAGATGGACTGGGCGATCCGACCGTGGAAGTCGTTCACGTTGTAGAGGTCGATCGTCACGTCACCGTCGGCGGCGAGGGCGGCGGACGGGGCTGACAGGGCTACGAGGACACCGGCGGTCGCGAGGGTCGCGGTACCGACCAGGCGCCGACGGCGTGGGGAGGTGTGGGTGTTCATCGGCGACGAACCTACGAAATCCCTCAGCAACACGCCAGGGGGTGCCGCAACACGTCACGCGGAGTTCACACGGCACCGCCCTGGCCCGCGTCCGGGGGCCAGGGCGGGGCGCGGGGTCAGTCGCGACCGAGGGCACCCTTGACGCGCTCGACGGCCTCGGCGGCCATCGCCTTCGCCGAGTCCTTCACCACGCCGAGCTCCTGCGGGTCGCCCTTGAGCAGGCTCTTCGCGGTGTTGATCGCGTACTCGGCGGTGATGTGCGGCGGGAGCGGCGGGACGTTGCGGCTGACGTAGGCGTCGATGAGCGTCACGCCGGGGTTCGCGAACGCACGCTCGACGGCGGCGTCGACCTCGTCGTCGCTCCGGACCGCGATGCCCGTGAAGCCGAGCAGCTCGGCGTACCCGGCGTAGTCCATCGACTCGACGTCCTGCGAGCCGGACCACATCGGGTTGCCGTCCTCGGTCCGCATCTCCCACGACACCTGCCCGAGGTCGTCGTTGTGCACGACGACGATGACGAGCTGCTGGTTCGGCCACTGCGCCATGTACTTCTTGACGGTGATGAGCTCGTTCATGCCGAGCATCTGGAACGCGCCGTCGCCGATCGTGCAGACGGCCGGTGCGTCCGGGAAGGAGAACTTGGCGGTCACGGCGTACGGCATCGCCGCGAGCATCGTCGCCAGGCGGCCGGACATGTCGCCGTGCATGCCGCGGCGGAGCCGGATGTGGTGGCCGTACCAGTCGGCGGTCGTGCCGGCGTCGCACGTCACGGTGACGCCCTCGGGCAGCCGTTCGTTCACGGCGCGGATCACCCGGCGGGGGTTCACTCCGTCGCTGTAGTGCACCTCGGCCTGGCGGTCCATCTCGGCTTCCCACTCGCGCATCTCGCCGGCGAGCTTGTCCTGCCACGCAGTGTCGGGGTCGCCGTGCAGCAGGGGGAGCACCGCCTCGAGCGTCGACCCGACGTCACCCCACAGGTTGAGCTCGGTCGGGTAGCGCAGGCCCATCATCTCCGGCCGGATGTCGACCTGGACGCCGCGCGCCTGACCGCTCGCGGGCAGGTACTCGCCGTACGGGTAGTTCGTCCCGAGGAGCACGATCGTGTCGCACTCCTTGATCTGCGTCAGGCTCGGACGCGAGCCGAGGAGCCCGACCTGCTGCGTGTGGTACGGCACGTCGGACGGCACGACGTCCTTGCCGCGCAGCGCCGTGATGATGCCGGCGCCGGTCTTCTCGGCCGCGGCGAGCACGAGGTCGGTGGCACCCCGGGCACCGGCCCCGACGAGGAAGGTGATGCGCTCGCCGGCGTTGAGGATCTCGGCGAACCGCGCGATCTCGTCCTGCGGCGGAGTGATCCGCGTCGACGGCGCGACGTCGCTCGACCGGGACACCCAGTGCTCGGCGGCGGGTGCCTCGTACGCCATCGCCTGCACGTCGTGGGGGAGGACCACGACGGCCGGCTGCTTGCGGAGCATCGCGGTGCGGAAGGCGGTGTCGACGACGACCCCGACGGCGTCCGGCGTGGCGACCGTCTCGACGTAGCAGGCGACGTCGGCGAACACGCGCTCGAGGTTCGACTCCTGCTGCGTGAACGACCCCATCGACGCCAGGCCCTGCTGCCCGACGATCGCGACGACCGGCTGGTTGTCCATCTGGGCGTCGTACAGGCCGTTGAGCAGGTGGAACGCTCCGGGGCTCGACGTCGCGACGCACACGCCGACCTCGCCGGTGAACTTCGCGTGCGCGGTCGCCATGAGCGCGGCGATCTCCTCGTGGGTCGGCCGGACGTACTCGAGCGCGCGCTCGCTGCCGTCCGCCTTGCCGAGGGCGCCGTCGAACGCGCCGATGCCGTCCCCGGGGTACCCGAACACGCGGGACACACCCCACGCCTTGATGCGGTCGATGACGAAGTCGCTCACGGTCTGGCCCATGCCCCCACCGTGCTCGCCGGTTCCTGTACGCGCTCAGCTCCCCGGTGCCCGCGGGTACCCGCGGAAGGCCCACGGCGCGCCCGCGGGAGGCCCACGTCGCGTCACGCCGGTGTCCCGGGTCCTACCGGATCTGCCGCCAGGCACCCTCGGCGGCGCTGCCGACCACCGCGTCGATGACCTGCGCCGCTCGGGCCCCGTCCGCGAACGTCGGCAGTCCGTCCGGCCAGGCCGAACGGTCGCCCTCGGCGCGGACCGCGGCGTAGGTGTCGGCGACGAACGCCGCGAACGCGTCGAGGTACCCCTGCGGGTGCCCCGCCGGCACGACCGCCAGACGCCGCTGGTCCGGGAAGCCCAGGGCCGGGTCGCGGACGACGATCTGCGCGCCGCGTTCGTTGCCGAACCACGCGGACTCCGGCTGCTCCTGGTCGAACGCGGCCGACCCGAGGGTGCCGTCGACCTCGAACCAGAGCCGGTTCTTCCGCCCGGCGGCCACCTGCGAGACGACGACGTTGCCGATCCGGCCGGTGGCGGTGCGGAAGGTCGCGACCGCGGTGTCCTCGGTCGTCACCTCGGCGCGCTGCGAGGCGTCGGCGACCGGGTCCGGGTCGGGGGAACCGGAGAACGACGGCCCCGAGGCCGCCGGTCGGGTCGGGTAGACGACGTCGGTCGCGGCCGAGACGGACGCGAAGGGCTCGCCCGTGACGAACTCGACCAGGTCGCACCAGTGCGACCCGATGTCCGCGAACGCCCGGGACAGTCCGCCCGCACCGGCGTCGACCCGCCAGCTCGAGGCGTCCTCGTCGAGCATCCAGTCCTGCAGGTAGTGCCCGTGCACCGCGAGCAACCGACCGAGCTCGCCCGCGGCGACCCGGGCGCGGATCTCCCGGACGATCGGGTGGTACCGGTACACGAACGGCACCGTGGCGACGACCCCGGCCTCGTCGGCGGCGGCGACGAGCTCGGCGGCCTGCGTGGCGTCGATCGCGAGCGGCTTCTCGCACACGACGTTGATGCCCGCACGGATGACCGCGAGCGCCTGCGGGTGGTGCTGGTCGTTGGGCGTGCAGACGTGCACGACGTCGGGACGGTCGGCGATGACGTCGTCGAGCGAGGCGTACCCGCGCGGCACGTCGAGCTGCTCCGCGACCTGGTCGGACCGCGACGGCGTCCGACCGAGGACGCCGGTGACCTCGGCGCCGGCCGCACGCGCGGCGCGGGCGTGGACCCCCGCGATCATCCCGGTGCCGACCACCGCGACGCGGATGCGTCGCCCTCCGTACCCACTGCTCATGGTGCTCCTCCGCGACGGACTCGACCCACCGTACCGACGCAGCCCGGCCACGCGCCGGAACGCGTGAGTACGTTCTGGGGCATGTCGAGCCTCCAGACCAGCCTGCTCATCCTCGGAGCCAGCGGCGACCTGTCCAAGCGCCTGCTGTTGCCGGGCCTCGCCACCCTGCTGGAGGTGAAGGAGGACTGGGACGTCCAGCTCGTCGGGGCCGGTGTCGAGGACCTCTCCGACGCCGACTGGAAGGCGCAGGTGCGGACCTCCTTCGAGAACGCGCAGGCGTCGAAGAACGAGGAGGACGAGGGCGCCCACGACGGCGGGGAGCGGCTGAGCGCGCGCCTCCGGGCGGTCGTCGACGCGTCGACCTACCGCAAGGCCGACGTCACCGACGCCGACGACCTGGAGGCGCTGCTCGCCGCGTGCCACCACGACCCCGCGATCTACTTCGCGCTCCCGCCCGCGGTCACCGAGAAGAGCTGCGCCGAGCTCAAGGACCTCGACCTGCCGGCCGGCACCCGGCTCGCGCTCGAGAAGCCCTTCGGCACCGACGCCCGCAGCGCCGAACAGCTCAACGACCTGCTGCACTCGTTCCTGCCGGAGGAGCGCATCCACCGCGTCGACCACTTCCTCGGCCGGTCGACCGTGCTGAACCTGCTCGGGCTGCGGTTCGCGAACCGCATCATCGAGCCGCTGCTGTCGTCGCAGCACGTCGCCCGCGTCGACATCGTGTACGACGAGACCCTCGGGCTCGAGGGCCGCGCGCGGTACTACGACAAGGCCGGCGCGCTCGTGGACATGATCCAGAGCCACCTGCTGCAGGTGATGGCCGTCGTCGCGATGGAGGCCCCCGCGTCCATCGACGCCGACGACCTCCGCACCCAGAAGGAGCTCGTGCTGCGGGCCGTGCGGCCGTGGGGCGGCGACGTGGTCGCGGCGGGCAAGCGCGCCCGGTACACGGCGGGCACGATCGGCGACCGGTCGCTCCCGGCCTACGTCGACGAGGACGGCGTCGACCCCTCGCTCGGCACCGAGACCCTGGCGCAGCTCACCGTCGAGGTGGCGAACTGGCGCTGGGCCGGCGTGCCGTTCACCCTGCGGTCGGGCAAGGCGCTCGCGAAGCAGCGCCGCGAGATCGTCGTGACGTTCAAGGACTCCCCGCACGTGCCGAACGGGCTGACCGGGCCCGAGCGGCCGGACAAGCTGCGCATCTGGATCGCCCCGGACGAGATGCAGCTCGAGCTCAACGTGAACGGCCCCGGCGACCCGTACACGATCGACCACACCTCGCTGTCGACGACGTTCAACCCGGGGCGGTTGAGCGCCTACGGCGAGGTCCTGGCCGGGGTGCTCGAGGGCGACGCGACCCTGTCGGTGCGCGGGGACAGCGCGGTGCAGGGGTGGAAGGTCGTCGAGCCGTTCCTGCAGGCGTGGCGCTCCGGCGAGACGCCGCTCGACGACTACGCGGCCGGGTCCGAGGGGCCGGAGGGCTGGGACAACGTCGACTGCTGACGCGGTCGGGCGGGAGGCGCGTGGCGGGCTGGTGACGCGCCTCCCGTCGTGCGAGCGGTCGGACGGGAGGCGCGGTGCGGGCCCGCCACGCGCCTCCCGACCCGTTCCTGGTCGCGCGGCGTAACGTCGCGCACCGTGAAGACCACCGACGACGTCCTGTCCACCGTCCCCGCTCCCGCCGGCTCCGACGTCCGCGTCGAGCCCGTTCGTCACGACCACGACGGCACCGCGCTCCTCAGTGTCCTGGCGAAGGACCACGCCGTGTCCGGGCCGCGTCCCGGCGTCCTCGTCGTGCACGACTGGCACGGCGTCAACGAGCACGTCGAGGCCCGCGTCACGATGCTCGCCCGGCTCGGCTACGTCGCGTTCGGCGCCGACGTCTACGGCGAGGGCGTCCGTCCCGGCGACGACACCGCGTCCGAGGTCGCCGGCTCGTTCTACCAGGACCTGCCGCTGTTCCGCGCCCGGCTCACGGCGGGGCTCGACCGGCTGCGCGAGGACCCCGACGTCGACCACTCCCGCATCGTCGTGATGGGGTACTGCTTCGGCGGCTCCGGGGCCCTCGAGCTCGCCCGGACCGGTGCCGACCTGGTCGGTGCGGTGTCGTTCCACGGCGGCCTCATCGCGCACGACCCGTCGGACGCGTCGGCGATCCGCGCGAAGCTGCTCGTGCTGACCGGCGGTTCGGACCCGGTCGTCCCGGACAGCGCGGTCACCGCGTGGCAGGACGAGATGCGCGGCGCCCCCGAGGTCGACTGGCAGGTCGTCACCTACGCGGGCGCGATGCACGCGTTCGCCGTGCCGGGCACCGACGCGCCGGACCACGGTGCGCAGTACCAGGAGCGCGCGGACCGTCGGTCGTGGCAGGCGCTGCAGGTGTTCCTCGCCGAGGTCTTCGACGAGGAGTCGACCGTCGCCTGACCCGCGCGACACGCCGAGGGGCCGCCCCGGAGGAGCTCGATTCGCGTCCGCGCCGGACCTGTTGTAGAGTCTTCCACGGCCGCAAGGCCGGTTCGGCTGGAAAGCCGGATGCGCTCGTAGCTCAATGGATAGAGCATCTGACTACGGATCAGAAGGTTGGGGGTTCGAGTCCCTTCGAGCGCACGGAAGTACGGATGAGGTGTAGCCCCGGGTGTAGCCCGGAGTCGCCGAAACGCAGAGAAGGCCCCGCAGCAGTAGCCGCGGGGCCTTCGTCGTTCCCCCGGTGGATCACGGTGCTGTAACCCATGGCGCCGGCGCGCCGCCCCGGTCGTGCCGAGGCCGTGGCAGCCTGCTGCCATGACCGATCCCATGACCATGCCGCTCGATGAGACCGTCCTTCTCGACCGGCCCGCTGGCATCACCGCAGTCACGCGCGGACGCGCTGACGTGTGGGTCTTCAGTCGTGCCGACCGACGCGTCGCGACCGTGCGGCACACACCCGACGACGAGTACCGCTGGCACGTCAGGCCCGCGAGCGCCTTCGTCGACGAGGACGACGCGCAGTTCGACGAGTGGGCCGAGGTGCTTCGCGTCATCGACGGGATGCCTCTGTCCGAGGTGTGATGTCGGCGGCCCCGACGACGATCGTCGGCATGGCCGAACACCGGTGGGCGCCGCCCGAGCACCAGGATGTCCCCGTGTACGCGGTCGAGTCGCTGCCCCTCAGCCAGATCGGCGAACCCGTCGAGCTTGACGAGCCGGAGCCGGTGTGGGTCGACCCTGCCGTCTTCGAGCACATCGGTCCGCTCCGCGTGAAGGCGTTCGCCGTCGCCCGGTCCGATGTCGCCGTCTACGTGCAGATCTCATGGCAGGGCCGCCTACAGCGCGCATGGGTTCGGCGCGACGTCGTCAGACGACGTGTGCTCGAGCAGCGCGACGGGAAGTCTCGGTAGGGCTCGAGAGCGGGCGGAGGCTTGGCCTGAGCTGGACCGTTGGAATACGATGTACGCATGCCAGTGCCGAAGCCTGCAGTGACCGCTGCCCCGCGAGTTCTCCTCCGCGACGTCGTCTACGCCAAGATGCTCGAGGCCATCGAGGACGGCACGCTCGAGCCCGGGGAGCGTCTGAACGACGACGACCTCACCGCCTGGCTCAGCGTGTCGCGCACCCCCGTGCGCGAGGCCATCGCCCGACTCGCGTCCGAGGGCCTCGTCGAGATGGCGGCGAACCGCTACACGCGAGTCGCCAGCCGATCCAGCGAGCGCTACGACGAAGCTGCCGCGCTCGTGGCAGCACTTCACCGTCACCTCCTCGAAGCGGCGCCCACGCTGCCCTCGTCGGCCCGGAAGGCGGCAGCGAAGCACGCCCGTCAGGCGGCAAGCGCTCTGAACAAGAGCGACCTCGCCGGCCTCCGCGAGCTGGCTGCTGCCTTCCAGGCCCTCGCTGCGGAGTTGCCGGGTACGCTCTTCGCCAGCACCCACCAGACGGCCAGCGCCCTCGCTCAGTTCAACGCCGCCGCGGACGACGTGGAGATCGACTGGGCCGCGCTCGCTGCCGAGGCGGAGACGCTCGCGCAGCTCTGACGTCGACCACGGTGTCGGTGGGTCGTGGCTACGGTGCGTCGGTGGCAGTGCGCAGACGGGACCGGTGGCGGCTCGTCGACGCGTACTCGCTCCCCGAGGCAGCGCGCGGCGGCCCGGAGGTCGACCTGCCCCGGCCGGACGACGTGCTCGCCTGGGTGCAGTTCCCGAACCGCATCCTCGAGGTCGAGGGGCGCGTGCTCGCGTACACGGAGCGCGCGGTGCTCGTCGAGTGGGGGCGCGGGCAGGGAGCCGACTGCGCGTGGGTCTGGCGCGACGCTGTCCGCCCGCGGACGAGGGGGAGCGGTGTCGGACCCACCGCCGTAGAGTGATGCTCACCATGAGCACCTCAGCCCGGACGCCGTTGACCTCGCACACTCGGGGCGCGCTCGTCGCGATCGCGGCAGCCATCATCGTCGTCGTCGTCGCCTGCATCCTCCTCGGCGTCGGAGCGAACGCGCAGCAGGCCGCCGAGGACGCAGCGACGTCGGCCGCCTACCGCAACGTCCTCTCCGGCGGGAGTCTCGCTGACTCCGCCGCCATGATGCAGGGACCCGGCATGCAGCCCGCCACCGTGGCCGCGCTCGTCGCGTTCGGCATCGCCGCCGTGCTCCTCATCGCGAGCGCGATCATCTACGCGCTTCGGCCTCGTCCGACCGAGGCGGTCTAACCGTGGGCGTCCGCGTGAGCATCCCCCTGCCGGGCCCGTTCTCCGTCTCGACCAGCAGCCGGCCTGGCCGCCGCACAGTCTGGCACCACCCCGGATGCCTGACCGCGCACCCCACCCAGCAGTCCGCCGACGAGCACCACGCCCGACTCGCCGTGCGCACCCCCACGCAGGTCCGCCGAGCGAACATCGGCGGCCTCATCGTCGGCTGGACCCTCGCCGCCGCCGTCGGTGGAAGCCTGCTCGCCCTGCTCGTGCACTTCGTCGTGGCGATCTAGCGGCATGGATTTCTCCTGGTGGGAGCTCCTCAAGTTCGCCATCCCGACCACCGTCGCGCTCGGTGCCGCGACCTTCACGGGGCTGACCTACCGCCACAACACCCGCTACCGGCCCGACTGGACGCCTGAGGTGCAGGACGACCACGTGCTCCTCTACAACCGCACCGGCGAAGACGCAACGGACGTGCAGGTGCTGAGGAGCGATCGACGCATGACTGGTGAGTACATCGCCTCCGCGCTAGTCGAGCCTGACAAGTCGGTGCGAGTGAACATAACGCGAGAGGAGTGGGACGCGGGCGTCAACCGGCATCCGCTCCAGGACATCGCGGAGCACCTGATCACGTGGCGTCGGCCCTCGACTCAGCAGGTCTACCAGAAGCTCTTCGCCCGGCCTGACCCTAGGACTGTCCGCGCACGATTCCGGTCTGCCTGGAAGGTCGGTCGCGGGGAGTTCCGACGTCGCTCGGCAAGAGGAAGACGAGTCTGACTTACGACGAAACGGCCCCGGCCACGCTCGGTGAGAGCGCGGCCGGGGCCGTCGTCATGGTGCTGGTGTCGCTCCCGCTGGCATGCACTGCGCGGGCACGTCCTGGGCGCTGCCGTCGGTCAGGGTGAACCTGAACGCGGTAGCTCCGTCGTCGGTCGTCGTGCACGACACGGACGCGACGCCGGTGCCGGCCGGCCCGGTAGCGCCGGGCTCGCCTTGGGGGCCAGTCGCGCCCGGCGCGCCGTCGGCTCCCGGAGAGCCGGGCTGCCCGTCGACGCCGTTCGCGCCGGCCGCGCCGGTCGTGCCCGGAGCGCCGGGGCTGCCGGCCGCCCCTGAGTCGCCGACGCACTGGCCGGCGTTCTCGGTGTCGCCGTCGGTGTAGGTGACCGCCCAGCCCGTCGCCGTGCACAGGGCGAAGGCGATGCCGCGGCCGTCCGCGCCCCGGGGGCCGTCGCGACCGTCCCTGCCGGAGCTGCCGGTCGGCCCGGGCAGCGCGGAGGGTGCAACCGTGGTCGGCTGCACCCCTGACTGCTTCGCCTGCCCGTACAGCTTCGTGTACTCCGCGTACGCCGCGTCGAGCCGGTCCGCCTGCCGGCCGTTCTGCGCGACGAGCACCCCGATCCGGTCCCGCTGCACGCCGATCGTCTGCGCCTGCGAGACGTACAGCGCGACGAGCACGACGACGATCGCGACGACGGGGATGATGATGACGAGGTTCTGCGCGCGCAGCCACCGCGGGCCCCGGGTGAGCAGGTGCCTCATGCGCCACCACCCCGCAGCGTCGCCCACACCGCGACCGCGGCGGAGACGACGATGCCGGCGACCGACAGCCACGACCCGACCCGGAACTTCGCGGACTCCTTGATCTCCTGCACCGTGCGCTCGAGCGCGCGGAACGACTCCTTGGAGACGAACCCGTCGCGGAGCTCCCGGAGGTCGCCCTTGATGTCGTCCTTGAACGCCTGCAGGTTCCGGTTCACCTCACCGAGCGTGACGTCGTCTGGCCGATCGTCGGGCATGCTGACCCCTTCCTGGGGTGTCGTGATGGTCAGGGCGCCGAGGCGGGCGCGGGCTCGGAGCCGACGATCGCCGGGTCACCGTCGGACACCTTCGTCGGGTCCGGCAGCGCCGTGATCGACGGGACGCCCGGGTCGTCCGTCGAGCCGGCCTCGATGACCTTCGCGGCGTCGACGCGGATCTGCACGCCGACCTCCGTCGCGACTGCCTTGAGCGCGGCGGTGAGGAACAGGATCAGCGTCGCCGTGGTGAAGTGCCCGTCGGGGATCGTCGCGATCAGCGCGGACGCGACCGCGCCGACGATCGCGGCGCCGGTCTTCCACCGGCCCGCCCACCGGCCAGGGACGAGCGGCAGCCAGAACGCTGCGCCGGTCGTCGCGACGAGGATGACGAGCTGCAGGATGGTCTGCCAGCCGAGCAGGGCGATGCCGGTCGCGCGGGCGGCGTCGAGGACCCCGAGGATCGCGATGCCGAGCGGGAGCAGGGCGGTGGTGTAGCGCTGGAACATGGCAGGCCTCCTAGGCGTGCAGGGCCGCGCCGAACGCGGCCAGGTTGTCGGTGAGCGAGACGGTGTTGTCGTAGCCGCGCTTGCCGAGCCACCAGACGGCGGCCGGGAGCGCGGCACTGGTGAGGGCGATGAGCAGCACGCGGTTGAACGAGAGGTAGACGGTGCCGTCGCCGTGCGTGTCCTTGACGAGCTCGTACGTGTCCGGGCGGGCCGAGATGTCGATGCCGAACGCGGTGAGGCTGCGCACGACCTGTACCCTCGCCGCGTCCTCGCCGAACTGCTTCCCGACCCAGTACGCGACGTCCGCGAAGTCGGCCGCCGTCAGGGGGCGGCGCTCCATCCGGTCGCGGGACATCCACACGGTGCCGGACGTGTCCCCGTCCTGCTTGACGAGCTCGATGCTGGGCATGTCGTCCTCCTGGACGCTTGTGGCCGCCGGGCGGCCGGTGATGGTGTTCGTGATCGCCCCGGACGAGGCAGCCGGGCGCACGAGCGCCGCGGTGAGGGTGACGCGCTTCGTGACGCGGGCGGCGGACCACTCCTGGTGCCAGGGCTCCCCGAAGCCGGTGCCGGTGTTCGTCCACCCGTACTTCGCGGATACCCGGACCCACACCTCGTGGTTGCTCGAGGTGAAAGACGTGTCGACGCCGGACCACAGGTCGACCGCGCCGCCGTTCCCGTGCGGGCTCGTCGACGGCACCGCGGCCTTCGCGGCCCCGGCGTTCTTCGCCCACCGCATCCCGTTCCACCAGACGCCGCCAGAGGCGACGACGTGGTAGCGGGCGTTGAAGTAGTCGATCTGCGTCGCGAGCGACCGGTACCCCTCGGCGAGGACGAGCTTCTGCCCGGTCTCCTGCCGGAACTCGGCCGCCGCGGCGAGGAGGTACGGCAGCACCGCGACCGCGACGCGCTGCACCCCGATCGTGGTGACGTCCGCCGTGTTCGGGACGACGACGAGCTCGGCGTCCGTGAGCTGCCCGTTCGCCGACATCAGGCGTCCTTCCGGATGCGGATGGTGCCGGTCACGCTCGGGGTGCCGCCGCCCTGCTTGTAGAAAGAGAACGTCGGCGCGGTCGCCTGGGTGAGCATGAACGACCCCTTGGCGCACGCCGTGTCGCCGCCAGGCCCGTACTCCGTGCGGAACGCTTCGCTCTCACCGATGTCGAACTGCACGTAGCCGGTGCGGGCGTTGGTGGGCTGCGAGACGTTCATCTTGAGCGTCCACGAGATGTCGTAGACGCCCGGGGCCAGCGTGATCTGGTTGTTCGCGAGCGTCGCGAACCCGCCGCCGACGGTCTTCCCGCCGACCGCCGTGATCGTTCCCTGCGAGAACGGGCCACCATCGGGGACACCGCCCGCCAGGGTCGTGAACTGCGCAAACCGCATGTCCGGGTTGACCCACCCCGCGGAACCGCCGCCTGAGTCGGCGACGTACAGCCAGTTGGCGAGGGTGTCGGTCTCGTACCACTGCAGGCCAGGCCACTTCTCGTCGGCGGCCAGTGCCGAGCGCACGGCGGACGTGTCGACCTTGCGGTTGCCGACCAGGGCCGCGAAGTTCGCGATCTGGGAGAGGTCCGCGGCGTCGGCGGGGACGCCGACGTTGGAGTACTGCGGCTGGTGCTTGGGACCCCACGAGTCCTGTGCCATGACGGCTCCTTGCATGCGAAACGCCCGCGCGGCGGCGGGCGTGGAGGGAGGGGAACGGGGATGCGGTCAGTAGACCGAGGTGATGCGGAGGGCGCCGGACTGACCGTCCTGCGCGAGGCTGCGGAAGATGTTCAAGCCGCCGTGCGCGACGCCGACCCCGGCGGACCCGCCGCCGGCCTTGAGGACGTCGCCGAACCCGGCAGGGAGGGTCACCCAGCCGGGCGCGACGCCGATCGGCGAGAGGGCGCCGAGGGTCGGCGCCCCGCCGGGGTTCGACTGGTGCGGGTGCACGGCGAAGACGGGTGGGTTGCCGTAGATCTTGTCGGCGGAGACGTACACCTGCACCGCCTGGACGCGGGCGGTCGCAGGGATGGTGTCGCTGATCTTCGAGCCGTAGAACCAGCAGCCGAGGTCGGAGTCGTCGGCGCGGACCTGCGCGGTCCACCACCGGCCGTTGAACGAGCCGGCGTCCAGGGCGGTGAACACGTCGACGTGCGTCGACGTGCCGCCTCCGGGCGCCGGGGGCGGGTCCGCGGGCTTCGGAGACGTCGACATGACGGCCTCGGCGAACGGCCCCTCTCGCCAGCCGATGCGCATGACCTGCCCGGTGGACGGGGTGACCGCCTGGTTGTAGGGGCACACGACCGTGCCGTACGCGGTGTCGAGGGTGACGAGGGAGGAGGCGACCGAGCGCACGGTGCCCTTCCCGGGCTTCGCGCCGACGGGCCCCATCATGAACGGCGTGCCGTTGATGAACAGGACGTTGACGGACTCGTTGACCTCGGGCAGGTAGTCGGAGCCGAACTGCGCCGGCACACGGCCGCCGCCGACGTCGACGAAGCAGCCGGTCGCGGTCGCCGAGACGAACCGGCCGACGAACGCGGTGACCTTCGACTTCCCGCCGAGCGCCTTCTGCAGGTCATCGAGCTCGTCGATCATCGTCGCTTCACCTCCACGGTGGTCTCCTGGGTCGCCGCGGTGCCCCGGCGGATGCCGGTCACGCGTGCCGTGAACTGCTCACCGACCCGCTGCACGGCGAGGACGTCGCCGACCTCGCGCAGCGGATTCACGACCTCGGTGAGGGTGACCTCGACCGCGGCGAGCTGCGAGACGCGAGGCAGCCACTTCGCGACGTAGTTCTCGGCCTGCGCCTGCGTGGTGATGAACTGCGACGAGTAGAACGTCGGCCGGCGGCGGTACGGCGAGAGGGAGCCGTCGCGGTTCCGGGTGCGGAGCGGGCCGTCGGTGATCTCGCCGGAGGCGAGCACCGCGGAGCCCTGCGTGGAGTCATACGCGCGGACGACGACCTTGTTGTAGACCGAGTCGTTCGCCAGGCCCCGCGAGACGTCGACGAGCGTGCCGGTGTCGCCCCATCGGAGCGTGTCGACGGGTGCCGTCCACACGTTCGGTCGCATCGACACGGTCCCGTCGGCGGTGAGGCACGCGACCGCGTCGAGGGAGTAGTTCGCGATGTCGTAGACACCCTGCAGTCGGTCTTCCTGGTACGCGACCGTCGCGGGGATCGGCCCGTCCGCGATCGACCTCGTCACCTGCAGCCCGGTGAGCCGCTGCACCTCCGCCCACGCGGACGCGAGCGACGGCGGAGACCCGGGGGCGTCGAACCGGTCGACCTGCACGCCGTAGAACAGATCCTTGAGCGTGAGGTCGATGCGGTCCCCGCGGGACGCGGCGCCTCCGTTGAACAGGAACCGCGACGTCACCACCGAGGGCGTCTCGGCGATCATGTAGCGGCCCATCCGGACTCGCTCGGTGAACCCGGGCCCGGCGGAGACGACCATGTAGACCTCGACCTGCGCGCCGAACGGGGCGAGCAGGTCGCCGACGTCGGTCGGGGCGACCGAGTCGGCGAAGTCGCCCTGGTAGACGATCGTCGTCGTCCCGGTGGACTGCACGAGCTGGCCGCCGTCGTCGGTGAAGTCCGGGCGCGTGCAGGGGACGTCCTGCAGCACCCGGACTCCGTCGTAGAAGACGTCGATCAGCCAGCGACGGTCGAACGACCCGGTCAGGACGTCTCGGAGAGCGCTCGAACCGGGCCGCATGGGTCTCCCGTCGTCAGGGGCCGGCGAGACCGGCCTTCGTGTAGTCGGTGTCCCGCTGGATGCGGGACTGGTACGCGGCCGCACGTGCGGCGCGCGTGGGGTACGCGGCGTCGATGTCCTTCCGCCGGAGCGTCGGGATTACCAGGCCGGCGGACGGCGGCGCGACCTCGGAGCCGGGGAGGACGTACCGGATCGCCTTGTTCGCCCCGGAGGACTGCCGTTCGGGGGCGAGGCACGCCCAGAACAGCACCGGCGGCAGCGGGACGTTCGGCGGCGTCCGGATGCAGATGACGGCCGGGAAGTCCTGGCCGTACCCGCCCCACAGTGCGTCGAACGCGTCCGCCTGTGCCGGGCTGCCGACGGAGAGCACGAGCGTGCCGTGCACGCCGCTGCGCTGCCCGGAGATGATCCGGCCCACCGTCGCGCCCTCGGGCACGACGACCTCACCCGGCGAGGGCCGGGTCAGGCTGGCGGTCGACCCGACCCTGAGCCGGACCCGCATCGCGGACCCGGGGGAGAGCGGCTGCGACACCCACGTGAGCGCCTCGTTGACCGTGATCGGTGACGCGTCCGTGAAGCCGAGCGACTGCCCGGTCCCGTCGAACTGCTCCGCCTGGTAGGTCACCGGCACCCCGAACGGCACCTCCGCGTCGAGCGCCGACGCGCCGCCGACGGCGTACAGCCCGACGCCGCCGCGGACGCGCATCGTGCGCCCGCCCGCGGTCCGCGACAGCGTGACCGTCTGCGTGCCCGGCACCCCCTCGGGGACGAGCACGAGCACGCGGGGCCCGTTCACGTCGTCGTCGATGAGCGTGAGCTTCGGCGTGTTCAGCACCTTGTACGACGTCGACGCGTTCGCGGCGCCGTCCCAGAACCAGTGCGTCGGGTCCGTGTTCGGGTCGCCGTACGGGGGAACGGTCGCCGTTCCGTCGGTGATCTGCACGAGGAACAGCGCCGACGCCCACACGACGTCCGAGGACGTCGCGCCTGTGCCGGCCTCTCGTCGCACCTGCAGCCCCACCGACGCCGTACCCGCCGGAGCGACGCCTGACACACTGAACGACCCGATACCGGATGCGCTGAGGGTCTGCGTGGAGACTGCGGTGCCGAGAACCGATCCGATGGTCGAGCCGGTGCCGCTGTAGAACACGACGACCAACGACACAGAGCGTGCCGTTGACGCGGGGTTCGTGAGCGTCGCCCGCGCACCCCATGTCTGCCCGCTGGCACCTGCGGGGCGCTGGGTGAGCGCCAGGCGGGCAGTTGCCTGCGTGGTTGCGCCTGAGGTGACGGTATAGCGCCCGTTTGCGGCCGACATCGCGACGGACGTACTCGCCTCGTTTTCGAGGCTGGCCGTCCCTCCGAGGGCGTTCGGATTCGTGACGGTGTTCCGGATCGGCACGTCAGATGCCTCCTGCCTGTCGTCCGGCGCCGAGCGTGAGCTTGCGCTTCCGGCCGTTCTTCTCGATGTGGAGCTCGATCAGGTCGTCGAGCGTGGACAGGCCGGTCTTGTTGATGACGGTGACGGTGACCGGAGCCGCGTCGGACTTCTGCGTGATGGCCTGCATCGCCGCAGCGGGGTCCGAGTTGATCGCCTTCACGACCGACCGGGCGCCCGGGTAGGTCATCGCCTGCGCGGACGCGACCTCCTCGCCGATCGACAGCCACGTCGGGATGCTGTCGCTGAACGAGGACCCGGACGTGCCCCACACCGATCCGCCGGAGGTGCCGCCGGCCGCGAACCGCTGGGTCCGGATGCCGTCCACGCCCGCCGTACCGCCGTGCGCGTTGTACGCCGCCTTCGCGGCGCCCGGCGCCGCCCCTGAGTTGATGGCCTCCGTTACGAGCACGGTCCGCTGCGTGATCGTCAGGGTCTTCCCGCGCATCCCGTCGATCTGCGCCTGCAGGATCTGCAGTTGCCGGGACGCGTCCGCGATCGACGCCTGCATCTCGGTCCGCTTCGACGCCGGCACCGAGTCGATGTTCTGCTTGAGGTTCCGGAGCCGGGCCTCTGCCTCGTCGACGAGCGCCTGCGCCTTCGTGTCGTGCTTGTCGGGCACCGACGCGATCGCGTCCTTGATGTGCTGGATCCCGAAGTCGCCCTGCGACGTGTCGACCTCGAGCTGGGTGGGCTTCACCTTGAGGTTGTCGACGTCGTAGAGCTTGTCGATGTACGCCTGCACCTCGGGGGTGAGGGCGCCCTGCGCTCGGAGTGCGTCCTCGATGGCCGCCTTCGACTGCTTGTACGCGTCGACGCCGGCCTGGGTGGAGCCCGTGGCCTTCGCCTGGGCCTCGGCCATCTGCTGCGCGGCGGAGACCTGCTGCTGGATCGCCTGCTGGTTCGCGACCGCGGCGGCCGAGTTCCCCTCGATCGCCTTGCCGTTGTCCTTGAACGCGTCCTTGGCCTGGTTCACCGCGGACGCGACCCCGGTCTGGGCCTGCGCGACGGACAGTGCCCCGCCGTTGAGGAGGGTGAGCGCGTTCGACAGCAGGCCGGCGGCGTCGTTCTCCATCTGCATGGCCTCGGTCGCGGCCTTCGCCTGCGCGGTGTGGTCGCGCGCGCCGGCCGCGGCGTCGCGGTACGCCGTCGTCGTCATGCCGTACGCGGCGGCCTGCGACTTCGCCGCGTTCGCCGCGCCGGACGACGCCGAGTTCGCGTCGTCGAGCTGCTTCTTCTCCTTGGCGATCGAGTCGGTCGTGCCCTCGAGCTCGCCCTGCAGCTTCTTGAGCGCGTCGACGTGCTCGCCCGCGATGCGCGCGGCGGCCGACTGCCCGTTCGACCCCAGGCGGGCCGCGGCAGCCTGCGCCTCGTACTTCGCGATCTGCTTGTCGAGGACACCGTTGACGCGCTCCTGCGCGTCGCTGTTGCCCGTGACCGCCGAGGTGAGCTCGGTGAGGTTGAGGCCGTACTGCTTCGCGGTGCCGAGCACGCCGGCCTGCTGCAGGGACTGCGCGGCGAGCTTGGCGGTGTTCTGCCCGATCGCGTTGTTGTCCTGGATCAGCGCCGACGAGTAGTCCGCCGCGGCCTTCGTGTTCTGCTGCGTCGCCGACATCACGACGCCGGTGATCGCCGCGAGGGCGCCGAGCCCGCCGATGACGAGCCCGACCGGTCCGGTCGAGAACGTCAGCGCACGGCCGAGGAGCGTCGTGCTCGCCGCCGCGCCGGACGCAGCAGCGCCCTCCGCGGTGGTGGCTGCGGCGTTCGCCGACGCGGAGGCGGCGGCGCTCCACTGCCCCGCGCTGACACGCGCCCACGTCGCCGCGAGCGAGGTCGCCCCGGCGTCGACCCCGGCGAGGATCGCGTTGACGCCCTTCCAGAGCTGGAAGGCGAGGAACGCCCCTCCGGCACCGACGGCGATCGCCGGCAGCACCGGGCCGAGGTTCGACAAGCCGGTCAGCAGGTTGCCTACGCCCTCGACGAGGGTGAGGACGACGGGGCCCGCGGGCCGCATGGCGCCGAAGAAGTTGACGACGCCGCCGGTGAGCGACCCGAAGGCGCTGTTGAGCTGCGGTAGGTCGTGGCCGGCGTCGTTCACGAACCGGACGAACCCGTCCGTGCTGCCCGCCCACCGGCGGAACGCGGACGCCCCGGACTCGACGGTGTCCTCCACCGACACGAGCAGGGGCCGCATGACCAGCAGGCCCGTGACCGCCCCGCCGACGATGTCCGCACCCGCGCGGCCCGCCGAGGAGCCGAGCTCGCGGACGAGGCTGTTGAGCGCCGGCAGGTTCCCGGTCACCGACCGCTCGGCGCGACCGAAGTCGTCGAGCACGGCGACCGCGGCGGTGTTCGACAGGGAGTCGAGGTCGCCCTTGAGGTTGTCAAGGACCCCCGAGAACTGCTCGCCGACGGCGGTCCCGGACTTCACGGCCTGCACCGCGCCGAGGATGCCGAGCACCGCAGCGCCACCCATGCCGACGAGCGCGCCGCCGTAGGCCACGGCGGCGGAGGTCGCGGCGGGGAGGATCGCGACGGCCGCGCCGATGCCGGTCGCGACCCAGCCGGCGAGCGAGCCGACCTTCTCCTGGCTCGACGCGAGCGAGTTCGAGGCGCTGGCGTTCGCGCTCTGCGCGGCGGCCTCAGCGATCGCCGACGCGGTCGCTGCCTGCTGGGCGGCGTCGAGCTGCTCCTGCGACATGCCCGCCCGGCGCGCGGCGGCCGATGCGCGCTCGAGGGCCTCGTCCAGGGCGAGCTGTGCTCCGGCGAGCTGCAGGGCGGTGGCCTGGCCGGTGCCGCGGAGCGCGTCGAGGCGCATCTGCGCGATCGACGCGCGGCGCGCGGCCTGCTCGGCGGTGCGCTGCGCGGCGCTGAGGGCGGTCTCCCCGGCGGTGGCCTGCACGGCGGACTGCGCGGCGTCGTGCTGGGCATCGGCGACGGCCTCCTGCGCCACGGCGGAGGACGACGCGGCGTTGACCGCCTGGATGTACGCGGCGGCGAGGGCAGCCTGCGACGCGGTGGCCGCCTCGGCCGAGGACGCGACGTCGTCGAGGGCCTCCGCCTCCGTCTCCGCGGATGCCGCGGCGCTGCCCTGCGCGGCGGCGAGGGCGCCCTCGGCAGCAGCGGCAGCGGCAGCGGACTCG
Organism: Curtobacterium sp. UCD-KPL2560; assembly: GCF_001705035.1. Classification (GTDB taxonomy): domain Bacteria; phylum Actinomycetota; class Actinomycetes; order Actinomycetales; family Microbacteriaceae; genus Curtobacterium. Next base: position 27,583 of record NZ_MCIG01000014.1, on the reverse strand, counting down.
GCGACGTCGTCGAAGGCCTCAGCGACGTCGTGCTCGGCGGCCTCGATGGCGGCCGCAGCGGCGACAGCCTGCGCGCCGATCTGGGCCGCGCCGACGCCGCTGGTGTGCTGGTCGACGGTGACGTCGACCGTGACCGACTCGGCACCGATCGCCCGGGCGAACGCCGCGAACGCGAGGAGCTGCTCCTCGGCGTGCGCGGTGTCGGCGTCTACCGTGATCGTCGGGCTGATCGCGCCGAGCTCGCGGGCCTGCTCCTTGGCGTGGGCGATCTTCCGGTCCCAGTCGGAGTCGTCGAGGCGCAGGAACCCGGTGATCCCGCCGATCTCGGTGTCACTCATCGGCGGGCTCCTCGTCGTTCGTGGTGGTGAAGCGCGAGCCGAGCAGCGTCGCGGGGATCGACGTCACGCCGCGGGGCGTGACGAGGTGCTCCTCGAGGCCGAGCAGCCCGGACACGAGGTGGGCGAACTCGCGCCACGTGTGCGTGTGGAGGACCGTGGTGAGGCGGAGGCCGAGGTGGCGCTGCATGTCGAACGCGAGGAGGTCGAGGTGCGTGAGGATCGCGCCCCAGTCCGCCTTCGTCTTCGTCGCGGTGACCTCAGCGGGGACCTCGTACCACTCCCACGTGCCGGTCAGCTCGTCGTACTCGCCTCGTCCGTACTGGTCGATCGCATCGAGGCCCTCGCCAGCAGGCCGGCCTGCAGCAGGGCGCTCTGCGCTTTTGGGTCGGCGGCGTTCCAGACGACCTCGGCGATCTCTCGGCCGGCGAGGGCCTCCGCGAGCGCGGTCTGCGCGGCGTGGTCGATGACGCCCGGGTGCACCTTGTCGTCGCGCATCTCGAGGAGCGCGGTCCCGAGGAACGTGACGAGGTAGTCCTCGTCGTCGATGCGGTCCTCCGGCTGCAGCGTGCCCGCCTCGAGAGCCTCCATGTAGAGCCGGTACCGGAGCACGTCGCTGGCGGTGGCGGGCGGGATCTCGTAGTTCTTCTCCCGGATCGGGAGCACGAGCGGGTCGGCGAGCTCGTAGTAGTCGCGGAACGTCATGAGCTGGGGACTCCTTGCGTGAGGGGCGGGGACTGATGGGGAAGGCCGGGGCCGCCGCGTCCCCAGAGACGGCGGCCCCGGGGTCTCACGCGGCGCGCGTGTACGCGGCGGCGTTGCTCGTGCCGACCGGCGTGGTCACGGTGACCGGCGCCGCCCCGGCCGAGCCGGTCGGGAGGATCGCGGTGATGAGCTGGTCGGACACGACGGAGAACGACGTCGCGGCGGTCGCGCCGAACTTGACGGCGGACGCGTTGGTGAAGCCGGTGCCGCTGATCGCGACCGCGGTGCCGGACCCCTTGCCGCCGGGGCTGACGGCGGTGACGACCGGGTTGAGGGTCACCTGGTACGGGTTCGTGATGCCGATGTTCAGCGGCACGTCGGTGCCGGTGAGCGTCGCGGTGACCTGGTCGAGGTTCTTCACGCCGGTGTTCGAGCGCTTCCACGTCGGGATGACGACGCCGGAGTACGCCTCCGGGCCGCCGGTCTTGTCGAACATCCGGAAGCCGAGCCGGGCCGCGGAGTCGAACTGGCCGATGCAGGCGCGGATGAGCTCCTGGCCGGGGTCGAGGACGCCCGCGTTGACGCGGCGGTAGAAGCCTGCGTCGATCGAGTAGTCCTGCATCGTGACCTCGGACGACGCCCACCCGTTCGCGTCGTAGTCCGACGCGTCCTCGAGGTTCGGGTTGATGTTGTGGGCGAGGTCGTTGACGCCCTTGACCGGGATGAAGCCGGACTGCAGGGTGAGGTCGTTCGTCACCTGCAGTGCGAACTTGCGTGCGAGTGCGGTGGGCATGGGAGGTGCCTCCTGAGGCGGTGTGTGGGCATGCGGAAGTGCCCCCACGGGGGAGGGCTGGTCTGGGGACCTACCGGCTCAGAGCCGGTGACTGGTGGGCGGCCACTCGACGACGACGTCGTACTGGTCCGCGCGCTCCTTGCGGAGCTTCTCGTCCTGGCCCATCGGCACGCTGTTGCGGCGGAGGCACTGGACGATGAGGGCGTCCCCGGCGGCCTGCTGGGTGAGGCCGTGGAGGACGCCGAAGACGGCGTAGCCGAGGTCGTCGACGGAGGCGGGCTGGTTCGGCAGGCCCTTCATCGCGACCTGCAGGATGCCGTCGCCCTGCGTGATCTCCGGGTGCTGGTCGGTGTCGACCCAGTTGAGGATGATTTGCGGGTTGTCGACGGGGCGCTCGGTGCCGCGGAAGATCGGGACGTCGTCCGGACCGTAGGTGCCGGCGCCGGGGGACCAAACGCCGACGCCGGCCTCGTCGAGGAGCTCGGCGACGGCGGTGAGGAGCTGCGAGACGGGGGACGCGGGGATCGTCACAGGCGCTCCTCGAACACTCGGGCGCACGCGCGCAGGGCGGGGTCGCGGGCCTCGACGATGCCCGTGGTCAGGTAGAAGGACTGCCCGTGGGTGTGCTTCAGCGGCGCGCCGCGCATGCCCCATCGGTAGTAGACGCCGAACTCCTGGTACCGGGCGTACGGGCCGCCGTACCGGATGGTCGCCTCGTGACCGACCGCGGTGACGCTGGGGGAGCCGACGAGGTGGCCCATCTCGACGGGCACCTTCGGGGTGACGACCTGCCGGACGACCTCCATGCCGGCGGCGACCGCGGGGGTGACGGCGGCGGCCTTCCGGGCTTGCAGGCCGTCCCAGTCGAAGGAGTCCTCCCACTCGATCGACACGGAGGCTCCGATCAGGTGAGGGCGATCTGCACGTGGTCCGGGAGGTCGAGGCCGGCGGAGTCGTAGACGGTCGCGGCGAGGATGCGCGCGGGCCGCCCGCGGACGGTGACCTTCGACCCAGCGGTGAGCGTGCCGGCGTGCTCGAGCGGCGCGTACATGGGCGCTGCGACGACGAGCTGCTCGCCGGTCGCGGTCCGTGCGATCTTCGTGCCGCCGTCGATGAAGCACGGCACGTCGACGGGTGCCGCGTAGGCGACGCCGTTCCCGCCCTCGCCGAGGTACGTCTCGACGGTGATCGTGTGGACCCAGAACTCGTCGAGGTCGTCGGCGCTCATCCCTGGCTCCACGCGGTCGCGTCGAGCAGGTTGAGCTGCCGCAGTCGGGCGACCGCGGCGGGGACGAGCCCGGACACGGCGGCGGTGCGGGCAGCGGCGGCCTCGCCGGTGTCGGCGTAGGACATCCGGGCGGTGCCGATGCCCTTCGCGGTCTTCACGCCGGCCGTGACGACGCCGCCGGTGTCGGGGTCGATGTTGAGCTTCGACCAGGCGAGCGCCTGCAGGCAGGTCGCGTCGGCGAGGGCCTTCGCGATCGCGGGGTCAGTGGCTAGGCCGGTCGACGGGTCGGTGTCGTATCGGGCGCCGGAGGTGGCGTCGAGCACGAGCGGGGTGACGCCGTAGAGGAGCGCCCCGGCGTTGGCCGGGAGGCTCACCCCACGGGCCGTGCAGAACTGCGAGAACGCCTCGGAGGAGGCGAGCGTGTCCGGGATGGTGCTGCTGGTCATGCCCGCCTCCTCGAGGGGTCAGTCGTTCTTCTGCTGGGACCGCTTCTCAGCGATCGCGGCGCGGATCTCGTCGGCGGTGCCCTCGGCGGGCACGTCGAACAGTGCGGCGTCGGCCTTGAGCTGGTCGAGCTCGGCGGCCTCGCGCTCGGCGCGCTGCTCGTCGGTCTCGGTCGTCTCTGCCTTCACGCCGTAGCGCTCGATGAGGACGTCCTTCGTGAGCGCCTGCGCGTCGTCGATCGAGATCGGCTCGCCGCGGCGCTCCGACTCGGCGACGGCCCAGGTGGCCCAGACGTCCTTCGCGGCGCTGACCGCGGGGCGCTTGTCGGCCGGCTCGGTGCCGGCCGGGCGAGCGTGCTCGTCGTAGGGGCTGCCGTCGGCGTTGACCCGGCGGACGAGGCCCTTCTTGAGCTTGTCGGCGATCGTCTCGTGGAGGGGCAGCGACAGCTCGAAGATGCCGCCGCCCTCCCCGAGGATGTGCACGGTGTCCTCGGCCGCCATCAGATGCGGGTGTCCTGGAACGCCGTGACCGTGACGGCGGCCGTCGCGTCGACCGCGAGGGAGCCGTCGGCCTGCTGGAACCGTGCGGACTCGAACGGGCCGAGCCACGCGGTTGCGCCCGCGCCGACCGCGATGAACAGGTCGCCCTGCCCGGCCGCGAGGGCAGCGGTGCCGGAGCCAGCCTTGACCTTCACGGTCGCCGAGGAGCCGCCGCCGTTCGCGACGCGGAGGAGGACGCGCTCGAGGAACGCGCCCGCCACGACGACACCGTTCCCGTCGCCGACACCGGTCGCGGTGCCCGTCGGGTCGGTGATGGAGCCGTTCGCGACGAGCGCGGCGGCGGTGATGCTGGAACGTGCCATGAGGCTGCCCCTTCCTCGCTCAGTTGAGCGGGTCGATGGTGACGATGGCCGACGCGAGGCTGTCCGGGCGGACGTTCTTCGCGCCGTAGACGAGCAGGCCCTTGATGGCGTCCGAGAACGAGTCCTGCGGGCGGTACGCCTCGGTCTTGTTGATCTGCTCGGCGTAGGTGATCGCGCGGTCGTTGCCGGCGATCACGACGGACTGGCCCGTCGAGGCGTTCAGCACCGGCGCGTTGTTCGACATGATGATGTCGAAGCCCGCGGCGCGGCCGACCTGGCCGTTGCGGAGGCCGTCCTGCGTGCCCGACTCGTTCGCCTTGACGAAGCGGGGGTCGAGCAGGAGGAGGCCGTGCTGCTCCGGGGTGATCGCGACGGAGCGACCCTGGGTGGGGACGTTCGCCTTGTCGAGCCGGACCTTGAGGGCGACGAGCACCTTGTCGTAGAAGTCCGTCGGCTTCGAGATCGCGATGGTCAGCGGGGTGAGCTGGTTCGCGGCCTGGATCGACGTGTAGAACGACGCGAGGTACTGGTCGACGACGTCGCCGAAGGCGAACGCGGCCTCGTCCTTGAGCTGCGGCATGACGTCGCCCTTCGCCTGCCGCTTGTCGACGTCGTCGACCTCGAAGGCGAAGTACTTCTGCTGGTCGACGATCAGCGTGCGGGACGTGTCCGAGAGCTGCTCGGGGTCGATCTTCGTGACGTACGGCACGTACGTCCCGACGGTCGGGCGGCCGACCGAGGTGATGCGGACCGAGTCGCCAGCCTCGGCGATCTCGCCCTCGTAGTCCCGGTTGGTGAAGGCGCTGTAGACGAGGTTCTTGCGGAGCGCGACGAGGAGCAGGGCGCTCCAGATCGTCGGGCGGAAGTGGACGAATGCCACGGTGGGTCCCTTCGGGGTTAGCCGAGCAGGCTGTTGAGGCGGCCCTCGCGGTACGCCTTGTCGATCTGCTCGGGGGTCATCTGCGCGAGCTGCGCTTCGGTGATCGGCTGACCTTCGCCACTTCCAGTGCCGGTGTCTGCCGTGCTCGCACCGACCGCCCGGGTCGTCTTGAGCGAGGGGTCGGCGTCGACCGCGGCCTTGACAGCTGCGGCGATGCCGGTCGCATCGGTCGGGTCCAGCCCGGCGATGGAGTTCGTGAAGTCGAGGCGGTTGAGGAGCGCGTTCGCCTGCGCGGTGTCCGCGGCGGCCGTGAAGACGGCGAGGCGGCGCTCGGTGGCCTTCGCAGCGTCCTGGGCCTGCTGCACCGCGGCGGCGAGCTTCGCGGGGTCCTGCGCGTCGTCCTGCTTGAGGCCGGCGGCGATCGCGATCTTGTCGACGAGTTCCTGCTGCGCCTTCTCGGCGGCGGTCTTCGCGGCGGTCTCGCTGCCGGTGCGGTACCGGGCCGCGTCGTTCCGGGCATCGGTGATGACCTTCTGCGCCCAGGCGGGGAGCGACGCGACATCCTGCGCCTCGGCGCCCGCTCCGGTGCCGCTCTCGCCGCCCTGCCCGCCCTCGGAGCCGGTCCCGGCTCCCTCCGAGCCGCCGGCACCGGCGTCGCCTGCGCCGCCCTCGCCTTCCTCGTAGCGGATGCCCATGAGAGCGTGGCGGGTGCGGCCGATGACGGCAAGGCCGTCACGGTCGGCGATGACGGGGAGTGCGGTGCTGGGGACGATGCGGGTCACGGGAGCCTCCTGGGTTCCTCGGGGGTGGTGTCCGGCGCCTGGCCGGACGTGGGTAGGTCGGTGACGGGGCCGAGCGGCCACCGGTTCTCGGTCACGGGGCGGCGACCAGACGGTCGACGTTGACGCGGGTGCTGCAGCATCCGTCGAGGGACTGCAGGAACCGAGAGTGCGCGGACGTCGCGACGACGGTCCAGACGCGCTCCTGGTAGGTGACGGTGGACCCGATGCCGAGGATCACGTCGGCCTCCTAGCTGGTGAAGAGCGGGATCTGCGCGTACGCGTCGCGGAGGTGCGGCTGCTCGCGCCGCGAGTTGCGGGCGAGGTCGTCGCGGCTGTTGACGTGGTCCCGGAGCCGCTTCTGCGCCGCCCGGACCTTCGCCTTCGCGTCGGCCGCCCGGTCGCCGTCGAGCGCGTTCTCCTGCTGCCGCTTTGCCTTCCGCACCGCCAGCTCGAGGCGGCGCTGCTTCTGCACGGCCCGGTAGCGGGCCTCGTGCGCGGGCGTCCACTCCTGACGGGGCGGGAGCGTGGTGATGCCGGGGAATACGGCGGTGAGGTAGTGGCGGCAGTTCGGGTGGAACAGGCCTCGTGCGGCCGCCTCCGCGATCGTCGCGTCGACCCGCAGCTCCGGGGCGGGCACGGTCCCGTCGGTCAGCACAGCGCCCTGCCACGGCAGGCACAGCGGGCACGGGGAGCCGACGTCGGACACGGTGAAGTAGCGCACCCCGATCGCGTGCATCCGCTCGAGGTGGGAGGCGTTGAACGCGCGGGCCGCCGCGGTCCGGACCGCCATCTCCGTGTACGCCGACAGCGACCACTCGCGGCCGGACTTGTCGGTGAACCCGGTGATCCCGTTCGACGTGAAGTCCCGCCACGCGATCGCCTGCGCCTGCGCCGGGGTGAGTTCGACGTCGAGCACCTGCACGCGGGCGGCCTGCGGGGCGAGCATCTTGTAGATGTCGTTGTCGAGGCGGGTGATGCGGCGGCGCACGTCCTGCAGCTCGGAGACGAGCGACTCCCGGATCGCGGCCTCGGCGCGCACCGACGTCGGGACGCTGAGGTCGAAGTCCCGCGGCCGTCCCGCCGGCACGAGCGCCGAGCCCGGGGGCCGGCGAGGCGGGATGCCGCCGGGCGACCCCCTGGACGCGCCCGCCGGCAGTTCGCGGCCGAGGACCCGCCGGATGCGACCCTCGATCGCCTTCTGCGCCCCGCCGTCGGTGAGCTGCACGATGTCCGCCAGCACCTCCCGCTCGGCGGTCGCGGCGCCGTCGATCAGCTCCCCGTTGATGACCTCGTCGACGAGCGCCGGGGTGCGGGCGGCGAGCTGCTGGACGACCTGCCGCACGACGCGGCGGATGCCTGGCAGCGCCGACGCGAGCGACCCCGACCGGCGGAGGATCTCCGTGATCGTGTCGAGCAGGTGCGACTCGGCAGCGATATGGAGTGCGACGAGCGCCGCGACGGCCTCAGCGGTCGGTCGGCTCTGCGGCTCCTGGTTCGTCGCCACGGGCGGCCCCCTCGGTGTTCGCGTCGAAGCCGGCCATCGCCGGGTCGTTGAGGCCGCCGAGCGCGAACTCCTCGCGGATCTTCGCGGCCTCCTTCTGCACCTCGGTGTCCTGCCAGTCGGGGTGCAGGATCGCCACGCGCTCCTCGACGGACGCGGACTGGCCCTGGTACAGGGCGAGCGCGGTCTGCGCGAGGGCGAGCGGGTTGTCCTGCACACCGTCGGAGAACTCGATGGCGAGGTCCGTGACGTCGGTCGCGCCCGTCGCGAAGACGTGCGCGTCGACGAGGAGCAGCTTCTCGACGAACCGGAGCAGCGCGGGCTTCCACTCGCGGAGCTTCCGGCCGCGGGTCATCAGCGACCGCCGCTCCCGCGACTCGACCTCGGTCGCGGTGCGGCTGCCGGCGGAGTCGCCGGACGAGCCGGTGTCGAGGCCGAACGTCTGCGCCGAGTAGCCGGCGAGCTCGACGATCTGCTCGAGCAGAGCCCGTGCGGTCGCGAGGTACCCGGTCGGGTCGAACGTGGGCTGGACGACCTGCACCATGTCGGTGAGCCGTGCCTGATCCTTGCCGCCGAGCGCCTCGACGCCGACGTAGGTCTCCTGCGCGGTGTCGATCGCGTTGCCCTTGCCGACGCCCATCGACTTGGCGAGCGGCTTCGAGTACAGCACCCGGGCACGAGCGGCTCGGCGTGCGCGCATCAGGTCGGACATCGTCTCGACGAGCTCGTCCATGAGACGTTCGGTGCCGTCGAGGTCGGACCGCCCGAGGTTCCGGCCGACGGTGTCGGTGCGCCACAGCCGGTTCGGCGTCTGGTTCGGGACGTACGTGACCGCGAGGCCCGGGCTGCCCGTGGTGATCGTGCCGGGCAGGTTCAGGTCGACGTGCACGGCGAGGGGCGCGGTGACCTCGGAGTGGTCGAGGCCGACACTGATGCCGAGCGTGTCGGCCGTGCCCTGGTAGAGCCCGTGGAGGATGACGCCGACGCCGTTCGCGATCTCGTGCCGCTCGAGGTGGCGCCACACGTTGTCGCCCTCGGTCTTCACGACGGACCAGAACGTGACCGCCGTGAGGCGGCCGAACCGGAACTCGGGGTCGGCCTGGTCGGTGGCGCGGACCGTGGGGAACGCCTGCTGCGCGACCTTGTCGTCCCACGCCGCGACGAGGTACACGCCGCCGTGCGCTGCCGCCATCTCGGCGGCCTCCGCGATCGTGGTGTGGAAGTCATCGTCGAGGATCTCGTCGAGCCGCGCCTGCGTCTTCGCCGCCTTCACCGTGACCGTGAACGGGTCGGAGAACAGCAGGTCCGACGACGCCTGGCACATCTCCGCCGCGACGGGCATCGGGACCTTCGTGTTCCGGTCCTGCCCGGCGGTCGGCTCCCCGACGAACCAGCGCTTGACCGACCGGGCGACCTTCACGACCGCGCCGCCGGTCGCCTGCCGGGTCGCGTCGACGCCGCCGTACACGGCCGCGAGGCGGTCCAGGTCGCCCGTCCACCAGGCGTCCCACTCCTTGACCTTGCCGAGGACGTTCGAAAGGCGGGCCGGCGGCCATGCGGCCTTCGGGTCGCTGATCGGCAGCGGCATCCGAACCTCCTCGGGTCAGAACGATGGGGTGAGCGTGCGGAGCTCGGAGCGCCACTGGTGCTCGAGCGTGGTGACGATGTACCGGCCGGCGTCGAGGGAGTCGTCGGCGACCTTGATCGGCTCGTCGTGGCCGGCCTGCACCCGCTTCGGGTCCCACGAGTAGCCGGGTGCCTCGGTGATGAAACCCTGGCAGCGGTCGGAGACGCGGAGGTTGTCGTCGCCGAGGAGGGACGCGATGGTGCTGATCCCGTACTTGACGTCCTTGTCCGCGGCGTGCGTGTGCACGGGCGGCTCGCCGGGCCGGTCGCGGGACAGCTCCTCGCGGAACGACGCGCCGGCCTGGTCGGCGATCATCCACTCCGGCTTGAGGCCGTAGTCCTCGGGCATGTGCGCCTTCGGGAGCCACTGCTTCACGAGGCGCGCCTGCTCGGAGTCCGTGAACCGGTGCTGCGACTGGGCGGCGTCGATGCGGAGCTCGTCCATCAGGTACAGGCGGCGGTCGTAGCCGAGGCCGAGCGCGATCGCGGACGTCGCGTGGTTCGTGCCGTAGTCGATGCCGACGCCGAGGAACCGGCGGATCGGGGGCATGTCGTCGAAGCGGACGACGTGCCGGTCGGGGTCCCACATGTCGTAGACCGCGCCCTCGGCGGCGACCCACTCGCCGAGGATGAACCGGCGGAACCACAGGCCCGTGAACTCTCGGTGCTTCGCGGCGATGAACTCGGGGGTGAGCGACGGGTTGTCGGTCATCCGGAACTGGAAGTACCGCCAGTCGGGGAGCTCGGCGATGCGGTCGAGGAACTTCCGCTTGAGCCAGTGCGCTGGGTTGTCGGGGTTCGTGGTCCCGAACAGGCGGGCGCCCTTCACCGACATGCGGCCGAGCAGCTGGGTGAAGAACTCCTCGGGGATGACGGTGACCTCGTCGACGTACGCGCCGGCCACGGTCATGCCTCGGATGGTCTTCTCGGCCTTCACGTCGGACGCGCCGATGACGTGCACGCGGCGGCCGAGGATGTAGCCGGTCGGGGCGCCGGGCGTGTAGACGACCTGGTCAGCGAGGTCGCCGAACAGGGTGCGGTCCTGCAGCACGCCGAAGATGTTGCGGGCGATCGACTCCCGGGTCCGGCCGATCATCACGACCTCGCCGGTGGGCGGGGCGTCGGCGATGAAGATCATCCACGCGAACAGGGACACGAGCGTCTTGCCGGCACGGATCGACCCGTCCCAGATGTTGACCGAGGCGGTGCAGTCACGGATGCTGCGGAGCTGCTTCCCGGAAAACGGGGACCGGACGAACGAGTCGAGGGACACCTTCACCCCCGAGGATCGGTCAGAATGGCGGCATGGCCTCGACGACGTGCCCCTTCTGCCAGAGCTACTCGCACTTCACCCTCCGGTGGGGATCGCTCACGCGGTCCGGGGGGCGAGTGCAGTTCGCGGCGACTTGTGACCAGTGCTCCGAGCCGTCGACCGGTGACGCAACTCTCTTCCCTCCCAACGGCATCGAGGGTCAGGACATCACCTGGGTCAACCGCGCCCTCACGTCCGTCAGGGACGAAGACATCGACTGGTGGCCGCGGGTCGGCGTTAGCCCTGATGTATCCGACGTGCCAGAGTCGATCGCTCGCGCGGCGAGAGAGGCCTACTCGAGTCGGTCCGTGGGGAACCACATGGCCGCAGTGCTCATGGCGCGCACTGTCGTAGAGGCAACTGCGAAGGCGAAGGGCATCGATCGGGGCACTCTCGCCGTGAAGATCGACGCGATGCGTGACGCCGGCCTCATCCGACCGGCCATCGCCGAACTTGCACACGAGGTGCGCTTCGCGGGGAACGACATGGCACACGGTGACATCGACGTCCCCATCGACGACACCGATTCGGAGGAGATCCTCGCCCTGATGGCTGAAGTGCTCAGCGAGGTTTTCCAAGGGCCAGCGCGCGTCGCCAGGGTGAAGGCGAAGCGCCAGGCGAAGTAGCACCCGGCCCGGGCGTGACCCGAACACACCCGGACCGAGGCGTCTACTCGTCCCCGTCGGGGATGGCCTGCAGCGCCGCGCCGAGGTTCCGCAGCAGCGACTTCGCGTCGTCGGCCTTCTGGTCGCCGTCCTGCAGCTCGAGCTTCGCGGCAGCGGTCAGCGCGGTGCTGATCGTCGCGACGAGCGCCCGGTCGTGCTCGGGCGGGACGAAGTCGAGTGTCGTCGCGTGCTCCGCGCCGCCCTCACCACGGACGAGCGTCCGGAACGTCTCTGCCTCGAGCCGGTCGAGGTTCGCCTCCGCCCGGGTGTAGAGCCGCGCCACGATGTCCGCCCGTCGCTCCTTGAGCGTCCGGACCCGGGCAGCGACCGCGACCGCCGTCTGCGCGCGGGAGAAGTCCAGCCCGAGGGCCTTCGCGATCCGGGTGACCGTCGACGTGCCGAGACCGAGCTCCGACGCGATCGCGTTGCGCCCCATGCCGGACGCGTGCAGCTCGGCGACTCGTGCGCGTACGGCGGGGTCCTGGACTGGGCCAAGGGTCTGGGCCTCGTCGGTCATGGTTCTCGTCTCCGTGCGCCGCCTGGACGCTCATCGAAGGGTGGTCAGGCCTCGGGGTGCGCGTCTCCTCGGTAGTTCGCGAGGGTGCGGAGGCCCAGGGGGTTGCGGCTGCCGTGGTGGCGGTCGTTGGCGACGTCGGCGTGCTGGATCTGGAAGTCGATGGGGAGCCCCGTGAGGGACGCGAGGTACTCGCCGATCGCGATGCCGAGGAACGGGATGAGGTCGGGCGCGACGGAGTGGAGGGCGTCGTACCGCTCGGGGGCGAGCATGAGGCGGACGTCGACGTCTCGGTAGTCTCCGCGTCCCCCTGCGGACGGGGTGACGGCGGTGCCGACGAGGTAGGGCGTCGCGTCGAACGCTTCGGCGATCGGCTTGCAGGCCTCGTCGAGGAGGAACATCTGCCGGGGGCTGAACGCGCTCATGCTCTCCCTCAGCTCCGGTCTTCGATGACGTCGTCCATGACCAGGTCGAGTTCCGCGAGGGTCTCGGGGTGTAGGGGCGGGTCGGGTCTGCGGTTGCGCCGGGTGCGGTGCGCGGTGAGGTGCGGGTCGTCCGCGTCAGGCGGCCGGCTCATCCGTGGTGGCCTTGAGGACATCGGTGTCCGTGGCGGGCGGGTCGACGGGGGTCGGCTCGGGTGGTGCGGGGATGTACTCGCGGATGAGAGCGTTGAGCGCGTTGGTGTCGACGTTCGCGGTCGCGGTGGCGCGGATAGTGGTCTGGCCGCCCTGGTTCACGAACGCGATCGACAGGGTCGAGGCGTCGACTGCGTTCTGGTCCCACCCTGCGAGGGTGACGAGCGCGGCGTTGAAGTCGGCGCCGAGGTTGAGGCCGGCCATCGGGGCTACCGCTCGGGGCAGTCGTTCGCCTGGTGGTAGGCGAGCGCGGGTGCCGGGTCGGCGGTGGGCTCGGAGGCCCATCCGCAGCGGGGGCAGGTGGCGACGGTGTCGGGCACGGGTGTCTCCTCGTGGTCGGGGTCTCAGGGGTGGGCGCAGGTCGTCTCGGCCGGGAGAATCAGCGGCCGTACTGCGGCGGACCTTCGCGTGCATGGCGGGACACGCGTTGACGCCCTACCCCGGAGAGGGGTTCCCCGTGCTCGCGCCGCGTGCGGTGGTTCGCTGGCGGCGTCCGGAAGCCCGCTCGGTGAGCAAGGCGACGAGTGCAGCGGGGCTGGGCTGCGGTTGTCCGGTTGCGGCGTGTGCGGTAGCGGTGCGTGTCGGCGGGCACGGGGAAGATCGAGGGCGAGTGCGGAGGGGCGCCGAGGCGCGAGGCGCGCGCTCTGCGAGAGAGCACGATGTGTGGTTCCGCTGATCGACGCTCGCCGCGCCGCCGGTAGCCCGGATACACGAACGGCCCGGACAGATGTCCGGGCCGAGTCGTGGTGCATGCGAAGCATATCACCCTGGGGGTGCAGTTCGGGTGTACCCCGTTCGGGTGTCAGAGGTAATCGCGTGCGCGGCCGTGGCGGCGGCCGTTCTCCCGCTGCCAGTCGAGGAGGTCGCAGACGCGGACGTGCCGGGTCCCGCCGAGAAGCTCGGTCGGCATCCCGTCGGCCTGCCAGGCGAGCAGGGTGCGGCGGGAGCGGCCGACGAGCTTCTCGGCGTCGCGGAGGGTGACGAGCCGCTTCGGGTCGAGTCCGGTCACCGCGGCTCGTCGACCCAGCGGCTCGCCACCTTCGGCGTCGAGACCCTGGTCGTCACGGTCGTCCCGTCCGACGAGACCTCGCCGAGATCGGCGTGCCGGCCCTGCACGCGCCCCTCGTAGTGGGTGAGCGTCCTCGACGACACCCGCGTGTCCGCCGGGTTCCGTGCGGACTCAGCAGCGTAGGTCAAGCGGGTGCCGGCGTCTCGCCACAGGCTCTCGGTCGCGACGATCGTCGCTCGCTCGATCCAGGGCAGCTCGTCCCAGTTCGTGTCCGTCATGGGGGTCATCCTCTCTCGGTCGTGCTCGGCTAGCCACCGGTCGAACTCACGGCCGTGCTCGTCCGCCAGGATCGCGCCGTGCTGGCCGGCGTACACCGCGCGGACGTGCTCGGTCGACGGGGTGCACGGGTCAGCCACGGTCGCCCTCCTCCGGCCACTGGATGTAGCCGTCCACGCTGGCGTGCGGCCCGTCGTGGCCGAGCGGCTGCGTGCACGACGAGGTGACTGCCGGGAAGTGCGGGTGGCGCGCGCCGCACTCCGCCTCCTCGGCGGTCGGGGTCGGCCGCGAGAGCAGGGCGAGCACGGCGTCGGCCGCCCGGTAGTCCGCCGGGTACGGCTTGCCCGGCGTCGTGACTTTCGCTATCTCGACGTCGTAGACGTACCGGATCGCTTCTGCGATCTGCTCGCGCGTCGGCAGCGAGGCGGGCACGTGCTGGTCCTGCATGGCGGCGTGGAACGACGCGGCCCCTGCCTCGGTCAGGTGGAGCGGTTCCAGCGGGGTGACCGCGGGGGCGGGCGGCTGGGTCTGCTGGCGCTCGGCGGCGACGATGACCCGGCAGGCGGGGCACTCGTCGTCGCGGCTGTCCCAACCCTCGACGTGGTCCGGGCAGGGGCCGTCGAACAGGTGCATGGTCTTGCCGGTCGCGACGTCGATGAGGTTCTGCAGGGCGTTCATGCGGGTGCTCCTTCGATGCGGGGGACGGACGTGCCGACGGCGATCTGCCGTACGATGCGGGCGACCTTCCGGCCGGCGGTGCGCTGGTCGGGGGACTCGGTGCCGCGGACGTGGACGGTGCCGGCGGAGTCCGTGGACACGAGGACGTGGGAGCAGGACTCGCACCAGACGGTGACGTCACGGATCTCCGCGTCGGGGGACCAGTCGGCGGTGACGGCGTACTCGCCGCACTGCTCGCAGGGCCGCTTCCAGTGTGGCCGGTCGGGGCGGGCCTCGAGCGGGAACCGGGAGTAGACCAGCTCGACGGCGTGCGCGACGTCCCACAGGAACTCGGGGCCGCCGGGGTGCGCGGCGATCCGGTCCAGGTGGAGGAGCAGCCAGCCGGTGAGGTCCCGGGTGAGCTCGGCGGCGCCGGGCGGGGTGGTGGTCGACCGGAAGCCGAGCAGCACCCCGTCGGTGGTCCACTGCCCGGAGCGGAGCGCGACCTTGAGCGTCGTGATCGACAAGTCGCGGGCCCACCGGCGGACGTGTCCGACGAGGTCGACGTACAGGGCGTCGGCGTCGTCGAGCGCACCGACGTGCAGCGGAGCGGGCGGGGTGCGGGACGGAGCGCCCGGCTGTCCGTCACGGACCGCGCCGCCGGGGAGCCGGCGGATGCGGACGTACTCGACGAGCTCGGGGGCCTCGGCGAGGCGGCGACGTGCGCGCTCGACGAGCAGCGCGATCGCGAGCTCGTCGTCGACCTCGGGTGTGGTGGTGGTCACTGGGCTCTCCTGGTGTCGTGCTCCTCGCGGAGCTGTCGTGCGCGGGCGGCCCGCTGCTCGGCCGCGGTGAGGTAGCTCGGGGACTTCGGGTCGCCGAAGTCGTAGCCGCCCGTGTCGTTGCCCTGCGTGAGCGGCATCAGAACGGCGTCTCGTCGTCGAAGGACTGCTGCCCGGCCCACACGTCCTGCCCCTGGGCGCCGCCCGGCTGGCCCGCCTGGTCCGCGGGCCAGGCGTTGCCCTGGTACGCGTTGCCCGTGGCCGAGTGGTCGACCTGCTGCCCGTAGTGCGCCCCGGGCTGCTGGCCGCCGCCGGTCGCGGCGCCGTTCCCGCCGCGCGCCGCCCGGACGACCTGCGCGGTCGCGTAGCGGAGCGACGGGCCGATCTCGTCGACCTCGAGCTCGATGCTCGTGCGTTGCTGCCCGTCACGGTCCTGATAGCTCCGCTGCCGGAGCCGCCCCTGCGCGATGACGCGAGCGCCCTTCGTGAGGCTGCCGGCGATGTGCTCGGCGAACTCTCGCCATGCGGACGCGCGGAGGAACAGCGCATCGCCGTCGACCCACTCGTTCGTCTGTCGGTTCAGGGTTCGCGGGGTGCTCGCGATCGTGAAGTTCGCGACCGCGAGGCCGTTCTGCGTGTACCGCAGCTCCGGGTCGGCGGTGAGGTTGCCGACGACGGTGATGATCGTCTCGCCGGCCATCAGCGGGCCTCCTCGTTCGGGTCGGTGGCCTCGACGACGACGGGGTGCGCGATCGTCAGGTCCGCGGGGATCACGATGGTCGCCTCCGGGCGCAGGGGCACGAACGCGCTCGCGGGGATCTCGACGGTGACGGCGACCTCCAGGACACCGGCGCGCGGCTTCGGGGAGCGGCGCTGGGTGACGGCGACGACCTTCGCGCCGCGGACGCTGGCGGGGTTGTCGCGGTCGCCCGCGCCGAGGTAGCTCGGCCACTCGGGCTCGATCTGCAGGAAGGCGGTGGCCTTCACGGTCTTGTCGGTCATGCTGCTGTCCTTGCGTCTGCGGCCTCGGCCGCCTGTCTCTGCGAGTACGACCGGATGGCCGCCTCGATGTCGCTGTCGTCCGCCGCCGTGACGCCCTGGTCGAAGCCGCGGGCGCGGATCTCCCGGTCGGCGTCCGCGATCTGGCTGCGGACCGTGCGCCGCTCAACCTCGCCGCGCATCCGCGCCCAGAAGTCGCGACGGACGTAGTCGTGGGCGAACCGGACCTCGTGGTCCTGCCGAGACCACGGCCGCTCGGCGTCGAGGTCGCCGTGCACCCGCATCCGCTCCGCCTCCACGGCGGCCGGGTCGAGCTGCGCGACGAAGTTCGCCCACGCGTCGTCGCTCATCCGGGCACCTCCCGCCCGACCGTCCCCACCGTCAACGCTCGAGGCGTCTCGACGACGCCCGCCTCGATGGCCTCCGCCGCGATCGCGAACTCCATGCGTGCCGCAGCGAGCCGAGCAGCGACGTCGCGGGGGAGCGCCTGCCGGGCCGGCCACGATGCCTCGATGAAGCCGCGCGCCTTCGCCGACCGCACGTCCTCCTCGATCGCCGCCGGTGTCTGCCGGGTGTCGACCCGGATCTGCTCGAGCAGCACGCCGAGATCCAGGTACTCGCGGGGCGCGGGCTTCCGGAAGTGGTTGCGGACCGCGGTCCACGCGACATCGAAGTCGACGTCGCCGAGCTCCATCGTCCACACCTCAGCGGTGACGGCCGACAGCTTGCGGTTGTCGTAGCCGCCAGAGATGAGCGTGAGGAGGCGGCGCACTTCGGGCTCGATCATCGGGTGATCTCCTGTCTCGTGGGGGTCGAGGTGTCTGCGGCGGTCGCGAACGCGAGCAGCTCGGCGTCGCGGGTGTTGGTGCGCGGTGAGCTCTGGCGCCGTTCCTCGAGCTGGCGGTTCGCGGCGAGCCGGAGCCGGTCGTACTGCTTGCGGAAGGTCGGCATCGACAGGACGTTGCCCTGCCAGAACGAGTCGCCCTGCGTCCACCGCACGAGGCGCTTCGCGGCGTCGAGCTCGCGGCCATCGCGGTCGAGGAGCAGCCGGGCCGAGTCGCGCGACGCCTTCGTCACGGCGGGCCGCTTCGAGCCGTTCTCCTCGACGAGGTCCGCGAGCAGCTCGCAGAGCTCGGTGACGTCGGCGCGGTCCGCGACGTCTTCTCCTCCGGTAGGAGGAGAGGTCGGGTCGGGACGGGACGGGACGGGGGCAGGGTTACGAACCTCATCCGAACCGTCCTGTAACCCGGTTACGGACCCGGTTTCTTCTTGGTTCTGCTCCTGGTTACGACGCCGCCACTTCCGCAGCTTCTCGGCGTTCTTCTCCCGAGCGGCGACGACGTCCGCCTTCGTGGGCTGGAACTCGTCCCAGTTCACGAACGAGTAGCCCGTCGAGGTGCGCGACCAGAGGCCGGCGGTCACGAGAGCCTCGGCAACGCGTCGCGTACCGCCCAGCTCGACGATCATGTAGCTCGGCACGGCGCCGTCCTGCAGCTCCTTCGCGCTCCACGCGCCGCCCAGAGTCCACAGCCCGATCGCCGCGAGGCGGTCCCGGCGGGGGATGCCGAGCACCTTCCTCGAGGACGGCAGCCCGTCGTCGACCTTGAACCAAGGCATCAGCCGCCACCTCCTTCCATTCGTCTTCGCGCCTCGGCGGCGCTGATCTCGTGCACGCCGCCCTCGTCGTCGTAGAGGACCCATGCCTGTCGGAGCGTCCCGACGCCCGTGCGCACCCACCTGCGGGCCGGGAACGCCTCAGGCTCGGCCCATCCCGGGACGCCCCAGCCGTCGTGCGCGGCATCGGTGGGGTGGTCCGTTTTCCACAGGTGGCAGTCCGGGCAGAGCAGATGCAGGTTCGACGCCGCCGTCCGGCCGCCCTGCGAGCGGTTCTTCCGGTGGTCCCGCTGCGCGACGCCGCCGCGCCAGCACCGCTGGCACTGCTGCTCGTCGCGCTCGGTCACGATCGCGTACGCGCGCCGCGCATCCGTGGTGGTCGGCTGGTCGGCCTTCGGGCCGATCACGTTGGAGCTCCCGCTACGCTCAGCCGCATGCTGTCGCTCAAGCTGCTCGTCGGAGCGCTCATCCTCGCTTCGGTCGTGCTCACGCTGCTCGGGCTGTGGCGGGTGTATCGCTCCGCAACCCAGGACAAGCGCGACTTCGACGCTGCGCGGGCACCCGAGGATCCTGACCAGGTTTCGTACGGCCAGGCGAACTCGATTCTGCGCGCGCAGGCACGATCGTTGAGGAACGCGCCCACCATCGCGCTCCGTGACGCCGTAATCGTCGGTTCAGGTGTTATCACTGGTGCCGCGGCTGACGCGATCTCGCTCGTCTGGCTGTAGGAGCTCAAGCGGACCACGCAACCTTCCCGAACGCGTCCCAGCGGGCCTGCGACAGCTCGTTCTCGACGGGGTGGCCGACGTGGCGGGCGAGCATCGAGGCGAGAACGACGGCGTCCGCGGTGTTGTTGTTCGTCACGTCGGCCTGCGGGTACCGCTTCACGACCGAGGCCAGCACAACGTCCTTGTCCGCGCGGGTCTCCCCGGTCGCGTACTTCTTGACGTGCATCGGGTTGATCTCGTGCACGCGGTGGCCAGCGGCGACCAGACGGGTGAGTACGAGCCAACGGAGGCCGCCGAGATCCACGGCGCCCTGAGGCATGCCGTAGGCGGGCGACTCGACGACGACGTCCGCGCAGTCAGCGACCGCAGCGCAGATGGCGTCGGCGTGCTGCTCGAAGCGTTGGGCCTTCGTGGCGAGGGAGTCGGTCTTCTTGCCTGCGGAGCGGGCGCGGCTGACAATGATCCGGCCATCCGCGGTGATCGTCGCGATTCCGGTGTCGGTGAGGGAGAGGTCGAGTCCGCCGACGAGCGGGGCGACCGTGCGATCCTGGGGTTCCATGCTGTGTCTCTCGCAAGGGGGTGGAGTGTGGGTGGGGCGGTGGCCTGTGCAAGAGGCCACCGCCCCGGCTGAGCTACGGGCGGCCGGAGAAGACCGGCACGCTCGCGGGGATGCCGTCGTGCACCTGGGTCGTCTCGCCGTCCTTCGTGACGGTCTTGCCGTCGCGGATCTCGGAGACGATGTCGGCGAACGCGGCGTCGAGGATCTCCTGCGGGCGCTGCAGGACGATCCCGAGACCGAGCTGCGATCCGCGGAGCCGGTACCGGAACCGCGCGACGACGAGGTACACGGGGCCGCCGATGTACGGGCGGAGCAGCAGCTCGAGCTCCGTCGGGATCTCGATGTGCCCCTTCTGGCCGGCGCGGGCGGAGACGGTCTCCTTGTAGTTGAGCCGCACCTGCCCGGAGTCGAGCCGCTCGCCGCCCTCGAAGTCGACGGACGACTTCGCCTGGAACGACTGCGCGAGCTCGATGAGGACCGCGGTGTCCGGCTTCCGGACGTCGAGGGCCTGCTGCTCGATGAACTCGGCGAACTCGGTTTGCTCGAGGAGCTTCCCGTCGACCTTCGTCCACGCATCCCACGACTTCGTGTGCCGCAGCTCGAGGCGCGCGGTGTGCTTCTGCCACCCGCCCTGCGATGCGTCGTGAGAGTCGAGCACGGCGATGACGTTCGACGTCGGGGTGTCGGCGTAGACCTCGGTGTGCCCGTCGATGACATGCTTCTCGACGTACCGGACGAACGACTCGGCGTCGCCGACGACGCGAGCCGCGGTGATGTGCCGGGGGGAGTCGGCGTAGGCGTCGGTGTCGACCACGCGGGTCGACCCGTCGTGACCGGCCGTCCCGTAGACGACGCCCGGGGACAGAGCCTCCGCGCTGGCGGCCTGGCGGGCGAGGTCCGCGACGACGGCGGCCTCGGGGGTGTCGGTGTAGTTGGTCATGCGTCGAGCTCCTTGATCTCCCCAGTGGCGGGGTCGTGGGCGGGTGCATTGCGGATGTCGTCGTCGTCGAAGAGGGGCATCGACGACGGGTCGCGGCGGGACAGCGTGTGGTCGCGGTCGACGTACGTGATCGACCCCTGACGGTTCTTCTCGGGCCGCTTGACGGTGATCTTGTCGTTGACCTTGAGGGCGCTGACGGCGTCGTCGATCGGCTTGAGCTCGAGGGTGAGCGTGATCGTGCCGCCCTTCCCCGTCTCCTCGATCGCGGCGACGAGCTTCGTGAGCTCCTCGTGCAGTTCGAGGTCCGTCTTCGGTCTCGTCGACGCGAGGAACGCGGCGAAGCTCCCGGGCTTCTTCTGCGTCTCGTCCTTGGACATGGGTGTTCCCTTCCTGGGATGAACCGGCCGGGCGGCCGGTGGTCTGTGGGTCAGCGCGAGGCGCCGTAGGCCTGGCCGAGCACCTTGTTGATGTTCTGCAGGCCCATGAGGCGGGCAGCGAGGGCCTTCTGCAGCTCCTCGGCGGCGTGCAGGGTCTCCTTCTTGAGGTCGAAGTCGAGCCGGTGCGGCATGACCGCGAGGTCCGCCTCCGCGCGCTTCTCGGTCACGCTCATCGCCTTCGACCGGAGCAGCGCCTCGGCGCGCGCCTTGATGAGCGCTCGTTCGGCCTCGTACCGCTCGTGCCACATCTGCTTGATCGCAGGCACGGCCCGCTCGAGCCGTTCGCCGAGCTCGCGGATCATGAACTCGAGCTCGATCGGTGTGACGGGCTCGTAGGTGACGATCTCGCCGGTGTCCATCCGAGCGATGTCCTGCGTGCTCACGGCTGGCCTCCGTACCGGGCAGCGTCCGCCTCAGCCTGTTCGAACCAGGCGTCGTCGGAGAGCTCAGGCGAGGACACCGGCGCAGGCTCTCCCGTCGGCTGGGCGACGACGGGCTCAGGTTCGACCTCAGGAATGGGCTCGACGTCGGGCTCTGCCGGTTCCGCAGCCGGGGCGCCGAGCATGCCGTGGCGGGTCATCGCCGCGGTGCGCAGAGCGTCCGTGAGTTCGTCGCTGGCGCGAGCCTCGTCGAGCACCGCCTCGACCTGCTCGTGCGTCGTCGCGGCCGCGATTTCATCCGACCAGGCACGGGCCGGAGTCGCGGGCTCGGCGGGGCCTGCCTCGACCACGGCGCCCTCGCTGTCTACGGTCGCGCCGAGCTCCTCGGCCGTGTAGTGCAGGCCCATGAGGACGTCCTCGCCGCCAGCCGACGCGGCGTCGGACAGCGATCGCCACCGGCAGAGGCGCGCCGTGAACAGCTCCCACGGCAGCGGCTTGCCGTCCTTCGACCGTGCCCGGGGCCGCCACACGCCCTCGGCGTCCGGCGCGTACGAGTCGAGCAGGCCCGCGTCGACGGCGTCCTGCGGCGTCCACGTGTACTCGTAAGGGAACTCCGGGTCGTCCTTGCGGATCAGCGTCGTCGTGACGGCGAGGTCGCCGCCGCGGACGGAGCCGGTCTGCCGGATGCGGAGCGAGTGCCCCGCCTGCCGGAGCAGCGCCGACATGAGCGCAGGCTTGATCGTCGGGTGGCCCTCGATGACGTCTATGCCCTGCAGAGCGGCCATCGGGTGCACGCCGAGCATCAGGCCCGTCTCGACGACGAGCATGACCTTCCCGGGGGAGGGGCGCTGCTCCATCATGTTCGTGTCGGGGTTCCGGACGTTGTGCCAGAGGCCCTTCGGCAGCAGTTCGCCGGCCTGCGCGATCGTCTGCACGTAGTCGCGCTTCTCGGCGAGCGTCGCCCGGACGTACGTCGTGATCTCGGTGCTCATGCGGCTCTCCGTTCGTAGGTCAGCGCGACGCGGAGCCGCGCGAGGAGGTCAGTGGCGATGGGGACGATGAGGGCGAGCGCCTCGACGACCTTCGGGTGGTCGCGGGTGACGACGAGCCGGCGCGGGATGCCGTGCAGACCCTCGCGGAGGTCCCACTCGCCGTGCTCGTTCTTGACGAGCTCGACCCACAGGAACTCGATCTCGTCGGCCTCGGGGAGGACGCGGAACTGCCACGCGAGCTGCCGCCACTCCTCCCGCTCGGGGCCGTCCGTGATCCGGCCGAGGCGGGCCTTGCACTCGGCGAGGGTGAGCCGGCCGTCCGGGTTCACGCGGAGCCCGTCCGGGGTCGCCGCGTGGCCGGGCTCGTCGAGGGAGTGGATCAGCGCGCTGTTCTGCGGGATGCCCGCGTAGGCGAGCATCAGCGGCTCCCAGCGGTGCCCCTCCTCCGTGTAGGCGTTCCCAGTGAACGACTTCTCGGCGAGCTTCGACGCGAGGTACTTGTCGACGCTCGTCGGCTTCGCGAGCTTCTTCGCGTCGTACGCGCCGATCACCTGCCGGCGTGCGCCGAGCCACAGGTCGCGGTCGCGGCCGTCGACGATGATGCGGTCCTGCCAGGTCATCGGTGGGTGCTCCCTTCGTGCGAGCGGTCGAACATGGGGGCGAGGCACTGCACTAAAGCGGTGCATCCGAGCGCGCCGGTGACGGCGCCGAGGACGACGAGCGCGATCACGACAGATCCAGCCGTTCCGCGATGTCGGCGGCGAGCACGAGGTACTGCGTCCGGACCGCCTCGCTCGCGGCGCGGCGGGCCTGCCGCAGCTCGACCGGGGTGCCGATGCTCGTCGCGGGGATCTCCGGAGCACGGAAGACCTCGGGGCCCTCCTCGTCGAACAGGGCGATGAGGTTCGCGGTCCGCTGCTCCTCGGCGAGGGCGATCGTCGCAAGAGCCTGCGCCTTCGCGATCGACTGGTTGGCGTCGTAGTCGTGGCCCCGAAGCTGGTGCTGATGCGCTTCCTCGAGGGCAGCGCGGGCCTCTGCGGCGCTCACGCGACGACCGTCCCGTCCTCGATCGTGAAGCCGACCGACCGAGACTCGTCGACCCGGGAGATCCACACCTGGTACGACTTCTCCGCGGCGAGCTGCTCGACGATCGCGAGCGAATCGGAGTCGAGGGACTCGCCGCCGTCGATGCGCATGACGCGGATCGTCGGGTCGCCGGCCATCGCGAGGGCGGTCGAGACTCGCACCTGCTCGGCGGTGGACGCCTGCGAGAACGGGATGCCGTTGAGCGTCACGCCGTCGGCGTCGAAGCCGAGCCCGGGGACGGGCAGCTTCGCGGCAGCGATGCCGTCGGCCTTCTGCCGGTCGATCTCCTCGAGGCGGAGCGTGTGCTGCGCCTGCTCCCGCTTCCGGTCGGACAGCTCCTCGGCGAGGGCGGCGCGGTCGCGCTGCTGCCGGACCCGCTCGTTCACCTTGTCGAGCTCGGCGAGCTGATCGAGGAACGGCTGCGGGTCGTCCCGGTCGCCGAGCGCCCGAGCCGCCGCGACCGTCTCCGTCGCGCGGGTGGTCGCAGCCGTGAGGGCGTTCTGCGCGGCGACGAGCGCGTCGGCCGCCCGTTCTCGGTCGGCACGCGCCTGCCGTGCGGTCTCGATCGCCGTGTCGATCGCGCGGTTCTGCCGCGACACGGCCTCGACCGTCGCGAGCAGGTCCGCGGCGGACACCTCCTCGGCGGGGACCGTCGGGTCCGGCGCCGGGTAGCTGCCGAGCTGCCCCTCGAGGCGGGTGACGGCCCGGCCGACCTCGGTGCGGCGGTCGTAGACGCCCTTCCGCTCGGCGTCCAGCTTCACGGGGTCGAACCCGAGCGAGTCGCCGAGGGCGTCGATGAGCGTCGCGAGCTGCTTCTTCGCGTCCATGCGGGTGAACGCGAGCGGGTCGAGCGTGATCGAGCCAAGCATCCCGTCGAGGAGCTTCTGCGGCGACGAGAAGCGCGCGTGGTCGGACGACTCGACGGTGAGGGTGCCGGCGTCGTCCTTCGTCCACCGGCGGGTGGCGACGTAGGCGACGGTGCCGTGCTCGTCGCCGATCTCGAGCCGGGCGACCGCGGTGTCCTGGCCGTCGCGGATCGGCTGCACCGTCTCGCGGGCAGCGGCGCCGCCCTTGAGCACGGCGTAGATCGCGTCGAGGATGGACGTCTTGCCCTGCGCGTTCCGGCCGCCGATGAGGACGACGTCGCCGTCCGGTCTGATCTCGACCGCGGTGAGGCGCTTGTAGTTCTCGACGTTCAGCGCGAGGACTCGCAGTGGTGCGGGGTTCGGGTTGGTCACGATGTTCTCCTTGAGGGGATGGCTGATGACGCGCTCCCGGAGTGGGGCGCGGAGAGGCGCTGCGGTGGTCAGTCGCAGTCGGTCGGGTCGTCGAGCTCGGCGGCCCTGGCGATGGCCTTGCCGTCGCGGTCGTCGTCGAGCGGGCTCGATGAGGTGGGCCAGCAGACAGGGCAGGCGCAGCAGACGCCGTGCGCCCTGGTCACTCGTCGGCCGGCTCGGCGTTGATGACGGAGTGGAGGCGGAGGAGGGCGGCGACGAACAGGACGACGACGGCCCAGGCGAGCGCGGCCCAGACGACCGAGTACCGGTCGGCGGCGGACGCGAACAGCGCGGCGACGAACGAGAGGGCGACGAGCGCCAGCACGGCCCTCACGACGCCACCGGGAGCCCGAGCATCGCGAGCACCTGCGCGGCCTGCTCACCGCACCGCGCCTTCACGGTGGCGGTGACGCTGGCCCGCGCGGCGGCCGAGGCCGGGACGATCGCTCGGTCCAGTTCGGTGCGGAGGTCCGCTGGCTTCCGCGCGCTCAGGGTGCCGGTGTGCGAGCGGTGGGCGACGAGGGTGCTCATGCTGCGCTCGGCTTCTCGGTCGGGAGGTGGCGCAGCCAGTTGACGGCGTCCTCGATGAACACGATCGGCTTGCGGCCGGCGGTCGTCGGGTATCTCACCGTCAGGGCACCGGCGTCGATGTTCCTCCGGATGGTGTCCTCGGACACCTCCACGAGGGTCGCGAACGTCGGTACGGCGTACGCGAGCTTCTCGAACTTCACGTAGTCCGAGAGCTGGGGGAGCTCGACGGCAGGGGCGTCGTCGATGGTGGTCTGGGTCATGCGGTGGCTCCGTAGAGGTCAGACGGCCCGAGACGCAGGACGCCGCCGACCCGCACGATCTCGGCCATCGTCAGATCACCCGTGCGCAGGTGGTCTTCGAGGTCCGAGACGGGCAGGCCGGCGGCGAGAGCGACGGTGGCCGTGTCGGTGCCACGGGAGACGATGGCGTCAGCGATGCGCTGAGCCGGGTCCGTGGCGGGGAGTCTTCTTGTCACATGTGGCAAGTTACCCGTCACTTCTGACTTGTGCAAGCCGATTCGACTACTTTTTTGTCAGATGTGGCAGTTTCCGCCGCTACTCTGGTGTCGTGCCCCAGCCCTCGGACTTCATCAACCAGGCCCTCGCGGCCGTCCTGCGGGGCGCGTACGCGAAGCAGCGCCTCAACCGCGAGCAGATCGCGGAGCGCTCCGGCATCAGCCTGTCGACGATCCAGCGGTACATGAACGGGAAGGTCGACATCCCGTCGAAGTCGTTCCAGCGTGTCGCCGAGGCGATCGGCGTCCCCGCTGACGTGCTGTACGCCGAGGCGCTCCGAGACGCTGAGCGAATGTCGGTGGAGGCCACGCACAATGTGACCGACCTGCGCACCTGGAGCGCGGACCAGCTCGAGACGACAACCGAGGCGCGCGCGGCCAACCCCCGCGACCCGGAGTCCGACACCGACGAGAGCGACTGACCAGACTGGGGGAACGAGTGGGACGGTACGACCCCTACGAGCACGCAGCGCAGCTAGGGATCGACGTCATCCACCGCCCCATCCGATCCGCGAACGGCTTCTGGTACCCGGACCACAACCTCATCGTCATCAGGTCCGGCATGCGTGCCGTGCACGACCGGTCGGCCCTCGCTCACGAGATCGGACACGCCGACCTCGGCCACCGCGACGACCGACCGAAGCACGAGGTGCAAGCCGATCGGTACGCCGCGCTCCACCTCATCGACGACGAGGAGGCGGCGGAAATCTGCGCGTGGACGCAGGACCCGGCGAAGATCGCCGCGGAGCTAGGCGTGAGCGGAAAGCTCTGGCGCGTCTGGTGGAACGTCCGTCGTCAGGCGGGCGGAGATGCGGGAGAGAGCGTCGCCTAGGAGCGTGTGGTTCCCCCGGCTCAGGTAGCCGCGCATCGCCGAGAGCGTCGACTGCCCGAGGATCTCCATGATGACCGGCTCGGCGACGCCGGCTTGCAGCAGAAGGTCCGCGGTCGTGTGGCGCGCGTCGTGGAGCCGAGCGTCGCGGACGCCGACGTCGGCGAGGAGCTGGTGCCAGGCGTAGTTGTCCTTCGCCGGGTCGATGGGTGCCCCGTCGAGCGGGCGCGGCGTCTCGACGTACGGGTCCCGCTTCGGCGGGGCCGTCCACACGAGACCGTGCGGGTTCGGCTCGGACGCCGCGACCTCGAGCCGCCGCTCGATGATCGACCGCAGCGGCTCGACGAGGGGGATCGTCCGCCAGCCGGCGGCTGACTTCGGGCGGGTGAACCAGAGGCCGCCGCTGATGTGGCGGACCTCGTGGTCGGCGGGTGCGCGGAGGTACCGGTCCGGGCAGTCGGTCCCGCGGATGCGACCGCAGCGCGGTCGGCGGGGCTCCGGCGGGTTGCAGCCGTGCGACCAGGTGAGTCGCTGGAGCTGCCAGGAGATGTCGAGCCGGTCGGCGGTGACTCGGTCGAGTTCGAGGCCCAGGCACTCGCCCTGGCGGGCGCCGGTGAGGAGAGCCATCGCCCAGCGCGAGCCCATGCGGACGCTGTCCTTCGACGCGTGGTCGAGGATGCGGATGCCGGCGGCAGCGTCGAGGGTCACGAGCGACACGCGGCCTCGGCGGGGCGCGTCGACGAGCGTGGTGACGTTCCGCGTCACGCGCCCCTCTCGCTCGGCGTCGCGGAGCGCGGTCGCGAGGACCCGGTGCGCCTGCAGCGCGGTCGATGGAGCTCGGCCCTTCGCCGTGATCGCGTCGCGCAGCCGCCGCACGTGGGCGGGCTCGAGCTTGTCGAGCCGGACGCCCCCGATCGCGGGGATGATGTGCTGCACGATGAGCGACTGGTACGTCGCCGCGGTCTTCGGCCGGACGCGCTCGACTGCGATCTGCTCGAACCAGATGTGGAGCCACGCCTCGAGCGTCATCGATGCCGTCGGCAGGTCACCGGTCCGCTCGAGGTCGCGCTGCAGGGCCCGGAGCTTCCTGAGCACCGTGGCCTTGTCCTTCGACCGGACGACCTTCCGGCGCCGCTTCCCGTCCCGTGCGGGGAGCTCGACGCTCGCCGTCCAGTACTCGAGGGGGAGTGCCTTGTCGGCGGGGACGCGGTAGACGGCGCCCTCGCCCTTGCCGCGGGTGCGGTTCGTCACGCGGTCCTCCTGGTGGGCGCCCGCGGCGCCGGCTCATCTTCTGTCGTGCGCGCCCCATCGGCCGTCGCTGAGGACGCCGGTGTGCGTCGTTCTTCTACGTCGGCGGTTCGTCGTACGGTGCATGGTGTTCCTCTGGTGCTGACTCACTGGTGGGGCTGGGGCCGTGACCTGGCAGGGTCGCGGCCCCCTTTCGTGTTCCCGGGCTGGTGTGGCCGATCCGTGTAGACATCGGTATCGGCTTGTGCAAGCCGTTGGAAGCACGTGTGACACGATAGTAGGCACATCTGACAGATTGCAAGTCGGATAGGGCACATCGTTTCTGACTACGGATCAGAAGGTTGGGGGTTCGAGTCCCTTCGAGCGCACAACACAGAAGGCCCCGTCGCACTGCGGCGGGGCCTTCGTCGTTCCCGGGCGCCCCCGTGCCCGCCCCGTGCCCC
>NZ_MCIG01000130.1 GCF_001705035.1 Curtobacterium sp. UCD-KPL2560 | reverse complement strand
GTCGGGGGACCGGTCAGGGTCCGCCACCCGGTGCGGGGCCGGTCGACTCCCGCACGGTCAGGTGGGTCGGGAGCGCGACGGCCGAGGCCGTGTGCTCGTCGCCCGCGCCGTCCGCCGGGGGCGCCCCGAGTCGACCGAGCAGCATCCGGATCGCGACCTGCCCGGCCCGCTCGATGGGTGACGTCATCGTCGTGAGGGGCGGGTTGCAGAAGTCCGCTCCGAAGATGTCGTCGCAGCCGACCACGGACACGTCGACGCCGCGCT
Organism: Curtobacterium sp. UCD-KPL2560; assembly: GCF_001705035.1. Classification (GTDB taxonomy): domain Bacteria; phylum Actinomycetota; class Actinomycetes; order Actinomycetales; family Microbacteriaceae; genus Curtobacterium. The sequence continues at coordinate 3,615 of NZ_MCIG01000130.1, read as the reverse complement.
GCTCGCGGACGACCAGCCGTTCCCCGACCCCGCCGCGTTGCTCGTCACGCCCGACCACTACGTCCTGCGGCTCCTGCACGCGAACGGTGTCGGACTGGAGGCGCTGGGACGCGAGGACCGTTCCGGGACGCACGCCGTGCCTCCCGGCCGCGCGATCTGGCGGACGCTGGCCGCACACTGGGAGGACTTCACCGCCACCCCCGTGCGCCACTGGTTCGAGACGGAGCTGCACGACGTGTTCGGGCTGACCGAGCAGCCGTCGGCCGCGAACGCGGACGACCAGTACGACCGGATGGCCGCGCTGCTCGCCGAGCCGCGCATGCGGCCGCGCGCCCTGTTCGACGCCTTCCGCATCGAGGTGCTCGCCACCACGGACGGTCCCGCCGACGACCTCGCCGCGCACGCGCGGCTCGCAGCGGACCCCACGTTCACCGGTCGCGTCCTCCCCACGTTCCGCGCGGACGCGGTCTTCGACCCCTCCGGGCCGGACTGGAGGCGCGTGGTCGCGTCGGTCGGGGAGGCCGCCGGCATCGACACGGGCACCCACGACGGCCTGCTGGCCGCGCTGCGCGCGCGGCGCCGGTACTTCGTCGAGCGCGGCGCGACCGCGACCGACACGGGGGTCCTCGACGCCGGCTCCGCCCCGCTGTCCGCCGCCGAGCGCGCCCGCATCCACACCGCGGCGGTGCAGGGGCCGGACCGCGTGACCGCCGCCGAGGCCGTCGCGTACCGCCACGACATGCTGTACCGCTGGGCCGAGATGAGCGTCGAGGACGGCCTCGTCATGCAGCTGCACCCCGGGGTGCTCCGCAACCACCACCGCCCGACCCTCGAACGCTTCGGCCCCGACACCGGACACGACCTGCCCACCGTCGGGGCGTTCACCGAGCCGCTCCGGCCGCTGCTCGAGGCCTTCGGCACCGAGCCCGGCTTCCACCTCGTGCTGTTCACCGTCGACGAGACCGTGTTCTCGCGCGAGATCGGGCCGCTCGCCGGCTTCTACCCCGCCGTGTACGCCGGTGCGCCGTGGTGGTTCATCGACACCCCCGCGGCGATCGGGCGCTACCGGGCAGCGGTCACCGACTCGGCGTCGTTCACGAAGACCTCGGGCTTCATCGACGACACCCGGGCGTACTGCTCCATCCCCGCACGGCACGACATGGCGCGGCGTGCGGACGCGGCGTACCTGGCGTCGCTCGTCGTCACGCACCAGATCAGCGAGGAGGACGCGGTGGTGACCGCGCGGCGGATCGTGTCGGACATCCCGCGGGCGACGTTCAAGCTCTGAGGCCTGCGGGGGTTCTCGTGCGCTGAGGCCTGCGGGGTTCTCGTGCGCTGCGGTTTGCGGGCGGTTCTCGTACGCTGAGGCCCGGCGAGCGGTTCTCGTGCGCTGAGGCCGGGAGCAGTGTGGGCGAGCGGACACCGACCGGGCGTCGCGGTCGGTACGGTCGTCGGGTGGACGACCGGGTGGACGAGCGGGTGCGGCAGGCCTACGACCGGCGGGCGGAGGAGTACGCGGCGGCGCTCGGATCGATGGCGGCCGTGCACCCGTCGGACCGCGCCCGGGTCGAGTCGTGGGCGGCCGCGTGCGACGGTCTGCTCGTCGACGCCGGGTGCGGGCCGGGACACTGGACCGCACACCTTGCCGGACTCGGGCACCGGGTCGTCGGGCTCGACGTCGTGCCGCGGTTCGTCGACATCGCCCGACGGTCCGCGCCGGACGTGTCGTTCCGCGTCGCGACCCTCGAGGCGACCGGCCTCGGAGCCGGGAGTGCGGGTGGCGTGCTGTCCTGGTACTCGCTCGTCCACCACGACCCGGAGGCCGTGCCGGACGCCCTCGCGGAGTTCCGCCGCGTCACGGCCGACCACGGCGGGCTGCTCGTCGGGGCGTTCTCCGGCCATGCCCTCGAGCCGTTCGACCACGCCGTGACCAGGGCCTGGCGGTGGCCCGCCGGCCGGCTCGCGGCGGTCATCGAGGAGGCGGGGTTCGCGGTGGTCGACGTCGAGGAACGGGCCGACGCCGGTGTGCGGCCGCACCTGGCGATCAGCGCGGTGCGGGTGCGGTGACCTCGTCGCTCACCCCTCGTCGACACGAGGGCCGAGCACCGCGGCGCTCTCGGGGAGGTCTGCGAGGGCGGCGGGTGACGCGGACCTCGGGCGTGCTCGCCGATGTCGCTGCGGTTCGCACCTCCGCGGTCACGGCTGCCAGCCGGGTGTCGCCAGGCCCGTCTCGTAGGCGAAGACCACGAGCTGCGCCCGATCTCGGGCACCGAGCTTGATCATCGCGCGGGACACGTGGGTCTTCGTGGTCATCGGGCTGACGAACAGGCGCTCGGCGATCTCGGCGTTCGTCAGGCCGAGCGCGACGAGCTGCATCACCTGTCGTTCCCGCTCCGTCAGCACGTCGAGCGCCGGCGCGAGGGCGGACGGCTTCGCGTGCGTCGCGTAGGCGGCGACGAGGGACCGTGTCGCCCCCGGGGACAGCAGCGACTCCCCCGCGTACACCGTCCGGATCGCCCGGAGGAGCTCGGCGGGCTCGGTGTCCTTCACGAGGAACCCCGCCGCCCCGCCGCGGATCGCCTCGAACACGTACGCGTCCTCCTCGAAGGTCGTCAGGATCACCACGTGCACCGCACCGAGGTCCGGATCGGCTCCGATGCGTCGCGTGGCGTCGAGCCCGTCCGACCCCGGCATCCGGATGTCCATGAGCACCACGTCCGGGCGCTCCCGGCCAACGAGGTCGACCGCGGTGTCGCCGTCGCCCGCTTCCCCGACCACGGTCATCCCGGGTTCGGCGTCGACGAGTGCGCGGAGGCCGGCGCGGATCAGCACCTGGTCGTCGACGAGCACGACACGGATCGGTGCGGTGGCGGTCGCGTCGCTCATGCTCGGTCCTCGGGTCTCGGGGCGGGGCGGTCGGAAGGCGCAGCGTGATCGGTCGGCGCGGGTCGGTCCGCCAGCCCAGCGCGGTCGGCCGGCGCAGCGCGGTCGGCCGGCGCAGCGCGGTCGGCCGGCGCAGCGCGGTCGGCCGGCCCGGGTCGGTCCACCAGCGCAGCGCGGTCAGCCAGCGCGGCGCGGTCGGCCGGGCGGGGCAGGCGTGCCGCGACCCGCCAGCCACCGCCGGGCAGCGGTCCTGCCGTCATCGTCCCGCCGACCGCGTCGGCCCGCTCGCGCATGCCGATGAGCCCGTTGCCGGCGTCGCCGAGCCGGACCGAGGGCTGCGCAGCCGGATCGGCGCGCGGAGGAGCGTCCGGTCGCGGGCGGTCCTCGACCACGAGCTCGACCACGTCCGGGCCGACACGGACCTCGACCGTCGCGCGCTGGCCTGGCGCGTGCTTCATCACGTTGGTGACGGACTCCTGCACGATCCGGAAGGCGTTGCGGTCGACGATGCCGCCGATCGCCGTCGGGTCCCCGTCGACACGGACCGACACGTCGACCCCGGCCGCTCGCGCACGGGCGACGAGGTCGGGGACACGGTCCAGCCCGGGGACCGGGTTCCGTTCGGGAACGCGGTCCGGTCCCCCGGCCGCCGCAGCCCTGGCCCGCGCCGGTGTTCCCGTCCCCGCGACCGCCTCGGTCCCCGGCGCCGTGCCCGCCCCCGCAGCCGTACCC
>NZ_MCIG01000129.1 GCF_001705035.1 Curtobacterium sp. UCD-KPL2560 | reverse complement strand
CCCGGAGACGTCCCACACGCACAGGTCCCCCGCCGTCCCGTCGCCGAGGTGCCCGAGCTCCGGCCGCCCGAGCCCCGCCGCGGACCCCTCGGTCGTCATCCCGAGCACCTGCCGCGCGGGGAGCTGCGGCCCGACGAGCGCCGACACCTGCATCGCCAGCCGTGCGTCCGCGAGCAGGTGCCCCGCGTCGTTGCTGCCGCCGCCGCTCGTCCCGAGGCCGACCGGGACCCCGGCCGCCGCGAGCGCCGCGACCGGGGCGATCCCCCACCCCATGGGCACGTCGCACCCCGGTGCGTGCGTCGCGGACACCCCGGCCGCGGCCAGCCGTGCGACCTCGTCGGCAGTCACGTCGCACAGGTGCGCGATCGTGACGTCGGGAGCGAGCCACCCCCACTCCTCGAGCAGGTCGATCGGCCGCCGCCCGTACCGCTCGAGCGCGATCGCGGTGTCGACCTGCTCGTTCGCCTGGGTCCGCCGTCGGAGTCCGTGCCGGGCGGCGACCTCGCCGAGCGCCCGGAAGGTCGCTTCGCCGTCGGAGTGCACGCCGGCCGGGCCCACGGCCACCTGCAGGCCGCCGTCCGGGTCGACCCCGCCGACCGCCTCCTCGTGCAGCAACCGCGCGGCGATCGCGTCCGCCGACGCAGCAGCACGCTCCGGGTCGTCGCGCGCCGAGCCCCGCACGAACACGAGACGCCCGCCGAGTCCGCGGACGGCGTCGACCGTCGCCGCGGCGAGCGCCACGGTGTCGTCGGTGGTCGCGTCCGCGGGCCAGTTCAGGTGGTGGTCGGCGATCGTCGTGACGCCGGACAGGAGGCCCTCCGCGGCCCCGGCGGACGCGGCCAGTCCGTACAGCTCGGGATCGTGCCCCACCCGGCCGTACGCGCCGGCCATCGTCGGGAGCCACTCCGCCATCGGCACGCCGCGCGTCCCGGGCAGGGTGCGGAAGGCGGTCTGCAGCAGGTGGTGGTGGGCGTTCACGAGGCCGGCGGTGACGACGCAGCCCGAGGCGTCGAGGGTCGTCGCGAGGTCGCTGCCGTCGTCGAGGACCACGTCGCCCTCCCGTTCGGTGCGGGGGTCGACGAGGACGCGGCGGGCACCGGTGACGGTCAGCATGCGTCGGTTGTAGCAGTCGACTGTTTCCGCGGCGTGACGGAGGAACCGGCCGTGCCGGAGGAACCGGCCGTGCCGGTCTCGGGTGCGGGAGCACCCGGCGGATCGCACTCCGCGCCCCATCGGTGGTCCTGGATGTGGAATACCGGCCGATCGGCTCGCCCGTGTGTACGCTCGGCCTGGGGAACGATCCGGGGGGGGGGACATGAGCGACATCGAGTTCGACGACGGCGCCGCGAAGCGGTTGATCGCAGCGGCTGACGCCGGCGACGACCGGCTCCGCGGTCAGGGCGGGACGAGGGCGGCCGCGGCGGAGGACGCGCTCTGGAACTTCGAGGGTGCCTACTCCCAGCGCTTCCTCGAAGCCGTGCAGGTCGAGGCGGCGGACCGCGCCCGCCTCGCACGACAGCTCGCGTCGTTGTCCGACCAGGTCAGCGCCGTCGCGGCCGCGGCCGTCCGCGAGCGCGAACGGCTGGCGGACCTCGCGTCGTGGAACCAGCGTGAGCAGCACCGTCAGGACGCTGCGGCCACCGATCCGCTCCGCGCGCTCGGCATCCCGCCGAGCACGTTCCCGGACCCGCGGCCGTCGACGACACCGGTGGTGCCGCCGGAGGTCTCGGTCTCCTTCACGGCGCGTCAGCGCGAGCGCACCGGGACGGGGACGAGCGGCGGACGCAGCTCGGCCGTCCCGGAGAACCTCCGACGGTTCGCACAGACCACCAGGGCCTCCGACCGAGCGGCGTCGACCGCCGTCGGCGACGTCCGTCGAGCGTGGCACGCCTTCGTCGGGTCGTGCGGCTGGGCCCGGATCGGCAGCACGACACTCCTGTCCGGTGCGGAGGCGTACCTGCGCGAGAACGACGGGGACGCCGCGTGGACGGAGCGCGTGGCCGCGGCCTTCGAGCGCGCAGGGAGCGCCGGCTCGCTGTCGAACGCCACGCTCGACGTCGCCGTGTCGGACGACGTCCCGGCTGCAGTGCAGCGCCTCACGGCCGACGGGCTGACCCCGACCGAGGTGAACGCACTCTGGAACGCCTTCGGCTTCTCCCCGGAGCGCCGCTCCGACCTGGAGTCGTTGCCGGTCACCGCCCTCGCCGCACTCGGGAACCTCGAGGGCGTGCCGTACTGGGCCCGGGACACCGCCAACCGCGTCGTGCTGCGCGAGCGCCTGGCGGCGGCCCGCACCGGCGACGATCCGGTCGAACTGGCCGCACTGCAGAACATCGACAAGGCACTCCGCGGGGCGGTGGACGACTGGCCGCGGTCACTCACGACGCTGTCCGCCGACGTGCCCCCGCTCGCGGCGGTCTCGATCGGTGACCTCGACACCGCTGCGAACGTCACGTGGACGGTACCCGGGATGGGGACGACCTCGGCGGACACGGTCGGTTGGGCGAACGCCTCCCAGAACCTCGCCGAGCAGCAGGCCCGGACCACGGGTCGGACCGACAACGCCGTGCTCGCGTGGATCGGGTACGCACCACCGCCGGTCCCGGACGCCGAGAACCGTGACCTCGGGGTGCTCGGCAACCGCTCGGCCACCGAGGGCGCACCGCACCTCGTCGACAGCATCCACGGTCTCGACGCGGTCCGGGCGGGGGACGTGCCGCACACCAACGTCGTCGCCCACTCGTACGGGTCGACGACCGCCGCGATCGCCCTCGACCGCGAGGACGTGCACGTGGACACGCTGACGACGATCGGCTCCGCCGGCATCCCGGGGAGCGTGCGAGACGCCGGCGACCTGAGCGCCGACCACGTGTACGCCGGCCAGGCGCGCAAGGCGTACCCGTGGGACGACGACGGCCCGCGGGGCGACCAGTGGGCCTGGCTCGGTCGGGAAGGCAGCCGCCGGAAGGACCCGACCGACGCGGACTTCGGCGCCACCGTGTTCGAGGTCGACGACGGCGGATCGGGCAACCCGGTGCTCGACCACGGCGTCCACACGAAGGACGACCGGGGGTACCTGGACAAGGGCACCGAGTCGCTCAAGAACGTCGCACGGACCTCCACCGGACAGGGAGACCGTGTGAGCCGACCCACGGAAGAAGAGGAAGCCTGGTGAGTCGATCATGATCCGACCGGTCCCCGTGCGGGATGCCGCCCGACGGAGTGTCCGACCGCACCACCTCGCCAGGGCGGTGGTCACGGCCCTGACGATGACCCTGTTGACCGGATGCGCAGGAGGAGAACCCATGGAACCCGACCAGACCCAGCAGCCCACCGTCTCGCCGGACGAGGCGAAGCGATCCGTCGTCGACGTCGTCGACCGGACCGCGAGCCTCGTCGACGGCGACTGGGAGGTCCTCAGCGGGCCGAGGCTCGGGCTCTGCCCGGGATCGGACGGCTCCGGCGACGCCGACGACCCGGGCGGCGTCACGTGGGTGTACGTGAAGCAACGGCCGGGGTCCGACGACCCGAAGGAGGACCTCCGCAAGGTCGAGTCCCTCTGGCAGAGCATGGGGATCACGACGAAGCGGTACCGCAGCGGTGGCGACGACCCTGACCTGGGGCTGACCGGGCGCGGCGGTCCGGTCAGCAGCATCGACTTCCTCGCGTCCTCCGCGGGCGGCTACAGCATCGACGGCGAGTCGCAGTGCGCCGACGGCGACTACGGCGACCTGGCCACGGGGAGCCCGACCCCCTGACCGGCACCGCCGGGCGCGCGGGCAGGGACGCCGGCGCCGGGCACAGCCGCGCGCGCGAGCGGAGACGCCGGCGCCCGGCCCCGCCGGGCGCGCGAGCGGAGACGCCGGCGCACGGCACCGCCCG
>NZ_MCIG01000128.1 GCF_001705035.1 Curtobacterium sp. UCD-KPL2560 | reverse complement strand
GCATGAAGCGCATCGACGTCAGCCACGCGGCGAGCGGTGCGGCGTCGTCCGCCTCGGTGAGGAGCCAGGTGGTCGCATCGTCGTCAACGGGATGCCCGGCTCCGGCAAGACCACGGTGGGGGCCGCCCTCGCCGAGGTGCTCGGGTGCCCCTTCCTGTCGAAGGACCGCATCAAGGAACCCCTCGCCGACCTCGTCGGTCCGATGATCGCCTCGCGTCCGCTCGGCGGCATCGCGATGGACACGATGTGGTCGATGGCGCGGGCGGTCGAGAACGGGGTCGTCCTCGACGCCGTCTGGCTCCCGTCACGTGACCGGGACCGACTGGAGGCGGGGCTCACGTCCGCCGGGTCGCCCCGCGCCGTCGAGGTGTGGTGCGACGTCGACCGCGCGACCGCCGAGGAACGGCTGCGGGACCGCTACGACCCGGGCACCGTGCCGGTGCGCCACGAGGTGCACGGCGACCTCGCCGACCTGCTGGCCTTCTGGGACGAGCACGGCGACGCGGGCCCGGTCGCGCTGCCCGGCGTGCCCGTCGTCCGGGTGGACACGGCGCGGCCGTACGACGTCGGCGCCCTCGTGCAGGAGATCGCCTCGCACTTCGTCTGAGGCGCTCCGGCCCTTCCGCTCCGGTCTGCTCCGGCTGGCCGCTCCGGCTGGTCCGCTGCAACGCGCGGACTCGACGCCTTGCAGCCTGCCTGCAACGCGGAAGCGACAGTCCGACGCGGATGTTCCGCGGCGGACTGTCGCTTCGGCGTGGAGGGAACTGCTACTTCTTGGCGCCCTGCGCGGCGACCGCGGCGGCACCGGCGGCAGCGGCCTCGGGGTCGAGGTAGTACGAGGGCTTCGTCGGACGGAAGTCGTCGTCGAGCTCGTACACGAGCGGGATGCCCGTCGGGATGTTCAGGGCCGCGATGTCGTCGTCGGAGATGCCGTCGAGGTGCTTCACGAGCGCGCGCAGCGAGTTGCCGTGCGCCGTGACGAGGACCGTCTTGCCCGCGCCGAGGTCCTTCGTGATGTCGGACTCCCAGTAGGGCAGCAGCCGGTCGATCACGAGCTTGAGCGACTCGGTCCGGGGCAGCTGGTCGCCGAGGTCGGCGTAGCGGCGGTCGCCGGCCTGCGAGAACTCGGCGTCGTCGGCGATGGGGGGCGGCGGGACGTCGAACGAGCGACGCCACTCCATGAACTGCTGCTCGCCGTACTGCTCGAGCGTCTGCGCCTTGTCCTTGCCCTGGAGGTCGCCGTAGTGGCGCTCGTTGAGGCGCCAGTCGCGCTTGACCGGCAGCCATGCGAGGTCGGCCTCGAGCAGGGCGATGTCGGCGGTCTGGATCGCACGGGTGAGGAGCGACGTGTACAGGACGTCCGGCACGATGCCCGACCCGGCGATGAGCTCGCCGGCGCGCTTCGCCTCCTTCTCGCCCAGCTCGCTGAGCCGGACGTCGACCCAACCGGTGAACAGGTTCTTCTGGTTCCAGTCACTGTTGCCGTGACGGAGCAGGACGAGCGTGGAGGTCATGCGCCGAGTCTACCGAGCGAGGTCGGCCCCGTAGCCTGGTCCCATGCCCATCGGGAACGTCACGCGCGGGACCACGGGGGTCAACCGACTCCGCCGGGTCGACCGGTGGATCGCGTCGCTGCCGGCCCTCCGCCGCACCGACGACCCGCTCGTGGCCGACGTCGGGTACGGCGCCCGGCCGACCACGACGCTCGAGCTGCGGGACCGGCTGGCCCGCGTCCGTCCCGACGTCGAGGTCACCGGGATCGAGATCGAACCGGCCCGGGTGGCCCTGGCGAACGCCGGCACCCGCGACGGTGTCACCTTCCGGCTCGGGGGCTTCGAGACACCCACCCCGGGGAACCGCCGTCCCGCCGTGATCCGGGCGTTCAACGTGCTGCGGCAGTACGACGAGTCCGCCGTGGTCGACTCGTGGCGGATCATGCAGGACCGCCTGCAGCCGGGCGGGGCGCTCGTCGAGGGCACCTGCAACGAGGTCGGCCGGGTGGCGTCCTGGGTGACGCTCGACGAGCACGCGCCGCGCACCTTCACGGTGTCGCTCCGGCTCGCCGGACTCGACGTCCCCTCGGTCGTGGCCGAACGGCTGCCCAAGGCACTCATCCACCGGAACGTGCCCGGGGAGCGGGTGCACGCGTTCCTCCGGGACCTCGACCTGGCCTGGGCGGTGGCGGCACCGCTCGGCACGTACGGCCCGCGGCAGCGGTGGATCGCGACCGTGCACGGGATGCGCGACCGCGGCTGGCCGGTGCTGCACGGGGTGTCCCGCTGGCGGCTCGGGGAGCTCAGCGTCCCGTGGTCGGCGGTCGCTCCGGCCTGACCCGGCGGGCCCGGTTCACCGGCGGGCCCGGTTCACCGGCGGGCCCGGTCCACCGGCCGGCCGGGTTCACGAGCGGCGGACGGCTCCGAGCCGGGGCAGCCGCGGGACGTCGGCGGTGGCGCCCGCGTCGGTCGGCACGATGGTCTCCTGCGCCGCGGTCACGACCACGTCGTCCACGACGAGCCGCAGCGTCGCGGTCGGGTCGAGCGAGCGCTTGACGACCGCGAGTCCGACCGGTCCGAGCTCGTGGTGCAGGGCGGCGGCGCTGAGGCGACCGACCTCCTTGTCAGCGTCGAGCACGGGCGTCCCGGGGACCGGCAGCACCCCGTCCGACCCGTCGAGGTGCAGCATCACGAGGCGCCGCGGCGGACGACCGAGGTTGTGCACCTTCGCGACGGTCTCCTGGCCCCGGTAGCAGCCCTTCGACAGGTGCACGGCCGAGCGGAGCCAGTCGAGCTCGTGCGGGATCGTCCGCTCGTCGACGTCGGACAGGGCGGGACGCCAGGCCGCGATCCGCAGGGCCTCGAGCGCGAGGAGCCCCGCGACGGGCACGTCGGACGCGGCCACCTCGGCAGCGGCGTCCGGGGTGACCACGGCGACACGGAGGGTCCAGTCGGAGGCGGGGTGGGCCTCCAGGGCGGCGTAGCCCCACCCGCCGGGCGCGACGGACGACCACGGGTCGACCCACTCGACGACCGCGTCGGCGGGGACCGCCGTGCCGAAGCCGCCGAGGGTGACGAAGTCGCCCGAGCGGTCCGCGACCTCGACGCGGAGCATGAAGCGCATCGACGTCAGCCACGCGGCGAGCGGTGCGGCGTCGTCCGCCTCGGTGAGGAGCCAGGTGGTCGCACCGTCGTCGACGACCCGCGCGGCGTGCTCGACGCGGCCGGAGGCGTCGAGCACGAGCGTCTCGGTCGACGTGCCGGGCGTGAGCCCGGTCAGGAGCTGCGAGGAGATCGAGTTGAGCCAGGACAGGCGGTCCGGGCCGGTGACCGTGACGACGCCGAGGCCGAGTTCGACGACCGCACGACCGGCGGCCAGTGCGCGCTGCTCGCCCACGGGGTTGCCGAAGTGCGCTGCCGGGCCGGCGTCCGTGCCGACGAAGCCGGGGCGGTCGGCGAAGACGCGCATCAGTCGACCTTCGCGAGCTGCCCCGAGGCGTGCGAGGTGAGCTGCTGCCCGAGCGCCGCGATGTCCCAGGCCCAGAAGAGCTTGCCCTCGACGAGGCCGTACAGGCGCGTCGCGGCGGAGTAGTCCTTGGCGTTCGGCGAGCGCATCACGGCGTCGGTCGCGAGGTCGATGCGACCCTTCTTGACGCGGCCCACGTAGAGCTCGTTCACGCCGGTGGGGTGGATGATCGCGGCCTCGACGTCGAATCCGTCGGTCGTGTTCCGCAGCGCCTCGACGCTCTCGACCGTGGTGAACGGGGTCGGGCCGTCGCCGAGCAGCATCGCCGGGCCGCGGTCGCCCGGTTCGCTGGGTCGGTCGATGCGCCAGTAGCCCATCTCGGCGGCCAGCGGCGTGTGCTCGTCGTCGAGGAGCCAGCTGGTCGAGGAGTAGTTCAGGTAGGGCAGGCCGTCGTGGCTGAAGCTGATGCGCTGCCCGAACTCGTACTTGCGCGGTTCGTCCTCGTCACCGACGGGGTACTCGACCACGCCGGTGCCCTCCCAGACGCCGACGAGCCAGGACAGCGGGACGAGCTCGGGGGCGAGGCCCTCGGGGAGTTCGATCACCGCTGGCCCTTGAACAGCTTGACGACGACGACGACCGAGATGAACGCGATCGCGAGCGACGCCAGGCCCAGGAGGCCCACGTAGAAGAGCTCGAGCGCAAGCAGCGAATCCATGTGCCGAGTCTACGCGGGACGCCTGACGGCGCCAGGGCGGGGGCGGCGCGGCGCGGCGGTGGGCGGTGG
>NZ_MCIG01000127.1 GCF_001705035.1 Curtobacterium sp. UCD-KPL2560 | reverse complement strand
GGCGGGCTGACCGCGGAGCTCCGTGGGACGAGCGCGGTGTGGTCGTACCCGAACCTCCACGGGGACATCGTCGCCACCACCGACGGGTCGGGCCAGCTCGCCTCGCAGGTGTTGCCGGTGTACGACCCGTTCGGGCAGGTCATGGACCAGGCCACCGGCCTGTTCGGTACGGCCACGGCGAACCAGTCCGGGCCGGACACGCAGCAGGGCAACGCCGACTACGGATGGCTCGGGCAGCACCAGAAGCTCAGCGAACACCTCGGCTCGATCGCCACGATCGAGATGGGCGCCCGGCAGTCCGTCGCTGCACTCGGACGGTTCCTGCAGGTCGACCCTGTTGAAGGGGGCACCGACAATGCGTACGCGTACGTCAACGATCCCATCGATGCGTTCGACCTCACCGGCCGCTCGACGTTCGAAGAACTCGATCCTGCCGGGGGTTGGGGCGACCCCGTCGGTGGCGCCGGGGCGAAGCCCCTCAGTGAGGAGCCTGGGCGCGCCAACGGAGAGACGGGAGCAACAAAATACGGCAGGGACATGCACGCGAAGTGGTCCTACCCGGAGGGTTTCCAAGGTGTGGTCGAGGCCTTCTTCAACGCAGGGTCGGTGCTGGAAGAGGACGGTGACGCCACTGCCGCCAGGCGCGCGTTTGCGCAAGGCCTCAGCGGGGGTGATGTCAAGTGCGCGTACGCCCTGGCTTGGATGGAGAAGGTCGACGAGAACGACGACGAGGCGATGCGACTGATGGAGGTCGTCGTCGACTCGGACGATCCCGCGATGCGAGCGGAGGCGGCTGGGGTCATCGGAGTGTGGAAGTTCGACGAGGGAGATCGCGACGACTCCACGGAGAGCATGTTGGTGCGCGGGTTCGGGATCTATCCGAGTGCCGGGCCGACACTGTGCCGGCTCTGGGCCGAGCAAGGCCGACTCATGCTCGCTCGGCTGACTCTCGAGAGCATGATCGACACCAATGTCGAGGCGGCTGTACCGCTCGGAAACCTGCTCCTCGATCACTTCGCCGACGTGGACGGTGCTCGAGCGGCGTACACGAGTGGCCAAGAACGAGGAGACACCCACGCTGCCGACAACCTGCAGCACCTGGAGCAGGCCCGCAGCGCCGCGCACACCGCTCCAGCGGACTCCTCGGAAGCCTGAGGAGAGCGGGACGCGACCGGACGACGGACGGGAGGAGCGGCACCCGCTGGCACCGCGCTCCCGCCCTGGGGTCGGATCGTCCGGTACACGCTGTGACGTTCTCCCGCGACGAACGAGGTCGTGGGCCCTGCGTCCGCGGGCGCGGCCCGGTCGGGGTCGGACCGTCATCCGGAACTGTCTCGTCGTACCGTGCGCCAAGATGGCGATGGTTCACGTCACCGGCGACGCGATGACCACCGCGGTCTGCACGTCGGACGCCGAGGGGAGATCTTGATGCGCTTGAGTCGACGAGGGCGTCGTGAACGAGTACGTGCAGAGATGACGCCGTTCATTCCATCGAGCAATCTCGTTCCGCCGCTGGAATCGTGGCCTCCTGGCGGTGTCGCCGGGAGACCGCGGTCTTCTCGACATGCCAGTTCTTGGTTCGTGGCAGGACGCATCCCTGTATCCCAGCACCATCCGAACGCGTACCGACTCTGGCTTCCAGCACCGGAGATCAGAATCACCGGAGACTCCATCGACGTGGTCGTGAACGGTTCGAGTGATCATCTCTGCGGAGCCGGCGAGGGTGGCCTGATCGACGCGATCACGCGCTCGGAGGGCGTGAGCTGCAGCCTGAGCCCGGATGACTTCCATGCGGGAATGCGTTGGCATGAGGAGCGTCGGCGCGAACTCTGGGCTTCGCTGTCAGAAGACGAAGAAGATCATCAGTACTACGGTTCATGTGATGCTCGCGTTGCCGTAGACCCGCACGGGCACATCATCACAGCTCATCCGACGACGCCGAATGCGGTACCTCATGACCTATCTTGATGCTCCCGTCAATCTGCGTGAGCTTTTGCTGCGCATCGATTTCGTGACGGAGGGCTGGGGTGGGCTCGGGCTTGTCGTCACAACGCCCAGGCGTCCTCATACGACGCGATTGGCTCGAAGGAGTCTCCCACTACTCATCAACGGCGAAGATTTGAAGGCGGATTGGGCGATTCTGCTTGCAAACGCGACGGAGTATTCGATATCTCAAGATCTTCTTGATCATGATCGCGTGATTGCTCTTCTAGAGACGCTTCTCGAGGAGAAGATCTTGTCTGCTGACAAGACGGCGACGGCGTTGCTCCTCATCAATGGGTGGATTCGCGCGATGGACGCGAGAAGTCTGAACTTGATGTAGAAGTCGCGAGTGCCGACTCGGTACCAGTGTCTGCCGCTGAGAGGGAAGAGCTGTGTCCATGCACTCTTGGAGTGCCTTGGCCGCGCACGCGACGTTCCGGAGATCACGGCACCGCAGGCGTGAAGCCCATCACCACATGTAAGCCGGCGGCCGTCATCACCGACGACATCCAGCCAGTCGAGTGCGGGCCGCGCGTCCAGGAGATCGCGGTAGGCACCGGGCCTCCCGGGCAGCGCCCATCTCGAACGCGCACCGAGTTCAGGTCTGCTCGCGCCCCGACCGGTCAGGCGCGTCCGGTGCATTCCGTCGGCGCCTCTTCAGCAGGTCCGCCGAGCGCACGAGCCGCAGCGCCGTGACGAGGAGGACCCCGCCGAGCACGTTGCAGAGCAGCGTGTACCCGAACCACCCGAGCCACTGCCCGTAGGTGATCGACGCGCCCGCCTGGATCGCCCCGAACACCAGGAGCGAGTCGAGGATCGAGTGGAACAACTGCAGCCCGGACAGCAGGAAGCCCCCGAGCACAGCCGCGACGATCTTCGCCGGGTCGGAGTCGGTGCCCTGCTGCATCCGGGTCACGAGCGTGATGGTGCTGCCGCCGAGGACCGCGAGCGCCACGGTCTGCAGGCCGAACGGACTGTCGACGTAGTGGCGGGCCGACTCCTCGAGCACCGTGTGCCACTGCGGGAACGCCTGCACGACGATCCACATGAACACCCACCCGCCCGCGAGGTTCGCGAGCAACGTGCCCGCCCAGAGACGGACGAGCTGCAGCCAGGTGCCCTCGCGGGCGATGAGCGCGACGATCGGGACGAGGAAGTTCTCGGTGAACAGCTCGCTGTGCGCGAGGAAGAGCGCGACGAGTCCGACGCTGAACGCCAGGCCGGCGAGCAGGTGGTCGCCGGTGGCGTGCAGGACCGCGAGGTACCCCATCACACCGAGGCCGATCTCGAGCCCACCGGCGAACCCGGTCGCGAGGACCACCCGCAGCGTGCGCTGCAGCCGCTCCGCGCCCTCCTCGACCACCGCGTCGAAGGACTCCTCGATCTTCTCCTCGACCGGTGCGTCGCCCTCGCCCAGTTCCCGCCGTCGGTCGTCCGTCACCGCTCAGACGCTAGCCCTGGGTCGCCGGGCCGCCACCAGGGACGGGCGCGGGACGCGACCGGACGTCGGACGGGAGGCGCGGCACCCGCTGGCACCGCGCCTCCCGTCCGGCGGTCCGCACGTCACGGACGCGGTGCCGCCGGTCCCAGCAGTCGCGTCGTCCAGTCGGCGAGCGCGCCGACGGCGCGCCGCGACACGACGGCGTCGGGCACCATGCTCGTGAAGCCGTGGAACGCGCCCGGCCAGACGTGCAGCTCGGCGTCGACGCCCGCCGCCCAGAGGCGGCTCGCGTACACGACGGTCTCGTCGCGGAAGACCTCGGCGGTCCCGCAGTCGACGTACGCCGGGGGCAGGCCGGACAGGTCGGTGGCGCGCGCCGGTGCGGCGTACACCGAGACGTCGTCGGTGCCGCGGCGGGTGCCGAGCAAGGCGTCCCACCCGAAGCGCGTCATCCCGCGGTCGGCGACGCCGACGCCGTCGATCTGCCGTGTCGACACGGTGTCGTCGCGGTCGTCGAGCATGGGGGAGACGAGGACCTGCGCGAGGATCGCCGGCCCACTGCGGTCGCGGGCGAGGAGTGCGGTGCCGGCGACGAGCCCGGCGCCGGCGCTCTGTCCGGCGACGACGATGCGGTCGGGGTCGATGCCGAGCTCGGCCGCGTGCTCGGCGACCCAGACGAGGCCGGCGTAGCAGTCCTCGACCGGGGTGGGGTCCGGGTGCTCGGGCGCGAGGCGGTAGTCGATGCTCAGCAGGACGACGTCGTGGTCGAGCAGCCACCCCTCGTAGGCGTCGAGGTTGCCGAGGTGGTGGCCCATCACCATCCCGCCGCCGTGGACGGTGTAGACGGCCGGGACGGTGCCGGTCTGCCCGGTGCGCCGGACGACGGCGAGGTCGATCGGTGCCCCGAGGTGCCCGGGCACGCTGACGGTGCGGCGCTCCCACCCGCGGGCGTGGAGCCAGGCGTCGAGCGACTCCTCGGTCTGCTCGAGCCGGCGCATGTGGGGGAGTGCCTCGGGGGTCAGGGTGAACGGGCCGCGCGCCTCGAGGGCCGTCAGGAAGGGGACGAGCTCGGGGTCGAACGGCGGGCGGGCGACGGTGGTGGTGGCTGTGGTGGGCGTCTCAGGCACGGGTCGACTCCTGGTCGGTGGTGGGGTTGGTGTGGTC
>NZ_MCIG01000126.1 GCF_001705035.1 Curtobacterium sp. UCD-KPL2560 | reverse complement strand
GCGCACCCCGCACCCCCGCGCGCCGCCTACCCTTGACGGGTGGCTCATCTCCTCGGCGCCGAGAACATGCATCTCGAGTTCCCCACCCGTGTCGTCTTCGACAGCGTCACCATCGGCCTCGACGAGGGCGACCGGATCGGCGTCGTCGGCCGGAACGGTGACGGCAAGTCGACCCTGCTCGCCCTGCTGGCCCAGCGCCTCGAACCGGACGCCGGCCGCGTCACGCACCGCCGCGGCCTGACGGTCGGATACCTCGACCAGCGCGACGTCCTGCCGGCCGGTGCGACGGTCGGCGCGACCGTCGTCGGCGACCTCGAGGAACACGAGTGGGCCGGCGACCCGAAGATCCGCGACGTGATCGGCGGCCTCGTGTCGGACATCCCGTGGGAGGCCGTCGTCGATGACCTCTCCGGTGGTCAGCGGCGACGGATCGCGCTCGCGAAGCTCCTGGTCGGCGACTGGGACGTCCTGTTCCTCGACGAGCCGACGAACCACCTCGACGTCGAGGGCATCCAGTGGCTCGCCGACCACATCAACCGTCGCTGGTCGTCGAACCAGGGCGGCATGGTCGTGGTGACGCACGACCGGTGGTTCCTCGACGCGGTGTCGACCGACACGTGGGAGGTCCACGACGGCGTCGTCGAGCCGTTCGAGGGCGGCTACGCGGCGTACATCCTGCAGCGGGTCGAGCGTGACCGGCAGGCGGCGGCGTCAGAGCAGCGTCGCCAGAACCTGGCGCGCAAGGAGCTCGCGTGGCTCCGCCGCGGTGCCCCGGCGCGCACGAGCAAGCCGAAGTTCCGCATCGACGCGGCGAACGCCCTCATCGACGACGTCCCGCCGATCCGCGACACCGTCGCGCTGTCGCAGACGGCGACCGCGCGGCTCGGCAAGGACGTCGTCGACCTGCTCGACATCGGCGTCACCTTCGGCGACGACGTGATCCTGCGTGACATCGAGTGGCGCATCGCACCGGGGGAGCGGACCGGCATCCTCGGGCCGAACGGTGCCGGCAAGTCGACGCTGCTCAACCTGGTCTCCGGCAAGCTGCAGCCCACCGTCGGCCGGGTGAAGACCGGTAAGACCGTGCAGGTCGCGGTGCTCGACCAGCAGCTCGCCGACCTCGCGCAGTTCGCGAACGACCGCGTCCGCGAGGTCGTCGCCCGCAAGAAGACGAGCTACGTCGCCGACGGCAAGGAGATGACGCCGTCGCAGTTGTTGGAACGGCTCGGGTTCACGTCCGAGCAACTGTCGACGCCGGTGAAGGACCTGAGCGGTGGCCAGAAGCGCCGGCTCCAGCTCATGCTGATCCTGCTCGACGAGCCGAACGTGCTCATCCTCGACGAGCCGACCAACGACCTCGACACCGACATGCTCGCCGCGATGGAGGACCTGCTCGACACCTGGCCGGGCACCCTGCTCGTCGTGTCGCACGACCGGTACCTGCTCGAGCGCGTCACCGACCAGCAGTACGCGGTCCTCGGCGGTCGCCTCCGGCACCTGCCGGGCGGCGTCGACGAGTACGTGCGGCTGCGCGCGTCGGGTTCCGTCCCGCAGACCGCATCAGCGGCTGCCGCCGCCTCGGCCGGGAGGCCCGACACGGCCGGGTCCGCGGGCTCGGCCGGGTCCGTGGCCGGGTCGGGAGGCGCGGGTCCGGTCGGTGGGGCCGGCTCGGCTCCGGCGCTGTCGGGTGCGGACCGTCGCACCGCCGAGAAGGAGATGTCGGCGCTCGACCGCAAGATCGCGAAGGCCGGTGCCGACCGGCAGAAGCTGCTCGACGCCTTCGCGGCGCACGACCAGTCCGACTACGCGGGGCTCGGGGAGCTGCAGACGAAGCTCGCGGCGCTCGACGCCGAGGTGGAGCAGCTCGAGGAGCGGTGGCTCGAGGTCGCCGAGGTGCTCGGGGTCTGACATCTCCGGGCGGCGGTGGCGCTGGCTCGCGTCCCGTCGCGGGGATGGAGCAGGAGATGTCGGGTGACGGGCGTACAGCCGACGGTTCCTGCTCCATCGACCCCTCTCGGTGCGTCGGGGGGACGCGCTAGTCGCCCAGCCCGAGGATCAGGCGCCGCAGGAGGCCGGACAGCTGGTCCTGCTCGTCGTCGGCGACACCTGCCAGGATGTCCCGCTCGGCGCGGAGCAGATCGGCGATCGCCGCGTCGACCGCCGCGCGACCGGTGGCGGTCAGGGACACGAGGATGCCCCGGCCGTCCCGCGGGTCGGTCCGGCGGGACACCAGGCCCCGGGCGGCGAGCCGGTCGACGCGGTTCGTCATCGTGCCGCTCGACACCAGGGTCTGCTGCAGCAGCGACTTCGGGCTCAGCTCGTAGGGCTCACCCGCACGGCGGAGGGCCGAGAGCACGTCGAACTCCCACGGCTCGACGTCGCTCGCATCGAAGGCTGCTCGTCGAGCACGGTCGAGGTGCCGGGCGAGCCGGTCCACGCGGGACAGGACCTCGAGCGGGCCGAAGTCCAGGTCGGGGCGTTCCCCGCGCCACGCAGCGACGATCCGGTCGACCTCGTCCTGCTGCGGCATCCCTCCATCTTGGCCGAACCCGTCGGACACGGCCAGCCGTACGGTCGTGGGAGGATGGTCGCGCACCCCGAGGGGTGTGTTCCGCCTTGGTGTAACGGCAGCACGACGGCCTTTGGTGCCGTTAGGTCCGGGTTCGAATCCTGGAGGCGGAGCGGGCGGACCGGATCCGGCGCGCCATCTCGGAAGTCGGGTTCCTTCTGAACGACCAGGCGAGACGATTGCGCGCCGGACGCAGCACGACGGTCGGCCTCGTCGTGCTCGACGCCGGGAACCTCTTCGTCTCGGACGTCGCCCGCAGCGTCGAGGGCGCTGCTGCGGAATGCGGACTCGCCGTGCTGGTCGGTAACAGCGACGACTCCGCCGAGCGGGAGCACGTCTACGTGGGCCTCTTCGAAGAACGCCGTCTCGCCGGGCGCCTCACCACGCCAGCGGCAGAGGACCTGTCGAGCCTCGTCCTGTTGCGGGCGCAAGGCGCCCCGGTGGTCCTGGTCGAGCGCGGAGCGGATGCCTCCGGCTTCCCCTCGGCGGCGGTCGACGACGAGCGCATCCCCGGAACCCGTGGAACGCCCGTCAGCACTGATGTCCGGGATCGGCGCATCACTGGCGTCCGCGGACGCGCCGAACACCTCACGCGGAACGGAAGGTAGTTCGAACCAACCAGCGGCACTCCGTCCGATGATGCTCCGGGTGTTGCGGGCATCCTGCACGAGGTTGCAGCTCGAACGAAGCGATGCACGCGCACAAGACAGGAGAGGCACGCCCGAAGGCATGCCTCTCCTGTTGACCGCTAGGGCTGATCGCCCGTGTGCTGTGCCCGTCGGTCGCGTGCCTCCGAGTCCTGGCGGCGTTGGGTCGGTCCCTTCTTGAAGGACCCCCACACCGCGGTGCCGATCAGGATGAACGTGACCACGAGCACGACCGGGATGAAACCTGGGATCAGCATTGGATTCCCCTCAAGAAGACGGACAGGTTCGTCTGCGCTGACTCTACGCCGAGCGCGCGATCAGTAGTTGGTCGTCCAAGCTCTCGATGTCGTGACCCGCAGCGAGACGTAGAGATCCTCGCTCGATCCGAGGCTGGTCGACTTGTACAGCGCGTGTTCCTGTGCGTACGCCTCGAGGGAGCCGTCCTGCTTCTTCCGCTTGATGGTCACGGTCGGTGCAGCAACCAGATTGCCGTACTTCACCACCGCGTTCGCCTTGTTCGCGGTGTCGATCTGTGCCCCTCCGGTGTAGCGCTCGTAGGTCGCGTTGAACCAGAGGTCGTACGGGCCCGTGGCGATCTCGACCTTGCAGTTGGACTCGACGACGTAGCCGCCACCGTTGGATTCCTTGCATCCTGTGATCTGCTGGGGTTGAAGCGAGCGAGACCCGGCCTTCGCGCCCCCAGCGGTGACCGCCGGCTTCTCGAGCGAGGTGACGGCGACGGACCCGTCTGGGTAGACGGATCGACTCACGAGCTCGGTCGCTGTTTGCACGCTGGTCGTACTGGTCGGTTCAACGGATTGCGACATCGAGTCGAGGAGACTGCCGCTGTCGAGCTTGGCGATGAGCGCATCCTGCGTCGCCGACTGGACACCTTGGCTGGTGAACCATTCCCGGAGCGCTGTCTGGTCCTGGGTCGTCGTCGTGGCCGAAGCGGGAAGCGCGCCGAACATGCCGGAGCAGAGTGCCCCGACGACGACGGCAGTGATTGTGACCTTCTTGACCGAGTTCGTCGTGCTCACCAGGAGCCTCCCTTGGTGCTGGTTGCCTTGTTGTTGCCGACTTTGAGAGAGAGGCTCGCCGTGAAGGAGCCGCCGCCCCTCGAAGAGTTGTAGACAGTCGTTGCTGTTGCGGTCGCCGGTCCGGACGCGTTCTCGTTCCTCTTCGTGATCTTGAGGGACGGCGTCGGTGCCGTACCCGCAATCGCGTAGGCGTACGGTGCAGAGACTTGGGACTGCTGCAGGTTTGGTTGACTCGTTCGTTTAGGCCGCGAGTGCGACCTGTGGGTTGATGATCGTCTCGTACTCGATTGGGGTCAACTTCCCAAGACCGCGTTGGCGTCGTTTCCGGTGGTAGGTCGCTTCGATCCAAGTGATGATCGCCAGCCGGAGCTCTTCCCGGGTCGTCCATCGTTTCCGGTTGAGGACGTTCTTCTGCAGCAGGGCGAAGAACGATTCCATCGCAGCGTTGTCCGCGCAGGCGCCGACTCTGCCCATCGATCCGAGGAGCCCTGCATCGCAGAGGGCGC
>NZ_MCIG01000125.1 GCF_001705035.1 Curtobacterium sp. UCD-KPL2560 | reverse complement strand
GTCGGGTCGGGTGGGTGCGCGGCGCGGTGCCGTGCGCGGTCAGGCCGGCACGGGTGCCGCGGCTGCCGGTGTCGGTGCGGACGCGGGTGCGGCCGCGGACGCGGGAGCGGCGATCGTGGTGTGCACCTCGGTGCGGGCGACGAGTCGCCCACGGGACAGGACGATGCGGTCCGCCGGCGCGTTCGCGACGGCGTCGGTGACGCTGGTCGCGGCGACCGCCAGCAGGTCGGCTCGCCGTCCGGGGACGGGACCGGCGGCCGGGAGGCCCATCACGCTCCGGGCGGTGTCGCTCACCATCGCGTACGCCTGGTCCGGCGTCACGTGGCCCGCGGTCACGAGGAGGGACGCCGTCTCGAGCGCGTCGCTGCGGCCCACCGGGTTGAACGGGTCGCGGACGTTGTCGGCGCCGGCGGCCACGCGGACCCCGGCCGCGGTGAGGGCCTGGATCGCGGTCAGTCCGCGGGGCGTGGACACCGGGTGCTGCCAGCCCTGCAGGTAGAGGTTCGTGATCGGCAGCGTCACGATCCCGAGGTCGGCGGCGGCGACGTCGGTGACGACCTCGGCCAGACGCTCGGGGCCCAGGGTGCCGAGCCGCACGCAGTGGCCGGCGGTCCAGGTCCTGCCGTCGCGCTCGCCCGTGCCGGCGTGGGCACCCCGGCGTGCGCTGACCGCGCGGGCGAAGTGGTCGAGCGTGAGCGGGCCGTCGAGGTTCTCGTCGGTGTGCAGGTCGACCCCGACGCCGTGCCGGTCGGCCAGCGCGAGCAGCCGGTCCACGTCGGCGAGCGGGTCCGCCGCCAGGTGCGGCGCGCCGCCGACCAGGTCGACGCCGCAGGCCAGGACGGCCTCGACGTGGTGGTCGGGCGCGAGCGGTCCGGCCAGGGCGACGAGCTCGATGTCCACGAGCCCGGCGAGCTCGTCGCGGACCCGGACGAGCGCCCGTGCACCGCGCACGGCGGACTCGGTGGACGCGGGGGCGTCGTCGGCCGTGCGGCGACCGCTCAGGACGTCGACGTGGCTGCGGACGGCGGTGGTCCCGGCGGCGAGCAGGGCCAGGGCGGCGGTGCGCGCCCGGTCGGCGATCTCGTCCACGGTCATGGTCGTGGCGTGCGCCGACCACGAGGCGATCGCGGCACCGAGGTCCCCGAGCGGCGGCCGGATCACGTCGGCACTGAGGGCCTTGTCGAGGTGCGCGTGCGGCTCGGCGGGAGCGGTGAGGAGCAGCCGTCCGCCGAGGTCGAGCGTGTCCTCGGCGAGGGCGTGGAGGCTGCCCGCCGGGGCGACGGCCACGACCGTGTCGCCTGCGATCGCGACGTCGACGCGGTGTCCGTCGGCCAGCAGGGCGTCCCGCAGCAGGGCGACCGGTCGTGGTGCTGTCGAGCCCATGGCGCCTCCCGGGGAAGTGTGAGAATGTTGATCGCATCAACATCTCCGATGCTAGGGCGGCTCTGTTTCCCTCACGTTTCGCGGCGGTTGCCGTGTGTGACAGCCGTCCCGGACCGGAACGAACCGGAACGACAGGAGCACGCGTGAGCCCGGGGACCCGCACCAGCACGACCGCCGACGGGGCGAGCACCGACACCACCGCCGACGGGGCGGGCACCGACTCCCGTCCCGACGCCGACCGGGTCGTCGACGCGCAGACCCGTCGGATCGGCGAGCAGATCCGCGCCCGGCGCCGGGCCGCGGGCCTGACCCTCGTGCAGGTCGCCGCCGCCACCGGCTTGTCGCACCCCTTCCTCAGCCAGGTCGAACGCGGGCACTCCCGGGCGAGCATGGTCTCGCTCGAGAAGATCGCGGCGGCGCTCGGCACGACCCAGGTCGCACTGCTCGCCGCCGGTGCCCCGGAGCACGGCGGCCACGACGGCGGTGCGCCCGAGGTGCTGCGGGCCGGGGAGGGTGCTCGCGGACCCTCCTCCGACGGCGAGGCGCGGCTCCTCGTGCACGCCGGACCGCACGCCTTCGAGCCGCTCGAGTGGACCGGCGAGCACACCGACCTCGGCGAGTACTTCGAGCACGGCGAGGACGAGTTCCTCACCGTGCTCTCCGGCCACGTGCTGCTCGACCTGCGCGGCCAGGAGCCGATCCGCCTCGGGCCAGGTGACTCCGTCTACCACCGGGGCGGCACCGCACACCGCTGGTGCAGCGCCGACGGCGGACGCTTCCACATGCTCGTGGTCAAGGAGACCCCGCGGGTCGGGGGTGTCGAGTGACCGCCGTCCCCGAGCGCCTGCGGCTGCGCGTCGCCGCACGCCGCGAGGTCGCGACCGACGTCGTCGCGCTCGACCTCGCGGCCACGGGGGACACCCCGCTGCCCGACTGGGAGCCCGGGGCGCACCTCGACCTCGAGGTCACGCCGGGCACCGAGCGGCAGTACTCGCTCGTCGGGACCACCCGCGCGGGGCACTGGCGGATCGCGGTCCTCCGGGAACCCGACGGCCGCGGCGGATCGGCGGCCGTGCACGACGCGCTCGCGGTCGGGACCGAGGTGCTCGTCGGTGGGCCGCGCAACCACTTCGGGTTCGACCCCGGCCGGCCCGCCGTGTTCGTCGCCGGGGGCATCGGCATCACGCCGCTCGCCGCGATGATCGCCGCCGCCGAGCGTTCCGGGACGCCGTGGGAGCTCCACTACGCGGGCCGCACCCGAGACCGGATGGCCTTCGTCGACGACCTCGTCGCCGCGCACCCCGACCGGGTCACCGTGGCCGCGGCGGACGAGGGCGTCCGGCTCGACGTCCCCGCGCTCCTCGCCGAGCCGCGGGACGCCGTCGTGTACTGCTGCGGCCCGCGGGCACTGATGGACGCCGTCGAGGCCGCGGCCGCGCACTGGCCGGCCGGCAGCGTCCGGGTCGAGCGCTTCGAACCGGCGGACGCCGTCGACGCCCCGGGCGAGCCGTTCGAGGTCGAGCTGACCGTGACCGGCGTCACCGTGACGGTCCCGGCCGACCGCACCCTGCTCGAGGTCGCCGAGGAGGCCGGCGCGTTCGTCCTGTCCTCGTGCCGCGAGGGCACGTGCGGCACCTGCGAGACCCCGGTGCTCGAGGGCGCGGTCGAGCACCGCGACACCGTGCTCAGCCCGGAGGAGCAGGCCGACGACCGCACCATGATGGTCTGCGTCTCCCGCGCCCGGCGCGGGTGCCCGCGCCTCGTCCTGGAGCTGTGACCGGCCGCTGAGCCCGGTCGGGACGGACGGGAGGCGCGGCGCACGACGGGTGCCGCGCCTCCCGTCCGTCCCGTGGTGCGACCGTCGGGCGGTCGCCGCCGCTACGGACGCTCGGTGTCGTCGAGCGGGCCGCCGGTGAGCGCCGACAGGCGCTCGAGCCCCGCCTCGGCGACCAGCTGCCGGGCGAGCGGTCGGGCACGGGCCACGGCCTCGCGCACGTCGACCTTCGTGACGTCGTGGTCGGCCAGGCTCAGCTCGCCGTCGACCCAGACGTCGCGCACCTCGCGGCTGCCGGCGACGAAGACGACCGCCTGGTAGGGGTCGTGCACGTTCGCCAGGGCCGGGGAGTCGCCGTCGAAGACGACGACGTCCGCGCGCTTGCCGGGCTCGAGCGACCCGATCTCGGTGTCCATGCGGAGCGCGCGGGCGCCGCCGATGGTGCCCATCTCGAACGCCTCGCGGGCGCTCATCGCCGTCGCCTGCAGGTCCCGGACCCGGGCGAGCAGCGCGGCGGTCTTCATCGCCTGCAGGAAGTCCTGCGAGTCGTTCGAGGCCGGGCCGTCGACCCCGATGCCGACCGGGACGCCGAGGGCGCGGAGCTCCGCGACCGGGGCGATGCCGCTCGCCAGGATGCCGTTCGCGACCGGGTTGTGGGCGACACCGACGCCGTTCGTGGCGTAGCGCTCCCGGTCCTCGCGGTCCACCCAGACGCTGTGCGCCGCGATCACGGGCACCTGGAACATGCCCGTCGCCTCGGCGTGCCCGATCGCCGTCCGGCCGGTGCGCTGCCGGGCCGCCGTGACCTCCTCGCGCACCTCGTGGAAGTGCACGTGCACGCCGTGGCCGCCCGCGACCGCGTAGTCGACGTGCTCCTGCCAGGTGTCGTCGGTGTAGCGGCCGATCGACGAGACCCCGACCCGGAAGGTGCTGTAGCGGCTGGCGTCCGCCGCCTCGCGCAGCGCCTCGAACTCCTCGAGGATCGGGGTCGCGCCGAAGTCCCGGTCGACGTCCCCGGAACCGAACGACACGACGCCGCGCAGGCCGAGGTCCTCGAGCGCCTGCACGACACCGGGGGTCGCGGGCTCGTCGGGCACCGGGTCCGCGCAGAACATGTCGTTCGCCGTCGTGACACCGCTCCGGAGCAGCTGGATGCCCTGCAGCACCGTGCCGGCGTACGCCTTCTCGCGGGTCATCACCGGGTTGACGCGGCTGATCAGCGCCGTCAACCACTCCCACAGCGTGTACTGCGAGCCGATGCCCGTGACGAGGCCCTCGCTGAAGTGCCCGTGCGTGTTGACGAAGCCCGGGGTGACGACGTCGTACGCGCCCCCGCGGACCGGTGCGTCGGGGTGGGCGGCGGACAGCTCGGCGAAGGTGCCCACGGCGGCGATGCGGTCCCCGTCGAGCAGGACGGCGCCGTCGCGGATCGCAGCGGGGGTGGGGGAGTCGTCGGGCGCTGCGGTGAGCACCCAGCCGGCACGGATCAGGGTCGTCGTCATGCCTGGACCGTAGGGTCCGCGTGTTTCGCGGGCGTCACCACGGGGTTTCCCGGAGGGTGTCGGCGGGGTGGTCGGAACGGCGGAGCCGTCCCTGCGCCGGGCGGTGAGCGGTGCGGCCGCCGGCGCCGGGCACAGCC
>NZ_MCIG01000124.1 GCF_001705035.1 Curtobacterium sp. UCD-KPL2560 | reverse complement strand
GTCGTGCAGGCGCTCGAACCCCAGCACGGCGAGCGCGTCGAGCAGCGCCCGGCGGTCGACGAAGTGGCTCCGTGGGGCACCGTGGCTCACACCGGCGCGGCGGGCGAGCTCGCGGAGCGACAGCCCCTCGACGCCGGACTCCCGCAGGGCGGCCACCGCTTCGTCGAGCAGGACGGCGTCGTGCTGCACGCCCACGACCTCGACCATGTCTGCACCCTACGGTGACCACCCGTCGCCCGGAGCCGACCGCGGACCCGCCCGGACTCGGCACGCCGTCGTCGCGGCGACGCTCGGCCCGCGGTGCGCGAGCGGTCCGACGACCCGCCCCGCCTCGGTACGGTGAGCCCGTGAAGGCACACGAGATCCGACGTCGGCTCGACGAGGCCGTCGGGACCGACCACGCGGTGCGCGTGGTGCGTCGCACCGAGCGCGGGTCCCGGTACTGCGGCTTCGTGCTGGCCGTCGGTGCGAAGTGGGTCTTGATGGCCCAGCTCACCGACGGTGGCGTGTTCGACGGTCTGATCGCGTTCCGGCTGCGGGAGGTCCACCGTGTCGAACCGGACACCACGTTCGCGGGACGCGCCGCCCGGCTCCGCCCGGAGTGGCCGCCGTCGTCGCTGGCCCGGGACGGCATCGACCTCGACACGACCGCCGGCGTCCTCCGCACCATCGCCGACGAGGGCGAGCTGATCGGGATCCAGACGAACGAGCGGTCCGGCGCGCTCTGGATCGGGCTGCTCGACGAGGTCACGCGGCGGTGGGTGTACCTGCACGAGGTACGGGCAGACGCCACCTGGAACGACGAGCCGCTCGGGTACCGCCTCGGGCGCATCGACACCGTGGAGACCGGAGGGCAGTACATCCGGGGTCTGGCATCGGTCGTCGGTGCCGGGCCGACGGCCTGACCCTCGGGAACCGCACGACCGTCACGGTGCGGTGCGGACCCACCGTTCCTCGTCGAGGCCGGTCCCGGGATCGGTCTCCGGGGCGCCGGACGGCCGGAACCCGTGCCGGGCGTAGAAGCGCTTCGCCCGCTCGTTCACGCTGAACACGAGCAGGTGTGCGTCCTCGCCACCGATCGCGGCGTCGAGCAGGCGGTCGGCCAGCCCGGTCCCGTGCACGTCGCGATCGAGGTACAGCGTGCAGAGCTCCAGCCCGGGGAGGTCGTCCGCCCCGGGGTCCGTCGGGGCCGTGCTCACGACACCGGACAGCCGGCCGTCGCGGAGCGCGATCAGCACGCGTCGTCCGCCGCTCCGGATCCGCTCGGCCCACCGTGCTGCGCGGTCGCGGGAGGCGCTCGAGTCCAGGAACGCGTCGGGCACCACCCCGCGGTAGGTCTGCTCCCAGCACGCGGACTGGAACGCCCCGATCGCGTCCGCGTCGGCGACGAGCGCTTCCCTGATGTCCATGCACCGATCCTGGTGCACGGACGCCCGGGTCACCGCGCGCGGCGGTAGGCGCTGCCGTCGCTCGTGTGGACCGAGGACGGGTCGTCGAGCATGCGCAGGGTGTACTCCGCGCAGTCGACGAACGTCCCGATGCTGATCCAGTGGCGCGAGCGCTGCAGGGTCCCCTTCGACGGGCCGTCCGACCCGATGCCCGCGCGGTGCACGCTCCACTGCAGGTCCCGCGCCTCGGTGTCGAGGTACCGCATGACCGCCTCGTTGTCGCGGTGCTGCCCGAGGTAGGCGCGCGCGACGGTGGCGCGCACGATCCGGAGGGGCAGCGCGAGCGGTCGGCCGGGGGCGCCGCTGAGGCCACCCGCCTGGTACACGAACCGGTGCACGCCCTGCCGCCGCATCGCCGGGACGAGCTCGTGCACGAACTCGGTGTTCACGAGGCGGTGCTCCTGCGCCTGCCGGTCGCCGATCATCGCGACGACGGCGTCGACGCCGTCGAGGAGCCCGTCGAGGTCGAGCCGGTCCGTGATCGACCCCTGGACGACCTCGAGTCGGTCGTGCTGCACGCGGAGCTTGTCGGGGGTGCGGGCGAGGGCCCGGACCCGGTGGCCGGCGTCGAGGGCGAGCCGTGTGAAGTGCTGGCCGGTCTGACCGGTCGCACCGAGGACGAGGAGGTTCTGGAAGGAGGTCACGTGCTCAATGTAGGCGCTGTCTAGAATCTGGGCAACGTCTAGTTCGGAGTATCCTCGAGGCGTGACCGACCGGCCCTTCCACCACGGCAACCTCCGCGCCGTCCTGCTCGACGAAGCGGTGGCCGCCCTGCGGGAGTCCGGCGTCGAGGGGCTGTCGCTCCGCGAGCTCGCCCGCCGCGCCGGTGTGAGCCACGGTGCCCCACGGAGCCACTTCGTCGACCGCCGGGCGCTGCTCGACGCGCTCGCCGTGCTGGGGTTCGAGCGCCTGCACGACCGCGTGCAGCAGGCGATCGCCGGGTCGGACGGCCTGCGTGACCGCTTCCGCCGAGTGGCGCACGCCTACGTCGACTTCGCGGTCGAGGACGCCGCGCTCATGGAGCTCATGTTCGAGGGGAAGGCCGTCGGGGCCGCGGCCGCCGAGGTCCAGGCGGCCGCGGGCACCCTGTTCACCCTGCTCGACAGCGCGATGGGACCGGCGCGCGCCGGCACGCCGGCCGACCAGGACGAGGGCGCCCCGGACGGCGGCGGACACGACGACGGCGACCACGAGGGCGATCCGCGCGACGGCGACCCCCGTGACGACGGCGCCCGCGAGACCTTCAAGATGCTCTTCGCGGCGACCATGCAGGGCATCGCCACGCTCGTCGTGTCGCGGCGGATCGGGCGGACCCAGGGCGACGAGCTCGTGGACGCCGCGGCGGAGACGATGCTCGGTTCGGACCTGGCGCGACGCGCCGTCTCCGCCGACTGACGGCCACCGACCCGGTCAGGAGCACCGCTCGAGGGCGAAGGACGCCCCGCCGGCACCGCCCCACTGCTGGCCACGACCGGTGCTCGGCGCGGCCGAGGCGGACGCCGGACCCCACCGGTGCAGGACCGTGCACCCGAGGTCGTCGGTGGCCTGCCGCACGGGGTCGGAGGACCGGGCGGTCGAGGACACGACGAACAGCCGCTCCTGCCCGGAGCGCACGAGCGACTCGACCTGCGCCGTGGTGAACACCGGCACCTGTCCGGAGAAGCCGCCGTCGGTCAGGACCTCGGCACCGGTGTCCCCGATGACGTCGGCCGCGATCCGCCACGAGTCGGTGAGGAACAGCGGGCCGCCGTCCCGTCCGCCACCCGCGCGTCGGGCCTCCGCGACGAGCTCTGCCTCGTCGGCCGGCAACCTGGTGTGCCCGCCGACGACGTCGGGCGCCGAGACGTGGAACGCGTCGGCCGTGCTGGTCCCGCGGGTCGGGGCGCCCGTCCGGCCGAGCGCGAGCGCCCGCTCCGGGACGGCACCGCCGCGGGCGAAGGCGCCCTGCGCGAGGCCGACCGAGGCGTCGCCGCCGCTGCCGTCCCGCGCGGCGTCGAGCGCCTGCAGCGAGAAGCACGCCGGCCCGAGCACGACCGCGGCTGCGAACAACCCCGCGGCGAGCCGGCGACCACCCGTGGCACCCCGACCGCCCGTGGCGCCCGGACTGCCCGTGGCACCCCGACCGTCCGCGTCGCCACGCAGGCCGCCACCGGCCGTGGCTCCCGCGCGCCGCCACCGCACGACGAGCGCGACGAGCGCCGCGACGGTCACCCCGACGGCGACCGTGCCGAGCAGTGCCGGCTCGGACGCGGCGCGGGCCAGCCACGCCCACCACGCGCCCTGGACCACGAGCAGCCCGACGGGCACGAGCCGCAGCCGGCGGTCCGCCGCGTCGACGAACCCTGCGGCGCCCCACCAGCCGAGCGCGCCGAGCGCCGCGAGCTGCACCCCGGCACCCGCGACGTACGCGGTGTGCGGGAGCCGCAGGACGGACAGCACCACGACCGCGGTCCCGAGCCACACGACCAGCGCGACGAGCGTGGCGGCGGGGAGGCGCGCCTCCCGGCCGGCGGACCGTCGCCACCACCGGACCGCGCCGATGCCGACCCCGGTGAGCGCCGCTGGCCACGACCAGCCGACCTGCGACGCGTAGCGCGGCGAGAAGAGCTGCAGGAGCGAGTGGCCGTCGCCGCGACCGGCGGTCGCGGCGCGCCACGCGTCCGCGACGTGCGTGCCGGCGTGCCCGACGGCCGCGCCCAGCGTGCCGACGGCGCCGGGCCACAGCCCGGGCATGAAGCGGTCGACGCCGTTGTAGCCGAACACCATCGCGAACACGCTGTCGTCGGTCGACCCGTCGAAGTAGGGGTGGTCGCCCGCCGGGAGCAGTGCGAGCGCGACCGGCCAGGCGAGGCTCGCGACGACCGCGGCGCCGACCAGCGCGGCCACGTGTCCCGCGGCACGGCGCCACCGGGGGCCCGGTCCGGCGGTGGCGACCACCGTCGCGAGCACCAGGGCCGGCAGCACCAGCCAGGCCTGCAGCATCTTCGCCTGGAACCCGACGCCGACGAACAGGCCGGCGAGCAGCAGCGGCCACCACGTGCGGGTCAGCGCGGCCCGCTGCCACCACACCAGCGCGACCGCGAGCGCCATCGTGAGCAGGCCGTCCTCCATCGGGTGGCCGAACATCGAGACGAAGATCGGGGTCCCCGCGGCGAGTGCGGCGGCGACCAGACCGGCCCGGGCCCCGAGCCAACGCAGCACGACGAGCGACACGGCGAGGGTCGTGACGGCGCCCTCGAGGACCTGGGGGAGCGCGAGCGACGCGGTGGACATGCCGAACAGGTGGATGCTGATCGCCTGCGGCACCGCGAACCCGGCGAGCTTGTCGAGGGTGACGGTCGCGTCGGGGTCGAACGAGCCGGACAGGAACGCCGGCAGGGACTCGGACATCGAGCGGGCGGCGGCGGCGTAGAACGCGGAGTCGCCGCCGCGGGCGAGGTTCCAGCTCGTCAGGACCGCGCCGAGCACGACGATCACGGCGAGGGTGGCGCGCTGCCCCCGGGTCTGGTGCCACCAGCGGACGGGGCGGGCGGC
>NZ_MCIG01000123.1 GCF_001705035.1 Curtobacterium sp. UCD-KPL2560 | reverse complement strand
GTCGGGGGAGGTGCGCGGGTGGGTCCCGGCCCCTGGCTCGGTGTCGTCGCCCGCCCGGGTGTCGGTCCGGGCACCGCGACCGCGGCGCCCCGCGACGATGCCGACGGTGACGAGCACGGCGGCGACGAAGGTCACGGCGACGGCGGCGACCTGCACCGCTGACGAGAACGCGGCACCGTCGGCGGCGGACCGGTGCACCGCGGCGACGCTGCCGGTCACGAGGGCGGCGAGGACGGTGCCGCTCGCGGCGATCCCGACCGCGGTGGCGAGTTCGCTCGCGGTGTCGACGAGGGCCGCGCCGACCGAGGTGCGGTCGGCGGGCAGACCGGTCAGCACGCTCGTGCCGGCGACCGCCCCGACGACCCGCATCCCGGCGGCGACGAGCACGAGGGCGACCACCACGAAGGCGTACCCCTGACGACCGAGCCCGGCGAAGACGGCGAGTCCGGCGACGACGGCCACCGCGCTCGTCCACGCCGCTCGGTCGAGGCCGACGCGTGCGACGAACGGCCCGACCAGGCGGCCGCTCGCGAGGAGCACGACGACCTGCGGCAGGGTCCCGACGGCGGCGAGGGCGGGCGGCCACCCCCACCCGGACTGCAGCTGCAGCGTGACGAGGTACGACAGGCCGGCGGTGGCGAGCCCCGCGGCGGCCTTGTGCGCGAGGCCGCTGGCCACGAGGGGGCGCGCGACGAGCCGGAGGTCGAGCAGCGGGTACGGCGCGGTGTGCTGCCGGACGACGAAGCCCGCGGCTGCGAGCAGCGTGAGCACCACGGCGGCCCACGAGCCGGCACCGGCACCGACGACGAACAGCGTCGGCGAGACGAGGACCCCGGCCACCGCGACCGCACCGGTGACCGCGCCGACCAGGTCGACCGGGTCGCGGTGCAGGTCGCCGGTACGGTCGACGGCGATCCCGGCGCGGATGCCGACGAACGCGACGACCGCGACGGGGGCGTTCGCGACGAGGAGCACCTGCCACGGCGCCACCGCGAGCACGAACCCGCCGATGGTCGGTCCCACGGCGAGGCCGACGAGTCCCGCGGTCGAGATGACCGTGAGCGCCCGGACACGCAGGTCCTGCCGGTCGAACAGCCGGAACGCCAGGGCCATCGACCCCGGCGTGGTCATCGCGGCGGCGATGCCGGTGAGCGCGCGGACGACGATGAGCTGCTCGACCGAGGTGACGAGGACGGTCGCGATGCTCACCAGGGCGAGCAGCACCAGACCGACGAGCATGACGCGGCGGCGGCCGAACCGGTCGGCGACGGCGCCGAACAGGAGCATGAGGCCGCCGAACGCGACCGAGTAGGCGCCGGAGACCCACTGCAGGGCGGCCGTCGACGCGGTGAGGTCGCGGCCGATGGTCGGGAGCGCGACGGTGAGGACCGAGTTGTCGAGCATCTCGAACAGGAACACGGCTGAGAGTCCGGCGAGGGCGACCCAGGCGTCGCGGAGACGGGGTGGAGCCGCGGTCTCGGGGACCGGGGACGAGGTGGGGACGGACACGGGCGCACTCCTTCGACGAAGAAGTGGCGACTCCCGTGAGTCACGTACGCGGTGCCGCCGGCCGGGGCCGGAGGCGTTTTTCCCTCTGCGCCAGACGCTAGCGCACGTCCGGGCGGCGGCGCGACCCCTGCGCGGCGGGTGGCGCTAGCCGGAAGGCGAACGTAGTTAGACAAACTAACCTCCGGGTCGCATGCTGGTCCGGCGCCCGCCCGAGGTGCACTCCCCAGCAGTGAGGCGGTTCGTCATGGCACGGACAGCAGGTCCTTCCCCCGACGTCCGCACGACGGCGTCCCGGCTCGCGCCGACGGTGTCCCCGCTCGCGCCGACGGTGTCCCCGCTCGCGCCGACGGCGTCCCCGCTCGCGCCGACGCCGTCCCCGCTCGCGTCGACGGCGTCCCCGCGCGGTCCGGTGTCGGCGACGACCCTGATCGTCCGCACGGCGGTGTCCCCGTGAAGCCGCACCCGACGCTGTCCGAACTCCGGACCCGCCCGAGCGAGTGGCACCGCCGCGGCATGAGCCACCCCGACGAGCTCCAGGCCATGGTGCACCGACGACTCCTCGAGGACGTCCCGACCGAGCCGACCTACAGCGACTTCTTCACCGCTCCGTGAGGCGCCCGGACCGAGGTGAGTCTCGCTCGTGACTCACAGCCACTCCTCCCGGCCGCGTGCGACCATCACCCCATGACCGCCGCAGTCCCGGACGTCCGCCAGGTGGCGGCAGCGACGGGCGACGACCTCGACGCCGCCCGGGCGCTGTTCGAGGGCGCGTACGACGCGGCGGGCTTCCTGCCGGAGCGGACGGCGCGTCCGTTCGGGTACCGGTTCCGGTCGGTCGGCAACGCCACCCTGACGCTCGACGCCAAGCGGTTCGACGGTCGGATGGCCGGCGAGGTCGACGCGACGAGCCACTACTTCGTCACCTGGGTCAGCGACGGCGGCGGCGTCATGGACATCGGCCGCGACGAGGTCGTGCTCGCCCCGGGCCGCCCGGTCGTGTTCCCCAGTGCGCGGCCGTTCCGCTTCGACCTCGCCGACGTCCGGCAGAACGTCGTGCAGTTCGACCGCACCACGCTCGAGCACGTCGCGGCGGAACTGCACGGCACCGAACCCGCGCCGATCGTCTTCGACCACGCGGCCGCCCCGGTCCGGAGCGCGCTGCGCTTCTGGGACGCCGAACTCCGGGGCACGGCCCCGACGGTCCTCGGCTCCGCCCCGCTGTCGCCGCTCGCCATGGCCGAGGCCGCGCGGCGGACCGCGTTCGCGATGCTCCGGACGTTCCCGCACGTGACCCTCGCGACGCGTGCACCGGTGCCGCCCCAGGCGACGGGCCGCGTCGAGCAGGCCATCGAGTACATGCACGCCAACGTCGAGCGCCCGCTCTCGACCACGGACGTCGCCGAGTACGTGGGCCTGAGCGTCCGCGGGCTGCAGCAGGGGTTCCAGCGCCAGGTCGGCGAGACCCCGAACGGCATGCTCCGCGGCATGCGGCTCGACCGGGTGCGGTCGGTGCTGCGCTCCCGTGCGCTGGGCGAGGTCACCGTCGCCGGCGTCGCACGCGAGTGGGGCTTCGCGCACGCCGGCCGCTTCTCGGCCGCCTACGCGAAGCGGTTCGGCGAGTCGCCGAGCGAGACCCTCCGCCGCCCCCGGTAGGTGGCCGCCGGTCCGGCGCCGAGACGGACGGGAGGCGCGGTGCGGGCCCGACCCGCGCCTCCCGTCCGTCCCCCGGTCGCGTCCACGCGACCCGCACCCGTCAGTGCTGGCTCGCGGATCCCGCGGTCGCGCCGAGCGCGGTGAGCAGCCGGAGCTTCTCCGCGCTCGCGCTGCCCGCCTCGGGGTAGTACGTGACGAGGACGAGCCCGTCGACCGGCAGCTTCTCGCGGAGCAGGTCGAGGCGACCGACCACGGGGTGCTCGACGACGACGCTGCCGCCGGTCATCTCCCGGACGTCGTGGCGTGCCCAGAGCTCGCGGAACCGCGCGCTCGCGATCGACAGCTCACCGACCAGGGCGGCGGCGCGTGGGTCCGAGCCGTCCTCGCCGGAGGTGTGCCGGGCCGCGGCGACGAAGGACGCGAGGGAGTCCTCCCAGTCCACCTGGAAGGCGCGCTCCTCCGGGTCGAGCACGAGTGACCGCAGCCGGTTCTGTCCGGGCGTCAGTCGTGGCGAGAACGCCGTCGCCGGGCCGTTCGCGGCGAGGACGTCGAACGTGCGGCCCTCGAGGAAGGCCGGGACGTCGAGCGCGGCGAGCAGGTGGTGCAGGCGCGGTGGCACGCGCTCGGCCGCCGGGGCGCGGGGGGTGCGGGGTCGCGGCGCGGTGAGCCCGAGGAGGTAGGCGTGTTCGACGTCGTCGAGCTGCAGGACCCGGGCGATCGCGGTGAGCACCTGGGGCGAGGGGTTGGCGTCGCGACCGCGTTCGAGGCGCAGGTAGTAGTCGGCGCTGATCCCGGCGAGGAGGGCGACCTCCTCGCGGCGGAGGCCGGGGACCCGTCGCCGCGTGCCCTCGGGCAGGCCGACCTGCTCGGGCGTCACCAGGGCGCGTCGGGCGCGCAGGTACTCGCCGAGCACGTTGACCGGTCCCGTCGTCTCCACCCCGCCGACGCTACGCGACCCCGGCGCCCGCAGCGGGGGTCCTGCCACTCCCCGGATGCGCGGGGTCCTCCCGCCCGGCTCCGCGTCGTCGCACGATCGACACCGTCGGACCGCCCGGTCCGACGGACAGCGTCGGGCCCCGCTCCCGACCAGCACGGACAGGAGACACCATGCGCACCACCGACCGCACCGCTCTCGTCGTCGGGGGCACCTCCGGCATCGGCCTCGGCCTCGCGCGACGGCTCGCCGCAGCCGGCAGCACCGTCGTCGTCGGCGGACGCGACCCCGAGCGCGACGCGGGCCGGTTCGACGGCCTCGACACCGTCCGGATCGACGTCACGGACCCGGCGTCCGTCCTCCGCGCACGCGACGAGGTGCTGGACCGCCACCCCGACCTCGACCTGCTCGTGACGATGTCCGGGGTGATGTTGCAGGAGGACCTGCTCGACCCCGGTCACGCAGTAGCAGCCGAGACGACCGTGGCGGTCAACTTGCTCGGCACCATGCGCGTGGTCGACGCGTTCCTGCCGCACCTGACCGCGCGGGACGCCGCCGACGTCGTCACGGTGTCCTCCGGGATCGCGTTCCTGCCCTTCCCGCTGATGCCGGCGTACGGGGCGTCGAAGGCCGGCGTGCACGCGTGGACCGAGGCGCTGCGTCCCCAGCTCGCCGGGACCGGTGTGACCGTCACCGAGCTCGTCCCGCCGGCGGTCGCGACGGCCGGGCAGGAGCGGGTGAACCCGCGGGCGCTCCCGCTGGACGCGTTCCTCGACGAGGTCCTCGCGATCCTGGCCACCGAGCCGACCCCGCAGGAGGTCGTCGTCGAGGCCGCGCAGTACCTGCGGTGGGCCGAGCGGGACGGGACCTACGCGGACCTGCTCCGGGTGCGGTCCGAGCCGCTGTCCCAGCTGCCGGGGCGGTGAGCCCGGGGGGGCGACGGGCCCTTGGGCGCTGAGCCCGGGGCG
>NZ_MCIG01000122.1 GCF_001705035.1 Curtobacterium sp. UCD-KPL2560 | reverse complement strand
GCGCGGTGCTTTCCGTTGTGCGGGGGTTGGGGCGGCCGCGGCGGCGTGCCGCTCGGCGCCGCTGGCGCCGCTCGGCGCCGCTGGCGCCGCTCGGCGCCGCTGGCGCCGCTCGGCGGCGCGACGTGCTCGCGCACAAGCGGAAGCAGCTCGCGCCACGGGGATCCGTGGCGCGAGCTGCTTCCGCTCGTGCAGGGCGCGGCTAGCGCGAGGCGGGGCCGACGATCGCCGGGTCGTGGAACGTGCCGCCGAAGACCCGCTCCGAGGCACCGGAACGGTCGAGGTACGGGCTGATGCCACCGGCCTGGAACGGGTAACCGGCGCCGAGGATCAGACCGAGGTCGATCTCCTCGACGTGCTCGACCACGTGGTCCTCGAGCATGCGGTGCACCTCGTCGGCCAGGGCGTCCTCGAACCGGC
Organism: Curtobacterium sp. UCD-KPL2560; assembly: GCF_001705035.1. Taxonomy (GTDB): domain Bacteria; phylum Actinomycetota; class Actinomycetes; order Actinomycetales; family Microbacteriaceae; genus Curtobacterium. The sequence goes on along the minus strand of NZ_MCIG01000122.1, from coordinate 4,716 downwards.
GCTGCATCTCGGCGGCGTCGACCGGCTTCGCGTCCTTCTTCGCGGGTGCGACGAGCTTCACGGCAGCGGGGTCGTACCCGGTCGCGTTGCCCTTCTTGTCGCGGGTCAGGATCGTCCCGTGCTCGGCGATCCGCTTCAGCCCGTCACCGGGGTAGAAGCGCTCCGGCCAGGCGGCGTGGTGCGAGTCGAGCACGTGTGCGCCGACCGGCAGGCCGACCAGTTCGAGCAGCTCGAAGGGCGACATCGGGAGGCCGAGCGGTGCCGCACCCTCGGCGACGGTCTCGAAGGAGGTGCCCTCCTCGACGCCGCGCATGGCCTCGCCGAGGACACGGGCGAGCACCCGGTTCACGACGAAGCCCGGCTGGTCGGCCGTGATGATCGCGGTCTTCTTGAGCGTCTTCGCGACGGCCAGCGCGGTTGCCAGCGTCTCGTCCGATGTCTGCTCGGTCCGGACGACCTCGAGCAGGGGCATCACGGCGACCGGGTTGAAGAAGTGGAAGCCGACGAGCCGCGACGGGTCGGACAGGACCGAGCCCATCTCGGTCACCGACAGCGAGGACGTGTTCGTCGCCAGGATCGCGTCCGGGGCGATGACCTGCTCGATCTTCCGGAACACCTCCTGCTTGACGCTCATCTCCTCGAAGACGGCCTCGATGACCCAGTCGGCGTCCGCGAACGCGTCGTAGGAGACGGAACCGCTGACGAGCGCCGAGATCCGGTTCGCGTCGTCGGGGGAGATGCGCCCCTTCTCGCGGAGCTTGGCGACCTCGCCGCGGATGCGCTCGACACCCGCGTCCACGCGCGCCTGGTCGACGTCGGTGATGACGACCGGCACACCGAGGCGGCGGGCGAACAGGAGCGCGAACTGCGACGCCATGAGCCCGGCGCCGAGGACACCGACCTTCGTGATCTTCTTCGCCTCGACGTCGGCGGGGGCACCCACCGGACGCTTCGCGCGCTTCTGGACGAGGTCGAACGCGTACATCGACGCCGCGAACTGGTCCCCGGCGAGGAGGTCGGCGAGTGCGTCGTCCTCACCCGCGAAGCGCTCCTCGAGCGAGCCGGACTTCGCGGCGGCGACGAGGTCGAGCGCGCGGAACGGCGACTTCGGCACCGTGCCGATCTTCGACGCGACCTGCTGGCGGGCGACCTTGACGACCGTGCCCCACGCGGCCTTCTCGAGCATCCCGGGCTCGTTGGCGCGCTTGACCTTCGTCCGACCGGACACGACGCCGTCGGCCCACGCGACCGCCGAGGGCAGGAACGTGACCGACGGGATGAGGGCGTCGCCGATGCCGATCTCGACCGCGGCCGGACCGTCCATCAGACGGTTGTTCTTGAGCGGGTTCTCGACGATGACGCGGAGCGCCTTCTCCGGACCGATCAGGCGGGGGAGCAGCGTCGCGCCGCCCCAGCCGGGGATGATCCCGAGGAACACCTCGGGCAGACCGATGCCCTGCGCTGCGGAGGAGAACACCCGGTAGGTGCAGTGCAGCGCGACCTCGAGGCCGCCGCCGAGGGCGATCCCGTTCACGAACGCGAACGAGGGCACCCCCAGCTCGCTGAACTTCCGAAGCGTGGCGTGCCCGAGCACGCCGAGCTCGTGTGCGACCTCGCGGGACGGCAGCGCCGCGGCCTGCGACAGGTCGGCGCCGGCGGCGAAGCAGTACTCCTTGCCGGTGATCGCGACGGCCTGGACGTCGCCCTTCGCGGCCTCGTCGCGCAGGGTGTCGAGCACGTCGGACAGCTCGCGCATGGTGCGCGGGCCGAGCGTCGACGGACGCTTGTAGTCCTTGCCGTTGTCGAGCGTGATGAGCGCGAGGGTGCCACCGGAGGGCAGCGCCACGTGCTTGACGTACGAGTGCGTGACGACCTCGTCCTCGCTCAGCGCGGTCAGCTGGTCGATCGGGGTGGTGGTCATGCTCAGGCCGCCTTCCGTGCCGCGCTCTTGCTGAAGTTCGGGTTCTCCCAGATGACGGTCCCGCCCTGGCCGAGCCCGATGCACATCGTGGTGATGCCGTACCGGACGTCCGGCCGCTCGGCGAACTGCGCCGCGAGCTGGTTCATGAGCCGGACACCGCTCGACGCGAGCGGGTGCCCGACGGCGATCGCGCCGCCCCAGGCGTTCACGTTCGGGGAGTCCTGCGCGATGCCGTAGTTGTCGAGGAAGGCGAGCACCTGGACGGCGAACGCCTCGTTGATCTCGAACAGACCGATGTCGTCGATCGTCAGCCCGGCCTTGCGGAGCGCCTTGTCGGTCGCGGGGACCGGGCCGATGCCCATGACCTCGGGGTCGACGCCCGCGAAGGCGAACGAGACCATGCGCATCTTCGTCGGCAGGCCGTGCTGCTTGGCGCCCTCCTCGGACGCGAGCAGGCTCATCGTGGCGCCGTCGTTCAGGCCTGCCGCGTTGCCGGCGGTGACCCGTCCGTGGGGCCGGAACGGCGTGCGCAGGGCGGCCAGCGCCTCCAGGGTGGTGCCCGGTCGCGGCGGCTCGTCCGCCGTGACGACGTCCCAGCCCTGTCCGGTGTTGACCTCGACGGGGACCACGTCGGGCTGCAGCTTGCCGGCGCCCCAGGCAGCGGCGTAGCGCTGCTGGGACTGGACGGCGAAGGCGTCGGTGCGGTCCTTCGTGATGGCGGGGAAACGGTCGTGCAGGCGCTCGGCCGTGCTGCCCATGACGAGGGCGTCGCTCGCGACCATGCGCTCGGCCACGAAGCGCGGGTTGACGTCCGCGTTGAACCCCATCGGGTGGCGACCCATGTGCTCGACGCCACCGGCGATCGCGACGTCCGCGGCGCCGAAGGCGATCGCGCCGGCGAGCGTCGTGACGCTCGTCATGGCGCCCGCGCACATGCGGTCGATGGCGTAGCCGGGAACCGACTTCGGCAGCCCGGCGAGCATGCCCACGGTCCGGCCGAGGGTCAGGCCCTGGTCGCCCTGCTGGGTGGTGGCGGCCACGGCGACGTCGTCGACCGCCGCTCCGTCGAGCTGGGCGTTCCGGTCGAGGAGCCCGCGCATCGCGTGGACCGCGAGGTCGTCCGCGCGGGTCTTCCAGAACACCCCCTTCTCGCCTGCTCGTCCGAACGGGGTGCGAACGCCGTCCACGAAGACGACGTCTGATGCCTTGGGCAATCTGGGCCTCCAGATCCTCACTGATCGAGTCGGGACACCTGTCGCCCCGACCTGCCGGGCTGCACCCGGCGACGGCCTCGACGCTATGCCCCGAGGCTGGGCGGACGCATGCCCGTTGGGGTGTTCCTACGAGTCGGTGTTGCTCTCCGCAGCAGGCTCCTGTGCGTCTGCGACAAAGGCGTGTGCGATGAGCGAAGCGGTCTCCTCGACCTGCCACGGCCGCGCGTCGTGGGACGCGAGGGCGGCGCCCACGGTCTCGGTCGCGATCGGCTTCGGCGGGTCCCACGAGACCACGCGGAGGGTCTCCGGCGTGAGCAGGTTCTCGACGGGCAGGTCGAGCTCCTCCGCCCGGGCGACGACCGCCGCACGGGCCGCCTTGTACCGGCGGTCGGCCTCCGGGTTGCGCTCCGCCCAGGCGCGGGGCGGCGGCAGCGTGGCCTCGCCGGAGCCGCGGAGCTTCGGCAGGTCGTCCGTCGTGCGGCCCTCCTCCACGGCGGCCCACCAGCGGTCGAGTTCGGAGCGGCTCGCGCGGCCGGTGAAGGCCTTGACCGCGCTGAGCTCGGCCTTCGTCGTGGGGGCGGCAGCGGCGGCGGCGACGATCGCGGAGTCCGGGATCGTCCGGCCGGGCGCGACGTCGGTCTCGCGCGCGAACGCGTCACGGGCCGTCCACAGCGCCCGGGCGATCGCGAGGGCCCGTGCACCGCGCAGGGCGTGCATGCCGGACAGGCGACGCCAGGGCTCGGCGCGGGGCGGCTTCGGGGCCCGTGCGAGGACCGCCGCGAACTCCTCGGCGGCGATGCGCGACTTGCCCGCGGCGTCGAGCTCGGTCGCGAGCGCGTCGCGGAGGTCGGGGAGCAGCTCGACGTCGAGCGCGGCGTAGACCAGCCAGGCCTGGGGCAGTGGTCGGGTCGACCAGTCGGCGGCCGAGTGCGCCTTGGCGAGCGTGATGCCGAGCAGCTGCTCGACGACCGCTCCGAGGCCCACGCGGGGGAACCCGGCGATGCGGGCCCCGAGCTCGGTGTCGAAGATGCGGGTCGGGACCAGGCCGACCTCCTGCAGGCAGGGCAGGTCCTGCGAGGCGGCGTGGAACAGCCACTCCTCGTCGACGATCGCGTCCTGCAGCTCGGAGAGGTCGCCGATCGCGATCGGGTCGAACAGGAAGGCGCCCGCGCCGCGGCGGAAGACCTGGATGAGGTACGCCCGCTGCGAGTACCGGTAGCCGCTGGCGCGCTCGGCGTCGACCGCGACGGGCCCGTGGCCGGCGGCGATCGCGCGGACGGCCTCGAGGTACTCGTCGTGCTCCTCGATGACGTGCACCGTGGCGTGCGCGGCCTCGAACGCCGGGTCCGCCGGACGCGTGGCGCCGCCGCCGCGCGTGGTGCGGCCCGTCGGAGCGGCGTCGCCGGACGCTGCGGTGCGACCGGAGGCAGCGGCGTCGCCGGACGCTGCGGTGCGACCCGACCACTGCCCCAGGCCTGGCTGGTCTACGCCGCGCTCGACGTCGAGCTGCTCCCCGACCTCCGCGACGCGCTCGCGACCGAGCTCGACGTCGCGGGCAAGTCGCGCATCGCCGCCGAGGAG
>NZ_MCIG01000121.1 GCF_001705035.1 Curtobacterium sp. UCD-KPL2560 | reverse complement strand
CCCCTCGGTCGCCGGCACCCCGTCGGTCGCGACCGCCGCGCCCGCTGCCGCCCCGTCCGTCGCCGGCACCGAGCGCACCGCGGACACCGCGCGCGCCGCCGGCGCCCCGTCGGTCGTCTCGGTCGTGCTGCGCGGGGAGCCGACCGAGGAGGCCGGCGCCCGCGCCCTCGACGAACTCCTCGACACCCACCCCGACGTCACCGCGGTGTTCGCCGCGAACGACGTGATGGCCCTCGGCGCGATGTCCGCCCTGGCCGCGCGGGGTCTCCGCGTGCCCGAGGACGTGTCGGTCATGGGCTACGACGACACACCGCTCGCGGCGACGGCCTACGTCGGGCTGACGAGCATCGACGACCGCAGCGTCGAGATCGGTCGGGGCGCGGGCGAGCGGTTGCTCGCGCGCATCGCCGACCCGACCACCGAGGCGCACGAGACCCTCGTCGAACCCCGGCTCGTCGCGCGCCGCACCACCGCCGCCCGCTGACCCGACCGGCGCCCCTCCGCCGGAAGCCGGAAGCCGGAAGCCGGAAGCCGGGCAGCACAGCACCGCCGGCACGGAACCCGCCAGCGCCGCACGACCGCAGCCCGCCCACCCGGACCGGCGATCCCGCCCGTCAGCCCGGCAGCGTCGCGTGCTGGACGACCCAGCTGTGCATGACGATCGCCGCCGCCGCCGAGGCGTTCACGCTCCGCGTCGACCCGAACTGCGTGATCTCCAGGTGTGCGTCCGCGCCGGCGACGGCCTCGTCGGTCAGGCCGGGCCCCTCCTGGCCGAACAAGAACACGCACCGCTCCGGGATCGCGGCGGTCTCGATGCGCTCGGCGCCCGGGGTGTTGTCGATCGCGACGACCGGTCGGCCCTCGGCGCGCATCGCCGCGGTGAACGCCGTGACGTCGGGGTGGTACCGGACGTGCTGGTACCGGTCGGTGACCATCGCGCCGCGCTTGTTCCACCGCCGCCGTCCGATGATGTGCACGGTCCCGGCGAGGAACGCGTTGGCGCTCCGCACGATCGACCCGATGTTCAGGTCGTGCTGCCAGTTCTCGATCGCCACGTCGAACGCGTGCCGGCGGGTGTCGAGGTCCGCGACGATGGCCTCCATCGACCAGTACCGGTAGCGGTCGACGACGTTGCGGGTGTCACCGGCCGCGAGGAGCTCCGGGTCGAGCCGCGGGTCGTCGGGCCACGGCTCGGGGTGCGGTCCGACGCCGTTCGTGGTCGCCTCGTGTGACGGCGGGAGGACCGGCGGTGCGGCCGCGCCGGCGACCGCCGGGTCGGCGTCGGGTCGGCTCACGTGGGCCGGTGCCGTCGACGGGACCACGGGGTCGGACGGGAGGCGCTCGGTCACGTGACCAGCGTAGGGCGCGTGGGTCGCGCCTCCCGTCCGGCGATCCGGCGGACCCGCCGGTCCCGCAGGCAGCGGCCCGTCCTGCCGGTCCTACGGGTCCAGCCAGGCCCGGCCCGTCCTGCCGGTCCAGCCGGTCCCGGCCCGTCCTGCCGGTCCAGCCGGTCCAGCCGGTCCAGCTGACCCAGCCAGTCGGGCGTCCGCCAGGACCGCCCGCGGCTCAGGAGGTGCCGGGGCGGAGGAAGTCCTCGGGGCCGGGGTCCCGCGTCGTCGCCGTGAAGATGCGCTTCCGGTCGCCCGGCCGCGCCGGGTCGTACAGCACCGTGACGGGCATGCCGACGACGGGTCCCTCGCCGTGCGCGAAGCCCTCGGTCCGTTCCACCCAGCGCCGCACGCCCTGCAGGTCGACGAACGAGAACGTCCACCGCAGCAGGGTGCGCGACGCGTCGGGGCTGGTCCCGCCGCTGACCGCGGTGACCTCGCCGACGACCCGGCGACCGTTCGCGAGCACGTCGGTGAGGCGTGCCCGTCGGTTGCCGCGTCCGAGCCGTGTCACGCCGCCGGCCACGAGGAGCAGCACCGTGACCAGCGTCGCGAGGGCGGGCACCCACCAGACCGTCGCGTACCAGATCCACTCGCCGAGGCCCCAGACCTCGTCGTGCCCGAACGTGGGGTCGACGGCGACCCCGACGCGGTCGGGCGCGGGCCACCGCGACGTCTCCCACCAGAGCATCGCCGTCGCGCCGAGGAACCACGGCTGCAGCGGTCCGACGCCCGCGAAGTCGCTCGTCCGGCCGGACCACCGGTGGTTCCAGCGGGAGTACACGGCCACGGCGACGAGGGTGCCGACGACGGCCCCGGGTGCGGCCCACCAGACCGACTCCGGGTCGGGGCTGTCCGAGAAGACGCTGTTCACCTGCATCATCCGGAAGACCAGGACGAAGCGGGACACCGCGAGGCCCGCGACCGCTCCGGCAGCGGCGACGAGCACGGCGCCGACGACGGTCATCACGAGGGCACGGTTCGTCCCCCGCCAGGCCGCCTCGCGCTCGCGGCGGACCTGCTGGGGGTCGACGGTGCTCACGCGCGGGCGCCCGGTCCGTCCGGCCCGTCGCCCGCGGTGCTGCCTCCCGCAGTGCTGACGGCGTCCGGCCCGTCGCCAGCAGCGCCGGGGGCGCCCGTGCCGTGCGTCCGGACCCGCGCCTCGATGCCGGCCAGGAGCACGTCCAGCCCGAGGGCGAACCGATCGTCGTACGAGTGCTCGCCGAGGATCTCCCCGACGAGTCGGTGCCGTTCCGGGCGTCCGGCGTCGGCGTCGCCCCGGCCGACCTGCACGCCGGCGTGCCCGACGACGAAGTCGTACACGACGAAGAACGCGTACATCGCCTCGCGCTCGGGGAGCCCGGCCTGCTGCAGTGCACCGACGACCTTCGCCACGACGGCGTCGGACTCGGTCGAGGCGAGCGGGGCGCGCTGACTGTGCGACTCGAGCACGAGCGGGTGCGTCCGCATGAGGTCGCGGAAGGTCGTGGCGAAGGTGCGCACCACCGCGCGCCAGTCCTCGGGCCAGACGAAGGTCGCGGTGAACTCGTCGACCGTGCGGCGGACGAGCTCGGCGTGCAGGTCGTCGAGGCCGCCGATGGTCCGGTGCACGGTCATCGGGGCGACGCCGAGCTTGGCGCCGAGGGCACGGAAGGACAGGCGGTCGAGGCCCTCCTCGTTCGCGATCTCGGTCGCGGCGTCGACGACCTGCTCGCGGGACAGCACGTTCGGGCGGCCGCGGCGACGGGCGGGCGGCGCGGGCTCGTCCGACGGCGTCGTCGGGGCGTCCGGTCCGCCGGTGGGGCGGGGTGCGCTGCTCGGGGAGCCTGGGTCGACGAGCACGGGGGTCCTCCTGATCCGGTACGGGTACGAAAATCCTAGGGCAAAGCCGAACGACGGTCGGTGTCCGCCCGGCCAGACCTCGGTGGCCCACCGGCCAGGCGTCCGGACGCACGACCGCCCACCCGCGCAGCCCTGGCGTCCCGCGCGCCCGGCTCCCCGTGGCCGGCGCCCGGTACGGTGGCACCATGGCGACGCGTGACGAGGTCGAGTGCTGGCTGACCGACATGGACGGTGTGCTCGTCCACGAGAACCAGGCCCTGCCGGGAGCCCCCGAGCTCATCCAGCAGTGGCTCGACGAGGGCACCGAGTTCCTCGTCCTGACGAACAACTCGATCTTCACGCCGCGTGACCTCAGCGCACGGCTCCGGAGCTCCGGGCTGCACGTGCCCGAGGAACGCATCTGGACGAGCGCCCTGGCCACCGCCGACTTCTGCCGCTCGCAGATGCCCGGCGGCTCCGCGTTCGTGATCGGCGAGGCCGGCATGACCACGGCCCTGCACGAGGCCGGGTTCATCATGACCGAGACCGCGCCGGACTACGTGGTCGTCGGCGAGACCCGCAACTACTCGTTCGAGGCGATCACCAAGGCCGTCCGGCTCATCCGCGACGGTGCCCGGTTCATCGTGACGAACCCCGACGCCACCGGCCCGAGCGCCGAGGGCGTCCTGCCCGCGACGGGCGCCATCGCCGCGATGATCGAGAAGGCCACCGGCAAGCAGCCCTACGTGGTGGGCAAGCCGAACCCGATGATGTTCCGGTCGGCGATGAACCGGATCGGGGCGCACTCCGAGAACACGGGCATGATCGGCGACCGCATGGACACCGACGTGCAGGCCGGCATCGAGGCCGGGCTGCACACCGTCCTCGTCCTGACCGGGATCAGCGACCAGGCCGAGATCGACCGGTACCCGTTCCGTCCGAGCGAGGTCATCAGCGGCGTGCACGAGCTGGTCCGCCCCGAGCCGATCGAGGTCGAGCTCTAGCGAGCCCCGGAACCGGCTCACTCCACCGTCACGAGCGTCCCGAGCGGCAACGCGTCCAGCGCGGCCACGGCCTCGGCGGACAGCCGCACGCACCCGTGCGACACCGCACCCGAGGTCGTCGCGTTCCAGTGCAGCCCGATCAACCCGCCGTCGTGGCCCCCGTACGGCTCGTCGGCCGCGCTCGAGTGCAGCGAGGTGAGCTGGATCGGGTGCTCCCCGGTGCCCTGCGACGGGTCGGCGTACCGCTCCTCCAGGTAGCCGGTGACCCCGGTCGGCGTCGGGGTGTCCGCCGTCCCGACGCCCGCCGCGAAGTGCTGCTGCACCGCCCCGGTCGACGCGGAGACGATCGACACGGACTGCTCCGTCGTCGAGACCACCACGCGCGCGGTCGGTGCCGCCACCGCGGTCAGCAGGTCGGCCGGCACCCACGCCGCGGTCTGCGCCGCCGCACCCCCGGCACCCGCCGCGGAGGGCAGCTGCCGCCGTGCGGGCGTCAGCACGAGCTCCCAGGGCCCCTGCCGTCGCAGCCCGACGACCGTCGTCGGCTGCTGCAGGAAGTCGGTCTTCGCGAACCGCGCCACGGGGGCGGTCCGGCCGTCGCCGAAGAGCGGCGCGTCGGCGGTCAGGTGGAACACGTGGGCCGCGGTGGTCGTCCGGTCCCACGGCAGCAGGCCGTCGACCACGGCGGAGTACTGCGCCTCGGGCAGGGCGGCGAGCGCCGCGGCGTCCACATGCGGCACGCCGGGCACGGGCGTCGAGGGCGCGGCTGCCGAGTGGGTCGTCACGGCGGCCGGGGCGGGGCCGCCGGCGGTCAGGAGCGGGACGGCGATCGCGGCCGCCGCGACGGCGGCGGCGACGCCGCCGACGGTGGTCCAGAGGGTGGAGCGCTGCACGAGGAGGACTTCCGGTGTCGGGGTGGCGGTGGGACGGACGGGAGGCACGGGGCGGTGGGGGACCGTGC
>NZ_MCIG01000013.1 GCF_001705035.1 Curtobacterium sp. UCD-KPL2560 | reverse complement strand
GCGCTCGCCCGACCGTCCCCGCCCCACCCACCTGGAGAGGAAGCACCATGACCACCGCGAACCCCCGAGGCATCGCCCTCGAACCCGCCGCGCAGGCCTTCGTCGAGGCGACCGCCGAGCCGCCGTTCCTGTACCAGCTCGCCCCCGAGGACGGTCGCGCGGCCGTCGACGGCGTGCAGGACTCCCCCGTCTGGAAGCCCGAGGTCGACGAGACCTGGACCACCGTCGAGGGCGGGCCCACCGGCTCGGTCCGCGTGCGGATCGTCAAGCCGGAGGGGTCGACGGGCGTGCTGCCGGTCGTGCTCTACACGCACGGTGCCGGCTGGGTGTTCGGCGACGCCCACACCCACGACCGCCTGGTCCGCGACCTCGCGGTGGGCACCGGCGCGGCCGTCGTGTTCCCCGAGTACGACCGTGCGCCCGAGCACCGCTACCCGGTGCAGAACGAGCAGTCCTACGCCGTCGCGCAGTGGGTCGTCCAGCACGGTGCCGAGCAGGGCCTCGACGGCAGCACCATGGCGGTCGCGGGGGACTCGGTCGGCGGCAACATGGCCATCGCCCTGAACCTCATGGCGGCCGAGCGCGGCGACGTGTCCTTCACCGGCGCGGTGCTGTTCTACCCGGTCACCGACGCGTCGTTCGACACCCCGTCGTACGAGGAGTTCGCCGAGGGCTACTTCCTCGCCCGCGAGGGCATGCAGTGGTTCTGGGACCAGTACACGACGAGCGAGTCCGAGCGCGCCGAGGTCACCGCGTCCCCGCTCCGCGCCACCGAGGAGCAGCTCGCGACCTTCCCGCCGACGCTCGTCGTCACCGGCGAGGCCGACGTCCTCCGCGACGAGGGCGAGGCGTTCGCGGCCAAGCTGCGCCGCGCGGGCGTCGAGGTGACCGCCGTCCGCTACGGCGGGATCATCCACGACTTCGTGATGGTGAACAGCATGCACGACACCCCGCAGGCCAAGGCCGCGGTCGCACAGGCCGTCGCCCACCTCTCCGCAGCCCTCGCGAGCCGAGCATGACGCCCGCCGCGCCGACCGCGCCGACCACGCCCACCGTCGTCCTCGTGCACGGCGCCTTCGCCGACTCGTCGAGCTGGAACGCCGTCGCCGCGCAGCTCGCGGCGGCCGCCGTCGACGTCGTCGCGTTCGCGAACCCGCTGCGCAGCGTCCGCGCCGACGCCGGAGCCCTCGTCGACCTCGTCCGCTCCCTGGACCGGCCGGTCGTCCTCGTCGGCCACTCCTACGGCGGCATGGTCGCGACGCAGGCCGCGGCCGACCTCGACGGCGTCACCGCCCTGGTGTTCGTCGGCGCGTTCGTCCCCGCCCCCGGCGAGAGCGCGGGCGACCTGGCCGGACGCTTCCCGGGCAGCACGCTCGGCGACACCCTCGTGCCGACGCCGCTCACCGACGGCGGCACCGAGTTCCGCATCGACCCGGCGCGGTTCCACCAGCAGTTCGCCCACGACGTCGAGCCGGCACAGGCGGCCGCGATGGCCGTCGCGCAGCGCCCCGTCACCGAGGGCGCGCTCGGCGAACCCCTCGGTGCCGCGAGCGCCGCGTGGTCGACCCTGCCGTCCTGGTCGGTGTTCGGCGACGACGACCGGAACATCCCGGTCGCGTCGCACCGCTGGATGGCCGAGCGCGCCGGGTTCGTCGGCGTCACCGAGCTCGCGGGCGCATCGCACGCGATCGCGGTGTCACAGCCGGACGCCGTCGCCGCCGCGGTGCTCGCCGCGGTCCGCCACGGCGCCTGACCGGGAGACCGATGGACGAGCCGCAGGACGCCGAGCACCCGGACACCGGGTACACCGGCGAGCGCCCCGGCGAGCACACCGAGACACGGCACACCACCGGGAAACCCGGCGAGCACCCCGAGACCCGGCACACCACCGGGCACCCGGAGGCCCGGCACTCCGCCGCGCACCTGCCGGACCGCACGAGCGCGTTCTTCTCGGCGCTCCTCAACGAGCAGTTCGTTCTCGAGTCGGCGAGGAACGCGACCGTGTCGGAGTCGGGCACGAGGGCGTCGATCTACCTGACGACGCTCTCGAGCAGCCTCGTCGCGTTCGGGTTCCTCGCCGACACGCCCTTCGCCGTGGTGTTCCTCGCCGCGGTGCTGCCGATCGTGTTCCTGCTCGGGGTGTTCACGTACGTCCGCCTCGTCGAGACCTCGCTCGAGGACGTCGCCGCCCTCGCCGCCCTGCAGCAGATCCGTCGGTACCACCGGCGGCTCCTGCCCGGCGCCGAGCGGTACTTCCCGATGCCGGTGCGCGGGCACGCCCCGAACGAGATGCTCGACATCGGCGGGACGGCGTCGTGGCGGCGGGTGTTCTCGACGCTGTCGTCGGCGATCGGCGCGGTGAACTCGATGGTCGCCGGTGCCGGGGTCGTGGCGCTCGTGGTCCGGTTCGCACCGGTCCCGGTGGCGGTCGGCGCCGGGATCGCGGCCGTGCTCGTGCTGTTCGTCCTGCACGGGCTGTACCAGGAGCGCCGGTACGCGGCGCTGCCGCGGATCGTGCGGGCGGCGCGGGCAGCGGCGGAGCCGCCGGTCACGGACTGAGCAGGCACGGTCCGGGCTGGTCGGCCACCGCCGGGTGCGCACGCACCGGACGGGAGGCGCGGGTCGGCCCGGCACCGCGCCTCCCGTCCGCCGTCCGCCCACCCCAGCCTGCCGATCGGGTCATCGTCGCATTCACATTGCACCTTTTGGTATTTCAGATTACGCTGGGTACCTGCGGTCGCCTGCACCGCGCACCCTCGGCGTCAACCGAAAGGCCCCGTCATGAAGGTCCTCGTCCTGTCCGGCATCTTCGCTCGTTCACCGGAATGGCGAGCGACCCACCTTGCGGAGACCCCGGACAGCCTGCTCGTCGACGGCCTCCGGGCTGCGGGCGTGGACGTCACCGCCGCTGGACCGTCGTTCCGGGGCGACTGGAGCGAGTACGACGTCGTGCACCTGAACCACCTGACGAACGCCTGCCTCCGCGCGTCCCTGCCGAACCACGGCACACGCGGGCGCACGAAGGTCGTGTTCACGCCGCACACCAGCGGATGGCAGCCCTGGCGGTTCCGCGTCGCTCGGAACCTCATCGAGCGGCGGGCTGACCGCGTCGTGGTCTTCACGGAGGACCAGCGCGAGCGCCTCGACGGGCGCGTCCCCGACCGCAAGGTCGAGATCATCCGGTCCGGCCTCGCCGTCGACCGGTTCACGGCGAGCCGTCGTTCCCGCCCCGCCCCCGGCGAGCCCATCCGCCTGCTGTACATCGGTCAGCTCATCGAGTGCAAGCGTGTCCACCTCGCACTGCACCTCCTGCACCGCGTGATCGCCGCCGGCCGACCAGCTCGCCTGAGCATCGTCTCCCACCGCGAGACGCTGCGCCCCGAGCTCGAGGAACTGGCCGAGGCCCTCGGGGTGAGCGACCACGTCGACTACCTCGGGACCAGGACGCGTGACGAGATCGGGCCCGAGATGGCGACGTCGCACTTCCTGGTCCTCCCTTCTTACCGAGAGGCCCTGTCGACCGTCACGAGCGAAGCAGCGATCTGCGGCCTGCCGACCCTGCTCTTCGACGTCAGTGGCTCGGAGGTCCAGGTACCGCCCGGCTGGGAGCGCCCGGAGCCCGACGACGTCGAGCGCTTCCTCCGGCTCGCCCTCGAACGCATCGAGCGCTACGAGGAGTGCGAGGAGGCCTGGGCACGGAACGCGGACGTCGTCCGGGAACGCCTCTCCGTCGACCGGATGGTCGAGCGGCACATCGAGCTCTACGAACGCCTGGTCCGCGACGACACCGCACCACGAGCGAGTGCGCCGCGCGCCCGCGATCCCCGTTCCGTCGACGCCTGAAAGTCCGAGCCCCCTCGCTGTCGGCCACGTGCCTCGGGTTCGCGCGGCAGGTCACCAGGGCACGCGACTCCCGTCCCACGACCAGAGCGCACCCGTCGGACCGTCGTCCGGCAGGAACGCGAGCCGGAGCGCGCCCGCGGCGGCCTCGGCCGGCGCACCACCCACGTCCATGTCCGCGACGAGGTTCGTCCGACGCAGGCCGGGCGCGAGCGCGTTCACCTTGACGCCGTCGCCGACCGCCTGGGCGGTGAGCACGGTGATGGCGTTGACGGCGGTCTTCGAGCTCCGGTAGGCCAGGCCGCCGCCCCGCGTGCGCTCCCAGTCGAACTGCGGGTTCGGGCCACCGGTCCACGCCAGGGACCCGGTACCGCTCGACACGTTCACGATGCGCGGGTGCGCGGACTCGCGCAGTGCAGGGAGGAACGCCTGGGTCACGGCGACGAGGCCGAAGACGTTCGTCTCGTAGGCCGTCCGCAGTTGGTCGAGCGACGTCCCCGTGACGTCCTCACCACCGGGGTTGACCCCGGCGTTGTTCACCAGGACGTCCACCGCTCCGACGTGTGCCGCGGCGGCTGCCACCGACGCGGGGTCCGTCACGTCGAGCTGGACCACGCGCGCTCCGGCGCCGAGCTCGGCAGCGGCGCGTCGCCCCCGCTCCGCGTCGCGCGCGCCCATCCACACGGTCACCCCGTGCTCGAGCAGCTCGCGCGCGGTCTCGAGCCCGATGCCGCTGTTCGCACCGGTGACGACGGCGATCGTCCCGGGTCCGGGCAGCTGGAGTGCCTCCGGCAGGTGGTCTGGTCCGTGCATGGGTGTTCCCCTTCTCCAACTCCAACGGTGTGGTTGGAGAATACGCCTCCTCGTGCCGATCGCCAACCGCCGCGTCGGTACCCTGGTCCGGTGGCATGGGACGTCGAGGGGACACAGCGTCGGCTGCGCGAGGCCGCACGCACGGAGTTCGCCGCGCACGGGTTCGAGGGGACGACCGTCGCCGCCGTCGCCGCTCGGGCCGGCGTGAACAAGGAGCGGCTCTACAGCTACTACGGCGACAAGCGAGCACTCTGGGACCTCGTGCTCACCGGCGAACTCGAGCGACTCGCCGCCGCGGTGGGACTGTCCGGCGCCGGACTGGACGACATCGGCGAGTTCGCGGGCGCGACGTTCGACTACCACGCGGAGCACCCGGAACTCGGCCGGCTGCTGCAGTGGGAGGGCCTGCAGAGCGGCCCGCCCGCCGGTGCCGAGGTCCGCACGCAGCACTACCAGGAGAAGGTCGCGCGCTTCGCCGATGCCCAGCGTCGCGGCGTGCTCGACCCGTCCGTCGACCCGGGACACCTCGTGTTCGCGCTGATCGCGCTGGCCGCCTGGTGGCAGACCGTTCCGCAGCTCGCGGCGATGATCACCGGTGCCGGGGCGGACGACCAGGAGGAACGCGCCGCCCGCCGACGCTTCGTGGTCGACGCCGCGCGGCGGATCGCGTCACCGGACCACGGCTGATCGCGGAGCGGGGCCGGGTCGCCGGGGGACCTGCGCCACCGGGCGGCGCGGGGCGACGCTCGGCCCGTCAGGCGTCGAGGACGGGCCGCTCGTCGTGGATCGCCTGCCCTGCTCCCCGGGGCGTCGGAGGCGTCGGTACGGTCGGTGCATGGAGTTGACGTTCCGCGCGACGGACCTCACACAGGAGACGGACCGGGAGTGGTTGACCACGTTCCTGACGTCGAACCGGTTCCCGTTCCACGTCAGGACCACGCCGACCCGCGAGTGGGTCGAACGGCGGATCGCCGACGGTGCCTACGCCGGCCCGGACCACGCGCTCCTCAGGGTCGTGATCGACGGGGTCAGCGAGGGCCTGGTGGTGCTCGACGACCTCGACGACGACGCACCGCTGATCGACGTCCGCCTCGCGGAACGCGCCCGGGGGCGGGGTCACGGCGCGCCGCTCCTGCGCGCGCTGGCGACGTACGTCTTCGCGTCGTTCCCGGAGGTCGACCGGATCGAAGCGCAGACCCGGGACGACAACGTCGCGATGCGTCGCGTCCTCGTGCGGAACGGGTGGGTGAAGGAAGCGCACTACCGGCGGACCTGGCCCGTGGACGAGGGCGAGGCTCGGGACTCGGTCGCGTACGCCCTCCTGCGCGACGATCACCGGACCGGGCGGGTGACGCCCTTCCGCAACGAGGAGACCCCCGAGCGCTGAGCGCTGCGTCGAGCGCCCGGACCAGGAGGTCCGCTGCCGTGAGCGCCGATCGGTGAGCGCCCTCGCTTCCACCGATCGACTCGACGACGTCGACGTCGACGTCGACACCGTCGTGCTCGGACGAGACCCACTGCCCACGAACAGCAGAAGGACCCGCCGAGCGTCGCTCGGCGGGTCCTTCCCTGTCGCCCTCGGGGTCAGTTCCGCCCGAGCCGGGTCCGCCGGACCACGAGGAGCACCGCGCCGGCGAGGAGCAGTGCGACCGCGAGTGCGGTGCCGGTCCAGAGCGCGATGGTCGAGCCCGTGAAGGCCAGACCGTGGACATCAGCCGCAGCGTGCGCAGCCGCCGAGGACGACGGTGTCGCGCCGGGCGCGGCGGTCGTCGGGGCAGGCGTGCCCGGGACGGTCACGACGACCGCGTCCTGCACGGTCACGACGAGCTCGTCCGAGGTCGACGCGGCGTACGCGGAATCACCGGAGTACACGGCAACGATGCGGTGGCGTCCGGACGCGAGCGACGCGACCTCGCAGCTGGAGTCCGGGAGCGTGACGGTGCAGAGCACCCGGCCGGCCTCACGGAACTCGACCGTGCCGGTCGGAGCGGGGCCGCTGCTCCGCGGGACGATCCCGCCGACCCGGAGGGTCACCGGGGCACCGGCGGCCACGGGCTGCGCGGCGTCCGGGGACGTCGCGGTGACGGCGGTCGGGAGCTTCGACACGAGGAGCGTGCCCGTGCCCTGGGCGGTCGCGTGGTCGGCGTCGCCGAGGTACGTCGCGGTGATCGCGGTGGTGCCAGCGTCCGGTGCGGTCAGCGTGCACGACGCCACACCGGCGGTGAGCGTCGCGTCGCAGAGTGCTGCCCCGGTCGTCGTCGCGGTGAACCGGACGGTGCCGGTCGGCACGGTGGCCCCGGTGGTCTCGGACGAGGCGACCGTCGCACGGAGCGTCGCGTCGTCGCCGACGGAGACGGATGTGTCGTCGACCGCGACCGTCGCGGCCTGCGGGGCGACCGTGACGCTGCCGGTGACCGTGACCGCCTCGGCGTCGATGGACGAGACGATCGTCGAGACCGTGGCGGTGCGGGCGGTGCCCGTCACCGTGAACGGGATCGTCAGCGTCGGCAGGTCGGTGCCCGCCGTGCGGGCGGCCGCGGCCTGCTCGCACGAGGCGACCTGGCCGGAGACGGAGCAGGTCCAGCCGTCACCGGACGCGCCGTCGGCCGACGGCGTGACGCCGGCCGGGAAGGTGGTCGTGGTGCGGACGGCGCGCGTCTCGGAACCGCCGTCGGCGGAGACCGTCGGGGTGACCGTCACGGTGCCGGAACCGGCGTGGGCGACGCTGGTCGCGCCTCCCGTCCGCGCCGTGAGGACGGGGACCGCGCCGGCGGCGGTCGTCGCCACCAGGTCGGTGACCTCGTGCACGTCGGTCGCACCACCGGTGCCGGCCGTGAAGCCGTAGGTGAGCTTGTAGGGGTAGCCGGTGGCCGGGTCGACCCACGACGGGTCGACACCGGCGACGTTGCCGTTCGGGTCCAGCTTCGGCAGGGCGCCCGTGACGACCTGCTGCCCGGCGCCACGGCTCGTGAAGATGACGGCGTACTGCCCGGCCGGCACCGACACGCTCGGGTTCTTCCGCGCCGACAGCGCCGACGTCGTCGGGTTGACGACGACCTCGACCGGCACGGCGACCACGCTGCGGTCGGTGGAGACGGAGCCGCGGAGCGAGCCGGCAGCGGGCGTGACGGAGGCCACGCAGTAGCCGGAGTACCCGTTGCCCGCGCCGCGGACGGTCACGGAGTTGCTCGCGCCGCCGCGGCTCTGGTCACCGACGCAGCCGGTGTAGTTGCCCGCGAAGCCGCCGTAGGTGTCGAACCCGACACCGAGGTAGGCGTGCTGCAGCCCCTCGGCCCCGCCTGCCGGGTACGCGGCGTAACCGAGCGAACCGCCGGTGTACCCGGTCCGCGTGGGGACGGCGGGGTTGTACGGGTCGGTCGCCGCCAGGTAGAAGACCATGCCGTCCGCGCCGCTGCCGTTGTACTGGTAGGTCGTGAACGACGCGTCGAGGCCCTTGTCCGTCGGGACCGCCTGCTTCGCGCCGACCGCGCCGATCTGCGCCTGTGCCGTCGAGGTGAGCCGGAGCGCGCCGGCGCCGGCCGCCTGGACCGCGCCGCAGCCGGGGATGGGCGACGAGGCCCGCGGCGCGGCGGTCAGGCACGCGCTGTTGCCGTTCGCCGCTGCCGGCGTCGACGGGAGGACCCAGCCGGTCCCGGCATCGGTACCTCGGAAGGTCTGGTCGGTGAAGGTCGTCTGGGCCGGGGCGGCGGCACCGGCCGCGGTGACGTCGGCGCCGACGATCGCGAGTCCGGCGAGACCCGCCACGGCGAAGCCGGCGAGGATGGTGCGGACGCGCACGACGGCGCGCCTCTGAGGGCGTTGACGCAAGGGAGGCCTGTTCGGGTCAGGAGGGGTGACGACGAGGAGCACCAGCCCGGCTCGTCGACTCGGGTCCTCACACCGTAGAGCGGTTCCGGGCGGCGCCGAGCACCGGAGCTGTGCAGCACCCCCGTCCTGGGGTGGTGTGCGCCGAACTCCTACCGCCGCGCGCAGTCCGCCCGTAGACCTCCGCCCCTCGCAACGACGGCCGATCCGCCATCGGGCCGCGTGGACTCTCGTCGACGTTGCCCAGTGGGCATTCTTGCCCAATGGGCAAGAAGCAGCTACGGTGGGGACATGGCAGGAACCTCTTCCCTCCGCGACCAGAAGAAGGCGGCGCTCCGCGATCAACTGAGCGTGACGACCGTGTTGCTGGCGCGCAAGCGTGGCCTCGACAACGTCCGTGTCGAGGACATCGTCCAGGAGGTCGGCGTCTCCCGGCGGACGTTCGGCAACTACTTCTCCAGCAAGGAAGACGCGATCGCCGACCGCCACGTGCAACGGGTCCGGGCCGCGGCGACGGACCTCGCACAGCGCCCTCACGACGAGCCGCTGTGGGACGCGGTCACCGCGGCACTGCTGGCTCCCTACCGGACGCACGGGGCGCCGGACTCCTCTCCGGAGGACCGCAGCAGCCTCGTGGCCGTGCTCGCGACACCCGACATGCAGTCCGCGGTCGATCGTGGCGCGAGAACAGCGAACACCGTCCTCGCGCACGCGATCGCCACGCGACTGGGGATCGACCGCGACGACCCGCTACCGGGGGCGGTGGCGGCGGCCGCGCTCTCCACCCTGCTGTCCACCCTGCAGTCCTGGGCGGCGAGCAGCCAGACGGGCTCGCTCGAGCCGATGCTCGTCGAAGCCTTCGAACGACTCGGAAGCGGCTTCGACCGCCTCCATGTGTGACCCCGCACCCACTCCTCCGGACAGGCTCTTCTCGATGTACGACGCCCTCATCATCGGTGGCGGCCCCGTGGGCGTCTTCGTCGCCTGCGAACTGAAGCTCGCGGGCGCGAACCCGCTGGTCATCGAACGCCTCCCCGGGATCGACCAGTGGGACAAGGCGCACGGCCTCACCGGCCAGGTGGTCCGTCTGCTCGACCACCGAGGCCTCTTCGAGCGTTGCGCAGGGGCAGCTGAGCCGTGTCCGGCTCCGAGCTTCTTCTTCGGCGCACTTCCCTTGCCGTTGCACGTGCTCGGCGAGCGGAACCCGATGTACCTGCTGCACATCAACCAGCGCGACCTGGAGCGCGTCCTGAACGACCGCGCCGTCGAGCTGGGCGTCGAGATCTGCCGCGGCATCGACCTGCGGCCCTTCCGACAGCACGACGACCGTGTCGACATCACCGTCGTCGACACCACGACCGAGGTCGAGAGCACACTGTCGGGTCGGTACCTGATCGGGAGCGACGGGGCGCGGAGCACCGTCCGCAAGCAGTCCGGCATCGGCTTCCCGGGGAACACCGATCGCCACGTGGTGGACCGCACGGTACTGATCGCCCCGACGGACGACCTGATCGCAGCCGGCCCGGGAAGGGTGCGGGTCGCCGGACTCGGCGAGATCGCAGCAGCGTTCCACCGGACCGAGACCGGAGTCGCGACGATCGCGCTCCACGACCCGGAGCACCCGCTGGTCTACACCGCGGAGTGGGAGGACGAGCCCGAGGAGAGCTCGCCCGGCAACGGAGCGGCGATGACCCTGACCGAGATGGAGGACAGCCTGGAACGCGTCCTCGGCGTCCGCATCGCCCTCGCACCGCCCGCGGAGGGGAAGCCCACCTTGCTGCGTCGCCTGTCCGGCAGGAACACGCGTGTCGCCGACCGCTACCGCGACCGACGCGTGTTCCTGCTCGGCGACGCTGCCCACGTCCACTCAGCAGCAGGAGGCCCCGGCCTGAACCTCGCACTGCAGGACGCGGCGAACCTCGCGTGGAAGATCGCCGCCGACGTCGCCGGAACAGCTCCGGCAGGGTTGCTCGACACCTACGAGACGGAACGCCGACCGCTCGGGCAACGGGTCTTCATGCAGACGCAGGCGCAGACGGCGCTCATGGCTCCCGGGTCCGACGTCACCGCCCTCCGCGCCCTCTTCGCCGAGCTGCTCACCGACACGGGCACCGTGCGGCGCATCGCCGACCTGCTCGCAGGCGCAGACGTCCGCTACGAGATGGGTCCCACAGATCCGGACGGCCCCACCGGCTGGTTCGCCGCGTCCGCACAGCTCACCCTCGTCGACGGCACCCGTAGCCGCGTACCCGCGCTGCTCCACGCCGCACGTCCCGTCCTGATCGACGCCGACGGGAGCCTGCGCGACGCTGCAGCCCCGTGGACAGACCGTGTCGAGCACGTGGAACTCGCCCGCGGGAGCGGACTGTCCTCGATGCTGATCCGACCCGACGGGTTCGTGGCGTGGTCGCAGACCGACCCCACCGACGTCCGGGCAGCACTCCGGACCTGGTTCGGTGGACCCCGCGGGGCTGCCGTGAGCGCTACCACGACGAGCGGAGCCTAGAACGTGGACGCCACCGTCATCGACGCCGCGATCGTCTCGATCAGCGGTGCCGTCCTCTCGACGGCCTCGATCTGGAGCCTCGTCTCCGCATTCCTGGACCTCCGCGGAACGGAGCCACGGGCCGTCGCCGCACGCGTGCACACCATCACGGGATCCGTCATCGTGATCGCCGGCCTCGTGACGCACGTGCTGGGCTACTTCCCGGAAGCGTTCGTCCTGATCTACGCCGGAGGAGCATCCTCGATCGTCGCCGCAGCATCGGCAGCGACCTCCGGCGCGCAGCGCCGCATGCGCAACACGCTGCCCGCCGGGCTCGTGCTCATCGGCCTGGTCGTCCTCACGGTCGGACTCCTCGTCTGACGGAGCACCACAGCCAGACCAGGGCCGTCCGCAGGCAGAAGAAGACCCCCCCCGGCGCGGGGGTCCTCTGTGGCGGTACCGGTGGATTCGAACCCATCGCCACGACCCCGGCACGGACACGAGGGCGCCCCCGAGCGCTGCGCCCGCGGGCATGTTGCTGCCGACTCGAACCTCCTGCAGCACCCCTCGGCCAGGTGGTGCGCTGCTCGTACAGCCGTCGGGCGGTCCGCATCTGATCCTCAGACAACCGCGGAAGTCGACCGCCGGTTCGCCAACGAATTCGCGTACGCGCGCGAGCCCCGTACGGGTGCGCTAGCGGCCAGATCGCGTACGAGCTCGGCCCAGCGACACACCTCCCGCCCCGCGACACGGGTCGATACCCACGGGTGCCGTTCGACGTGGCAGTACGGTCGGTGCATGGAGATGACGTTCCGCCCGCTGGACCCGACGCAGGCGAGGGACCGGGAGTCGTTGATCACGTTCCTGACCTCGAACCGGTTCCCGTTCCACGTCTCCAGTGCTCCGAGCCGCGAGTCGGTCGAACAGCGCATCTCCGACGGCGCGTATGCCGGCCCGGACCACGCGCTGCTCAGCGTCGGGATCGACGGTGTCGCCGAGGGTGTGGTCGTACTCGACGACCTCGACGATGACGCACCGCTGATCGACGTACGTCTTGCCGAACGGGCTCGGGGGCGGGGTCACGGCGCGCCGCTCCTGAGCGCCCTGGCGACGTACGTCTTCGCGTCGTTCCCGGAGGTCGACCGGATCGAAGCGCAGACCCGGGACGACAACGTCGCGATGCGTCGCATCCTCGTGCGCAACGGGTGGGTGAAGGAAGCGCACTACCGGCGGACCTGGCCCGTGGACGAGGGCGAGGCTCGGGACTCGGTCGCGTACGCCATCCTGCGCGACGACCACCGGACCGGGCGGGTGACGCCCTTCCTCAACGAGGAGACGCCCGCGAGCTGAACGCTGCGTCGAGCGTCCGGACCAGGAGGTCCGCTGCCGCGAGCGCCGATCGGTGGGCGCCTTCGCCCTCACCGATCAGCTCGACGACGTCGACGCCGACGATCCGTCGCCGCGACACGAGGGCGCTGATGAGGTCGGTGAGTTCGAGATGCGAGAACCCCCCGGGAACCGGGGTACCCGTGCTCGGCATGAAGGCGGGATCCAGGACGTCGACGTCGATGGTCACGTGCCAGGCGAGGTGAGCAGGAACGCTGTCCAGGAGCTCGTCGAGATCGGCGGCGAGCGCCGAACGCCCGCCCCAGACGACGGTCTTCGACGAGTCGGCCTGGGGGTCGTCGTCGATTCGTTGACGGATCCCGAACTGTGCGATCCGCTCCACGCGTGCTTCTCCAGCGACCCAACTCATGACGTTGCCGTGGTGCAGTGACGAACGCCAGTCTCCGTGCGCCGGTCGGAAGTAGTCGGTGTGCGCATCGAAGTGCAGGAGGCCGAGTCCGCCGTCGACCGCGGACAGGAGCCCGCGCACGACTGCGTGTGTGATCGAGTGGTCCCCTCCGAGGACGACGGGGACCTTCCGTGCACTCGCGATCGCTTCCACGGCCCCCGCGAGTCGATCGAGCACCGGGCCGTTGCGCATCTGGACGACATCCCCGAGGTTCCCGATGTCAGCCATGCGGACGCCGTCCAGGATCCGACGGCCGACGGCCGGGTCCCACATCCCGCGATCCGAGTTCGGCGCGTAGATGCTCGCAGCGACCCGGCGGATGGCATCTGGTCCCGTCTTCGACCCACTCCGCGCGGATGCACCGGCGTCGTACTCGATCCCGACCGCGACGATGTCGAGTGCGGGATCGGTCAGAGCCTTCGCGAGTGACGTCACCGGAGCCCCGAAGAGCCCTCGCTGCGTGCCCACCGGATCTGCCGTGACAGCGTGAGAGCGGAGGATTCCTCCGGCGACCAGGGACTCGATCGCGCGCTCGGCAGCGTCGCGTGCCGT
Organism: Curtobacterium sp. UCD-KPL2560; assembly: GCF_001705035.1. Classification (GTDB taxonomy): domain Bacteria; phylum Actinomycetota; class Actinomycetes; order Actinomycetales; family Microbacteriaceae; genus Curtobacterium. The sequence continues at coordinate 40,424 of NZ_MCIG01000013.1, read as the reverse complement.
GTCCGGGACCGTGCTGAGCACCGCCTTCGCCGACGTCGGTACGGCGAACCGCGCCAGGAGCGCCTGCGCACTCCGACCCAGTCGCAGCTCGGTGCCTGCCTCGGGTGACCAGAGCGTCACCGTTCCACCGCCTTCTGCCGGCCTCGCGACGAAGCTCTGGTCGACGGCGAGGACGTCATCGGTGTCGGTGTTCATCGGCGCTCGTTCTCCACTCGTTCCGTCCACTGCTGGTGCAGCTCGGCGAATTGACCTCCCGCGGCGAGGAGTTCCGCGGGTGGCCCGACCTCGACGATCCGTCCGTGCTCGACCGTGATGACTCGGTCCGCGTCGAGCGCAGCGCTCATCCGGTGGGCGATGGTCACAACCGTCCGTCCCTGCAACACCCCGGCCATGTCCTGCTCCAGCTGCCGGGCATCACCGTCCGAGAGGTGCGACGTCGATTCGTCGAGGACGACCAGGTCGGGGTCCCTGAGCACGACGCGCGCCATGGCGATGCGTTGCAGGTGAACGAGGTCGACGGATTCGGCGTCGATCTCGTCGTCGAGGGCCGACGCATCCAGGGACGCTCCTGCGACTGCGAGGGCGGAGAGCAGCATGACGTCCGTCGCTGACCCTGCTGCGAGGAGGAGGTTGTCGCGGACCGTGCCCGTGAAGACGTGGGGATCCTGACTCACCAACATCCGCACCGGGTGGCGCTCGCCGTCACCGACCACCTCTATATGCCCTGCGTCCGGTTCGAGTGCTCCGGCGAGCAGCAGGCCCAACGTCGTCTTTCCTGCCCCAGAGTGCCCGAAGACGGTCAGGTGCTCGCCGGGACCGATCACGAGGTCGACGTCCGAAACCGCGGGGTCGTCCCCGTCGCCGTAGGAGAACCGGACGCGGTCGCAGCGGATCGTGCATCCACGGCGCGCCGCGGGGCGCTCAGCGGGCGGGGAGGTCCGGCGAGGTGCTGTCGGACGGGAGACTCCCGCCATACGGCGGAAGGCGGCCCAGGCGAGCTGCAGCTGGTCGGACCAGTACAACAGGTCGTCCAGCGGGTCCACGATCAATTGGACGTTGAGGGCGATCGCCACCACGGTGCCGATGGTCACCTGCCCTTCGAGCGCGAGCCATCCGCCCCATGCCGCAACGACAGCGAACGGGAGGTAGTAGCCGAGCTGGACGACGGGGAACCACCGGGACTGCAGGCCGAGGGTGGCTCGCTCGGCTGCTCTGACGGAGCTCGCTCGGGCTTCGACACGACGGAGGAGGCGGTCCCCGGTGCCGAGTTGCCGAAGCGTCCGCGACGCAGTCGCGGTCTCCAGGACGCTCCCGTTGAACCGGGCGTGACTGCGCAACTCGGTCTCGTACGCCGACTGTGATCTGCGGACGTACCACCGTGTGGAGAGCACGAGCACGGGCAGCCCGACGAGCGAAGCAAGTGCGACCCGCCAGTCGAGCAAGAACGACGCCGTCGTGGTGAACAGGACGGTGAAGAGTCCCACCAGCACCTCGGGGAGGCCGATGCGGACGCCCTCGGACACTGCGTCCACGTCGTTCGAGGTCCTCGCGAGGACTTCTCCTCGTTCTGCGCGTTCCGTCACGCGGAGCGGGAGCCGGACGACGCCCTCGACCACCTCGTCCCGGAGTTGCGCGAACACGTCCTCGCCGAACCTCCACGAGGCACCCTGGGAGGCGACGCCGAGCGCGGTCCTGATCACGAGGACACCGCAGAGCACGAGGAACAACGTCGTGATGTTCGACCAGGAGCCCGCCGACGTGACGTCGTCGATGAGCCGGCCGAACAGCACGGGCGCCAGGACCGAAGCACCCACCGCGAGCGTGTGCCAGCCGATCATGCGGGCGAGGCGTCCTCGGTGACTGCCGATGACACGGCGTACCGACCGCCACGTGTCCGAGGGGCTGGCGACCAACAGGGGGCTGTTCACGATCGGTGCTCCTGCTCGATCAGTGCCACGGATCCCTGTTCCACGCGCCACGAGCCGTCGCTGTCCGAGGACGGCGTGCTGACCGTGACGACACGGTCGGCGACTCCGAAGGCAACGGGCGTCTGCGTACACACGACCGTCGTTCGGCCGGCTCGGTGTCGGGCGAGACGATCCACCACACGGTGCTCCGTCACGAGGTCGAGTGATCGTGTGGGCTCGACCAACACGAGGATCTCGCTATCGACGGCGAGCGCCTGTGCGAGGAGGAGGCGGCGCACCTGTCCTCCGGAGAGGTCTCGACCGCCCTCGCTGATCTCCCGTTCGAGATCGGACCCCACGAATTCGTCCGCGGCCGCTGCCCGGAGCACAGCACGCGCGTGGTCGTCGTCCTGGGCGCCGATGATCTCCCGCACGCTCCCCGAGACGAGTCGCGCGTCGGAGTCGAGCAAGACGGCGTGCCGCCTCGCCGCGCGCTCGTCCCACACAGCCCAGGTCGTCTTGCCCACCGAGACGGACGGCACGTCTTCGTCCCCGACGAGGCGAGCCGCGAGCGAGCGCAGCGCCGCCGGTCGTCCGCCGGTGACGACGACGAACTCGCCCGGGTGGACGACGAGCCCGGAGGCCTCGTCGAGGAGCATGCCCTCGGGGGTGCCGTCTCGGCCTGACCGGGGAGCCGTTCCCGCATCCAGCAGGGCTCGCTCGCGCCGGACTGCCACCGCAACGGCGGGGATCTCGTTCCAGGCCGCGACGAAGGAGCCGACCGGCCCGACGAGGAACACTCCGAGCCCGTAGTAGGTGACGAGATCGCCCGCCGATTGCTCCCCGGTCCGGAACTGCCAGAGAGCGATGCCGAGGATCACGAGGACGAATGCGCTCGGGATTGCGACCTGCACGCCCGAGATGAGCGCACGTCGGCGAGCGACGCGCAGCCCGGCGGCTCGCATCGCGGCTGAGGCATCGTGGAAGCGCTGCAGGAATACGTCCTCAGCACCGATCCCCCGCAGGTCGCGCAGTCCGCTCGCAGCATCAGCCGCCAGCCCGGCGACGGCACCTGATCTGGCCCGGTGCTCCTCGAGGGGCTGTTCGAGCACGCCGACGAGTGCCGGGAGGAAGAGCGCGATGCACGACGCGCCCACGACGATGGCGCCGCCGATGATCCACGAGTTCGTGATCAGGTACACACTGATCGCCACGAAGGTGAGGGTCGAGACGACCAACGATCGCGTGACCCCGACGACGCCGGCGATGGTGTCCGTGTCGGTCTCGGCCGTCTCGACCGCGTCACCGAGCTGGATCTCCTCGCCGATGACGGACCGGTGTCGCACCAGGTGCGCGCCGACCTGCTGTTTGTGCGTGATCGCGACGTCGATCTCGGCGTTGCGTCCGACCGCGTGCGCGACCACCGAAGACGCGACGCGGGCGACCACGACCAGTGCGAGGACACCGGATGCGACGAGCACGATGTCGAAGCGTCCGCGTTCGATCCCGTTGACGACCTGGCCCAGTCCGATCGGGAGGCAGGCCTCCGCAAGGGTGCCGGCGAGCGCCAGCACGATGAGGACGACGAGAGCGCGTCGGTGGCCTCGCAGCAGACTGCTGATCACACGGAGGGTTGCCTTGGTTCTCATGTTCTGCTCACAACGCCAGCTCCACGGGCCGAGCCCCGGGGAAGGCCCTCCGGACGACGTCCATGGTCCGGAGCTCGTGCAGCTCCCGGAACAGTGCGATCACGTCGTTCATCGCCGGGCCGCGGCGTGCGCCCATCGCCACCTTCAGCAGGCAGCGGAGATCGCGCTTCGCCGGGATGATCGTCTCGTGCCGGTGGCCCCGGAAACCGAAGCTCGCTCCGAACTGGAGGTCGATGCCACGCCTGGTGATCTCCGTCCGGATGACCCCGAGCAGCAGGCGGTAGTCCTCGACGTCGTCTTCTTCGAGCCGGAGGACCGTGAACGGCGCAACCTTGACCGCCCCGGTCCTCCGTCCGGCCGATGTCGACGCTGTCGATGGATGGGCAACAGCGCTGAACAGTCCGGGTCCGCGCGCGAGTTCCCGAGCGAACGACGCGTTGTTCTCGGTGACGAGGGCGACGTGGGTCCGACGCCATGCCGAGTCGAGGAAGAACGAGTTCTCGAGGGCGATCGCAGATCGTGCGGGAAGTGCTGCACCCAGGACGGCCCGGGCGTTCACCAACATCTGCGGGTCGGTCGGCGCCAGGCGGACCGCGTCGTTGCGGTGGACGACGACCGCTCCGGCATTCGCCAGTTCCAGGCCCAACTGGTCGAGTTTGAGCGCCGAACGAGCCTCGATCACGGTTGCCGCGGCCGACTCGGCCATCGCGGCGAGGAACTGCCGCTTCGGCCACGCGCTCGGCGTCAGACTCGAGTCCACGACGATGGTCCGCGGACCACGGCCGGCGGTCCATTCCCTCGTCAGCGCTTCGAAGTCCACGGCATCGAGGCCCCAGTTGTAGCGCACCGGCTCGATCACCACCACGTCCGCCTTCGCCTCGACGAGCTCGTCGAGGGACGTGCAGTGCGTCCACGAGGCGAACGACGTCGAGAGGAGCTCCACGAGCATCGCCGTCTCGAAGTAGTCGCCGAGGACCGCCACACTCGGGAGCCTCCCGGACTCCGCGCGGAAGTCGTACGTGGCCACGTGGAGCGCGAGCCCGAGTGCAGCCATCCCGCTACTGCACACGACGCCGGATACGGTCCAGCCGACGAACGCGGTCTCGCCGTCGAGGAGCTTCGCATCCAGCGACGTGCTCGGTGCGCTCCGCTCGTAGCCGTAGGGGACGTCCGTGGCTGCGCCAGCGCCGGACGGCGGGCTCGCGAACCGGTCTACCACAGCCTGGTCCGCCTGCTCTCGGAGGACACGACGGACTTCGAGGAACCGCTCGTGCAGGAAGCGCTCTCGATCACGATCGTCGCCGTGGTCTGCACCCGCGCCGAGGACGTCCGAGATCCGTCGCAGTCGAGACGGTTCGATCTCCAGGTTCTCGTCGAGCACGCGTTGGAGCAACCCGTGCTCGAGTTCCAGCGCTGCCGTCGTGCCCGTCATCGCGCGGGGCCGACCGGTCCGGCGACCGTCGCGACCGTCCCGTCGTCGACGAGGTGTTCCTGCAAGGTGCCGAGCAGGTTGAAGTCGCGCCGGTTCGTCATCGTGTAGGCACCGGCGTTCGTCAGGACGAGACGTTCACCGACCTCCATCGCGGCGACGTCGAGCAACGGCGGCTCGTTCCTCCCGGTCATGCCGAAGAAGTCGTTCTCGTACAGCGTGTTGCCTGCGACGAGCTGACGCTTCCGGGGCCGGCGGTCGGGCTCCTCGAGTGGAACGACGACCGGCAGGTGCCAGGGCGCGTAGTTCCAGGCGGACGTGTCGATCTGGAGCACATCAGCGGCGTACTCGGGGTGGTCGGTCTCGATGGACTGCACGGTGGCCAGGAGGTAGCCGTGCGGTCCGAGCACCGCAGCACCGGGCTCGAAACGGATCGCCATCGGGCGCCCGGTCCTCGCCCGCCAGTCCTCGAGCATCGCCTCAGCGACCTGGAGCGCGCGCCGAGCAGCCGCACGGTCAGCGTAGAAGTCGTAGAAGCCGCCGCCGAAGTCGATGAGCGCGACGGTCGGGATCGAATCGGCGACGGTCAGCGTGTAGCGGAGTTCCCAGAGGAACAGGCGCGGAGACAGCTGTCCGGTGTGCAGGTGCAGGCGGGTCACGGTGAGACGGTGCGCGCGGAGGACGCCGTGGACGGCAGGGTCCGTCGCCATCACCCCGAAACGGCTGTTCGAGCCGAACGAGTTCGGTGTGTCCAAGGAGTCCGGGATCGGCAGACGGAGGCGCAGTCCCACGTCGGACCCCGGTCGGCAGGCGCCGACGAACGCCAGCTGGTCGACGGACGTCGCGTCGAGGACGGCTCCGTTGTCGGCGAGGACCTGGAGTGCGCCCGCATCGGTGAAACTCGGTCCGGTTGCCGAGATCTCGGGGAACCCGACCTCGACGGCGAGTTCGACTTCGCGCGGCGAGGCGCAATCAGCCCCGAGGCCTGCCTCGGCCAGGTGGCGGAGCACAGCAGGGGTGTGACAAGACTTCAGGGCGACGTTCAACCGAGCGTTGGTCAGGAGCGCCACGTCCTCGAGCATCCGAGCGAGCGAGCGCTTGAGGTTGTCGATGTCGTACACGAGGGCGGGCGTCGGGAGCGCACGCATCAGGTCGAAGATCGACCGGCTCGGTGGGGACACGATCGGTTCGAGGTCCACGGCAGGCTTTCGTGTGAGGAGGTCCACGGCAGGCTTTCGTGTGAGAAGGAGTGAACGCGGCTGAGCAGGACGTGGCGCACCGAATGGTCGGCACGCCACGTCCGATCCTCAGGAGATCTGGCGCGGGCGGCTACCGCCCAGCGTCGAGAACTCACTCGTGATCTCGATGACGTCCTGACGCTCGACGGTCATCGCTGCTTCCGCGGTGTCCGGGACGACGACGTCCCATGCGCCGAAGTCCTCGAGGGCGGACAGTGCGGATTCGAGCTCGTTCACGGCGGTCGGTGACATGGCGATTCTCCTTCTCGTAAGCGCGGAGGAACCCCTGTGAGCGGCCCCCCGCCGTCCGACCTGGTCCACCTCGGACCGGGTTACGGCGAACGTAGTGCCGGTGCTGAGAGCCCTGGAAGGCTCGCGTTGCCCTTGCCTGGAAACTGCCAGCTAACGGTCCCCAAGAAGGAGGACCGCGGGTCCGTCGCCGCTCGGCGGGGGCCGCGGCGGCAGCGCGGTCGGTACCCGATCAGGTCGTGAGGTGCTCGCGGTACCGCGCGGTGTCGGCCCGCGACGGTGCGGACGCCGCGCCCGGTCGCCGACACGCGGTCCACCCACGAGGAGCGGGCATCGCCCCCGGCCACCGAGCTGAGGAGTGCGCGCCGGCAGCAGGACCCGCGCGGCGACTCCGACAGCAGTCGTCACCCGGCGGTGTCGAGGGCCGCGCGCCACAGCTCGCTGAGTTCGTCCACGACGCCGGGGTGCGCGACGAGGAACGGTTCGCCGACGGGCGGGAAGCCGTCCGCGACCGTGCCGGACCGGGTGACCACCATTCCCCCGCCCTCGTGCACGAGCAGCACCGCGGCACCGTGGTCGACCGGTGAGAACGCCCCGACGCATCCGCCCACGCCGCGCCCAGCGGCCACCTGCGCGATGGTCAGCGTGCCCGACCCCTGGATCCGCAGCGTGCAGGACCGGTCCGCGAGGGCGTGCAGGAAGGCGTCCATGCCGGGCTACGGCCGGTGCCCGTCGAGTTCGGTCCCGACGACCGTGCCGACCAGCTTGCGCGGCTCCCGGTCGAGCCGGAGCCGCCGGTCGCCGCGCACCGCACCCCGGCCGCGCTGGGCTTCGAGCACCTCCCCACGCCAGGGGTCCGCGACCACGCCGACGACCGGCTGACCGGCGCGCACCAGGCACAGCGACAGCGCCGTCCACGGCAGACCGTTCGCCAGGTTCGTCGTGCCGTCGACGGGGTCGAGGTACCAGTGGTGGCGATCGCCGGGGCTGGTCCCGAACTCCTCGCCCGTGAAGCCGTGCAGGGGGAAGGCGGAACGGACGCGTCCGCGCACGAACTGCTCGACCCGTCGGTCCACGTCGGTGACGAGGTCTGCCGGGTGCGCCTTCGCGGCGACCTCGCCGACGGGGTGCGTCCGGGTGAGGACGACCACCTCGTCGGCGATCGAGCGGGCCAGCGCTCGGGCCCCCTCGAGGACCCGGGCGTCCTCGACCGCGTCCTCGACGGCCGGTGGGACGGCGGTCTGGCCCACCGAGCACGCCGCGCGCACCGCCGGCAGGTCGTTCGTGGTGATCGAGTCGACGCCGAGGGCAGCTGCCCAGGCCGCCGGCGCCGCCTCGTCGACCGTCCACACGGCCACCCGGAGCCCGAGTGCGTGGGCCGCCGTCACGACGTCCGGGGTGAGGAACGCCAGGTCCAGGTTCAGCGTCGACGGCGCGAGGTCGTCGAGGTCGTCGGCCGCGGGTCCGGCGAGTGACGCCCAGGCGAGCCAGACGTCGGCGTCGGGCAGCACCGAGCGGACCGCGGTCACGGCCGCTCGGGAACCGCACCGGCACTCCGCACGGAGACGACGTCGGCGCGGTGCGGCACGGTGCGGACCCGCCAGGACGGGAGGGTCGACCCCAGCGAGACGACGAGGCACACGCCGTTCAGCTGGATGCGACGCTCGGGTGCGTCGAGCGCGCCGTCGACGATCACGGCCCGGGTCGCGTCGAGGAGTTCGCGCCGTGTCGTCAGCGGGATGCCGTCCGGTGAGAGCACCGGGGTGGTCGCGCCGACGAGTCGGTCGGCGAGGACGGCCAGGTCCGCCGCGAGCGCGTCCTGGTCGCGGCCCTCCGGGTCCCGGAGGGAGCGTGCGACGAGCGGGACGACGTCGGCCGCCGGGACAGCGCCCGAAACGGCGAGCGCGATCAACCAGCCCGGCCGGTCGCTGCCCGCGAGGTGGTGGTCGGTCTGAGCGAGGAGCGCGGGACGGAAGGTGCGGACCAGTTCGAAGAGCGCGACGCGGTGCGCGACGAGCGCGAGGGCTGCTGTGTTCCAGGGGCCGGTGGACGGCCGGGAGGCACGGCCCACCTCCGTAGCGGACGTCGCCACCGCGCGTACCAGGTCGGCGTGGACGCGTTCCGCGAGCGGTTGCGCGCGCACGAGCCGCCGGAGGGTACGCGTGAGGTCCTCGGGCCCGGTGTCGAGCGGGCGTTCGAAGTGGAACACGAGTGACTCCGCGTGCGACGGGCCGTCGAGGTGGCGGACCGAGGACCCACCGGCGGCGTCGAGCACCTCGAGTTCGGTCCGGGCGTGCCCGAGCCGATCCGCGTTCCCCGTCAGGCGCTTCTTGACCCGGGCGCGGAGCACGAGTTCACCGGCGGCGACGTCGATGTCGTTGCGGTGCGCGTGGGTGGCGCGGAAGACCTCGAGGAAGCGCCGGAGGCCCGCCAGCCCGTCGTTCCGCGGACGGTCGGCGACGCTGTCCATCGTGGAGCCGATGACCCGGCGGATCCAGCGGTCGTGCAAGTCTGAGCCGGCGGCGGTGCGGAAGAGGGTTCGAAGGAGGTCGAACTCCGCGGCGCCGGGTCGCCCACCTGCTTCGGAGAGACGCCGGACCGTGGCGCGCAGCTGTCCGGACAGGGTGATCGCGGCCAGGAGTTCCTCGGCGGGGCCACCGGTCCAGGCCGCGGCGGGGGTCTCGGCGGCGTTCTGCGCGAGGAGGTCGAGGGACTTCCCGCCGGGACCGATCTCGAGCACCATGTCGGCGTCGAGCGTCCGGATCCGGGCGACCGTGGCCTCCGAGTCCATCACCCGGTCGGTCATCGCGAGCACGGCGTCGCGGACGTCCTCGGCGGTGCGGAGCATCCCGTCCCGGTGGTTCGCGACCACGGGGACCCGGGGGGGGCGTGGAAGCGGATGTCCTGCTCCGTCATCCAGGAGGACAGCGCGTCCCGGACGACGTGCATGCGGCTCGCGTGGGCGAGGAACGTCGTCGGTTCCTTGCGCTGCTCCGCCTCGATGAAGGGGTGCTCCTCGAGCAGCCGATGGAAGCGGTCGGTGTAACCCTCCCGGACGTACACGTTGACCTGGCGCCAGGAGTAGCGCTTGTGCACCTCGACGTCGGTGGTCGGGACCGCTGCGGCCAGGTGGTCGAGCAGGTCCGCGAGCTGGTCGGCGTCCCCGGTCAGGGCGATGACGTGCGCCGGCTCCCGGACCGGGCGGGTCCCGGGCGCGAACCGGGGGAGGTGTCGGCGGAGGCCGGACAGGAACGCGTCGTCGGCCTCGGCGGGCGGGGCATCGACCTCGGACGCCAGGAGCATGAGCGGCGTGAACGCCTCGGCGATGCGCACCCCGTCGCGCAGTCCGAGCGAGCCGGCTGCCACCGCGGCGACGAGGATCCCGAAGCTCTCCCCTGTGACGGCGGCGAACTCCAGGTCCGTGTCCTGCGCGGCCGCGGACTCCTGGAGCTGCCGGTGGAGGGCGATCGACTGCGCGAGGAACGCCGCACCCACCCATCCCTGTCGACGGAGACGGTCCCGCGGTGGCTCGGCTGACGAGCGCACACCGTCGCCCGGTCGTGGATCGTGCAACGCGGACCCGGCCTCGTCGAGCACGTCCCGGACCGCGGGGCTGGTCATGGTGAAGGGGTCGTGCTCGCGGAACGCCGACCGGCTCCCCAGGCCCGGGAAGAACCCCACGATGCGAGCGGTGTGCTCCGCGCGCGGGCCGGCTCCGGCGGTGGTGGTGACGGTCTCCGATGTCGTCTCGATGCCCATGTGCTGCCTCCCCTGGTCGACGCGAGGCGAGCGTGCCTCACGTGCAGTTGAACAAAACAGGCTGATCGGATTGTTTGTCAACTCGGTCGTCATCGTTCACTCGCTCGTTACGGGCTGGAAACACGGCACTTCCTGCGCCTGAACAGGCTGACAGCAATGCGATTTCCCTCGACACGTCCGCTTGACAAAACCGGCTGCAAGGCTTGTTAAATACATCCGACCCTGATTGGAAGGACCCTCAACATGCCCCTAGGACTGATCGCACTCGCGCTCGGCGGGTTCGGCATCGGCCTCACGGAGTTCGGCATCGTCGGGCTCCTGCCCGAGGTGGCTGCCGACACCGGCGTCACCGAGCCCGTGGCCGGCTACCTCGTGTCGGGCTACGCGCTCGGCGTGGCGCTGGGGGCCATCGCCCTCACCGCCCTCGTCTACCGACTCGAACGCCGGAAGGTCCTGCTCGGACTCATGGTCCTGTTCGTCCTCGGCAACCTGCTCTCCGCCATCGCACCCGACTACTCGGTCCTGCTCATCGGACGTGTCGTCGCGGCGCTGTGCCATGGGGCCTTCTTCGGCATCGGGGCGGTGGTCGCGGCCGACATGGTCGCCGAGGACAAGAAGGCCGGGGCGATCTCCCTCATGTTCGCCGGACTGACGGCCGCGAACGTGCTCGGTGTCCCGCTCGGGACGTTCCTCGGGCAGCAGCTGGGCTGGCGCTCGACCTTCTGGGCGATCACGGTCATCGGCGTCGTCGCGCTCATCGGCATCCGGCTGCTCGTCCCGGTGACCCCGGGGCCGAGTGGTTCGACGCTCCGAGCCGAGTTCTCGGTGTTCCGGCGTCCCCAGGTCTGGGTGTCAGCGATCGCCAGCGTCTTCGCGTTCGGCGCCGTCGTCGGTGCCTTCACCTACATCGCCTTCACCCTCACCGAGGTGACGGGCTTCAGCACCGGAGCCGTGCCCTGGCTGCTCGTCCTGTTCGGCGCCGGGACCTTCGTCGGCAACTTCGTGGGCGGCAAGCTCGCCGACCGCGCGTTGAACCCGGCACTCATCTCGATCCTCCTCGTCCTCGCGGTCGTCCTCGTGGTGTTCGCGCTCACCGCCGCGAACCCGATCGCCACGGTCGTGCTGCTGCTCCTGCTCGGCACGGTCGGGCTCTCGACGGCACCGGGCCTGCAGCTGCGCACCATGGCACACGCGGGCGACGCCCCGACGGTCGCCTCCGGTGCGAACATCGCGGCGTTCAACGTGGGCAACGCGATCGGTGCGTGGCTCGGCGGCGTCACCATCGCGGCCGGCCTCGGCTTCACGTCGCCGCTCTGGGCAGGCGCCGCGCTCGCGGGCGTGGGTGCGCTCGTCCTCGTCGGCGGCTCGCTCCGACGCCGGAGCACCGCGCCGGCGACGACCGCCCCCGTGCCCGTCGTGCAGTGAGCCCCGCGCTCCTGCGCTGACCACACCCAGCAACGGCGCTGCCCCGGTCATCCCGGAGCAGCGCCGTTGCTCGTCCCGCTCACCGAACTGAACCCGACCGGAGGAGACCCGACGTGTCCGCCACCCTCGTAGCTCCTGCCCTTGCTCCTGCTCCCGCCCTGACCCACGCGCAGCTCGTCCCTGGTCACCTCGTACACCGGCGGTGGCTGTCCGACGTGCTCGTGACCGAGGCCTACTCCACCGGCCGGGAGACCTTCCTCGCCGGCGCGCAGTGGCCGCGGAACCACCGCCTGCTCGGGCGCACCCGGCAGGTCGATCCGGCGCTCGTCGCAGAGACCGTCCGGCAGCTCGCGATCTACCTGGCCCACACCGCGTTCGGCGTGCCGCTCGATGCTGCGTTCCTGATGCCGTCGATGCGCCTGAGCACCGCTGCCCGCACGGTGCAGACCGGCGAGGCGATCTCGATCGACGCGCGCGTCGTCGACGTCCGACGGTCCGCGCGCGGCGTCAGTGCCTTCACCCTGGAAGCGACGTTCGAGGACGGGGACGGCGCGGTCGGTCGGGCCGTCGCCGCCGCGCGGATCATCGATCGACGCACCTACCAGCGGACCCGGAACGGTCGGACGCCCGTCACGCCACGCGTCGACGGCCCGTCCCGTCGTGGCGGGCTCGACCTCCTCGCCCCGACCGACCGGGCAGGCGTCTCCCTCCTCGTCGTTGACACCGGGGAGCCCGCCTGGTTCGACCACCCGCTGGACCACGTGCCGGGCATGCTGCTCCTCAGCGCCGCGCAACAGGCGGTGTCGGCGGCGGGCGGCCCCGGAGACCTCTCGACGATGGAGCTCGTCTACGACGCCGTCGTCGAGCTCGACGAGCCGTGCACCGTGACGGTGACGGACGACGGCGACACGTGGCGGGTGTCCTTCGAGCAGTCCGGCGCGGTGAGCACGAGCGCGGTGCTCCGTGGGCGGTCCGAACCGTCACGGCGGGTCACGCCGACCCACGTCACGGCCGGATGACCGCCAACAGTGCGAGGCAGGCGTCGAGCCGCTCGGGCACGACGACGCCCGGGAGCAGGATGTCCCACATCTCCCGCACCCGTTCGAACAGGTCCTGCCGATCGTGCAGCGTGTCCGAGACCAGCTGCACCCCGGTGTACGCCGGGATGACGAACCGGGCGAACCGGGCAGCGTCGAGGTCCGGCCGGAAGTCGCCCTGCTCGACGGCGAGCCCGGCGAGGTTCTCGAAGGTGGCCATCCAGTCGCGGTACGGCGTCACGTTGGACACCGACGCGGCGGACCCGTCGGTCGTCAGCCGGATCCCTGCGCTGACCACACCGTCGCTGACGAGCTGGCGGGCGAGACCGGCGGACATGAGCAGCATCGCCTCGACCGCGGACGACGCCTTGGCCATCGCGGTCTCCGCGTCGACGCGGGCGATCCGGTGCTGCTCGGTGATCACGGCGTTCGCGATCTCGTCCTTCGAACGGAAGTGGAAGTACATCGCGCCGCGCGTGACGCCGGCCTCGTCCGCGATGAGATCGAGCGACGCCCCGGCATACCCACGCCGCTCGAACACCACGGCGGCGCCGCGAACGACAGCGGCGCGTGTCTGGAGTGCACGCTCTTGCACCGGCTCGGACCTGGGGGACATCGGATGACCAGCGTAGTCGACAGCCGTTGCGCTCACCCGATCTCGCCGACCGGAACCTTCATCACCGTGACCGGCGGCTCCGGCTACATCGGCAGCCATGTGGTCGCCGCGCTCGAAGCCAGCGGGGCGACCGTCCGCACAGTGGGGCGCTCGGAGCTCAGAGACCCAGCATCGACGACCAGGGCGATGGCTGGCGCGTCCGCCGTCGTCCACTGCGTCTCCGCGGTCTCCGGGACGCCGGAGGATCTCCGTCGTTCGAATGTCGAGGTCGCCGCAACTGTCGCGAGAGCAGCGCAGGCCGCCGGAGTCGAACGCCTGATCGCCGTCTCGACCGCGTCGGTCACCGGGAGGGGGCCGCATCGCGGTGCGGCCACCCCTCCGACGAACCCCGCATCAGCCGTCAGCGCCAGCCGTGCGGAGGGCGAGGAGGTACTGCTCGGGGCAGGAGCGATCATCATCAGGCCGAACCTCGTCTGGGGTGCAGGCGACCGCTGGGTCGTACCAACCCTCGCGAGCTCATTTGTCGGCCAGGGCACGGCCCGGTCATGGCGGGCACGCGTGTCAGCGGTCAACGTGCGGGATCTCGCGAGCGGCATAAGCAGACTCGCGTCCACTTCCTCAGAGGCGCTCGGCACTCAGAGGGTGCTGCACGCCGACGCTCCCGGCCCCTTCCTCGTAGCCGAGATCGGTCAGTGGATCTCCGACCGACTCCTTCCACGAGTCCGACCGCTCACCGCCACGACGCTCACGCCCCACCAGCAGTCGATGCTGGAGATCGACAACTGGTTCGACAGCGCCCAGTTCTGGGAGCTCGCCGGAGTCCGCCCTGGACTTCCCTTCTCGCCGTCCGTCGCCGATCTGGAGTGGTACGCCGACTACCTGTCCGTCAGCACGAACTAGGTCGCTCACCATCTGCGGGAGGGTCGCGGTGAGCGGTATCTCGAGCGCGATCGCCATACGGATCCAGCCGAGCCGGCGCATCCTCCGACACGAAGCGAGGGATCTCCTCGCGGGCAGGACAGGGCGCTTCGCCGTCGAGGAAGGGGCACGAACAACACGATCCGGCCGTGCCGTCAGCTACGTCGTCCACGCCGGAGCAGACGTCCTGCGCGCAGGTGCAGAACGTCAGTGGGTCCTTCGATGCGTCCCCTGGAGCTGCGTGGTCATGAGTTCGTTTCCTCTCGTCAGGACCCCTGTGCGCGGACACCCGCGCCTGGCGGAGAGCAGCACCCGCGAGGGTGAGGTACAGCCGGCGTACCTCACGGGCACGCAGCACGCTGCCGCTGCTCGAACAAGAACGCGCCACGCGGCGACACGCGCTCGCGTTGGCCCGTGAGCGGACACATCGCCAGGGTGAATCGAACGCGGGGAGACACGGGATGGCCTTGTACGTGAACGATTTCGAAGTCACTGCAACGATCAATGGCTTGCGTCGCAGGTGGTCGCACCTCGGTACGTCTCCGCGCTCGCTCTCGGAGCCGTCTCCGTCGACTACGTCGAGGTACAAGCGGTATCGGATCGCAAGAAGGTCGCTGCGGCAGAAGCTGCGCTACGGCAGCAAGGAGTGGTTCGACACGTATCGGGCCGACCCATGCACGGGCTCGCCGCACAACAGTTCGCCCTCGCGCTCTTCGCTGTCGCCTCGAACATGCGACGCATCATCCAGTTCGAACACGACGGCCACGAATCGGAACGACGAGCCGGCGCGGGCCGCTCACCCCGGCCGCGGAAGCAGCCCGACGCTCCGTCATGCCCGAGAACGGGCGAGGAGCATCCGGGGTGCTTCAGCGTGCCCGGAAGCGAGCTGCGGACGGCGCACCGAGCGCTCGAGCAGCCACGAATACGTGAGCGACCCGTGGAATCGAGCACCGAACAGCTCCAGAGAACCAGAAGAGCCCCCGGCCGAAGCCGGGGGCTCTTCTGTCGGGTCACATCTGCAAACGCTGGAGACCAGACGTGCAATCAACCCTGTGGCGGTACCGGTGGGATTTGAACCCATGTTCCCACTCGCCAAAACCTAGGCGGAGCCGAAGCAACCGCGCACTCACGGGGAATATGAGCACAGTTGCTCCCACCTTCGCAGGCCTCACCACCGGCCCTCCGTTACTGCTCGGTTACCGCAACGCCTGCGGCTGAGTGACACGAACGCACGAAATTGAGCGATCGACCGAGACTCCCGGGTCACCGACACGAGAACAAGCCGAGCGCGAGCGTGCACCGGCCCAGCGTAGAGCGACGCGAGCGTATCGCTACTACTCTCGCGGACGGTCAGGCTCCCCACCCTCACTGCATGTATCGGACGCCACATGAGCTCGCTGCGCGACGCTCCGCCATTACTCGCTGGCAATGAGCAGGACCACTGTATGGACGGACCGCTCCGTTGCGAAGAAACCACGGACCGCTCCGCCGGTGGCCCTGGACAGACAGCTCGGCACCATCTCCCCACAGCGGCGTCGATCAACCGATAATATAGATTATGTCAGTAGACGCCTTATCCGTGACGCTGCGGGACTCCCCGACCGTCCGCCGACCGGTCATCTCAGCGCAACCACTCCTTCACCTCCGCGGATGGGTTCGTGACCGAGCCGAGCCGGGAGGCTTTGAACTGGTGGAACACACCGAGCACGGCGACGATGGCGGCTACTGCGAGCCACGTGGCCACTCCGAGTGGTCCGGCAAGGATGGGGTTTAGCTCGCGGCCCGCAGCCGAGAAGAGTACGACCAAGCCAGCGCTGGCGTTCAAAGCTCCGTGCGCGAAGACGGAGGGCCACAGAGAGCCGCTGCGTAGGCGAAGCCAGCCGAACAGTGTCCCGATCGCTGCGCACGCGACCACCATGAGCGAGACGCCAGCGATGTTTGGCTGCGCGAAGTTGTACCCGAGAAGGATCAGCGGACTGTGCCAAGCACCCCAAATGGCGCCGGTAACGAGGATCGATGGCCAGGTTCCCATGTGCACTCGAAGTCGCGGAAGGAGCCATCCGCGCCATCCCACTTCCTCGCCGAAGGCGAGCACCCCGTTGAAGAGCGCCGCGAAGGGGATCGAGACCAACTGGATGATGACGACGAACCGTACCGGGATCGTGTCGGCAGCATCGCCGGCGGACGCTCGTAGCTCCGCCCGGAAGCCCGACAGGTGTCGAAGATCGAGATCCACCCAGCCGAGAACGGCAGCGATAGCGATGCCAGCTGCGATGACCAGAGGGACACCGAGGAGACCGATCAGGGTCAGCCCCACAACCCGCTTGGCGGGTCGGAGCGGCCACATGCCGAGCTCACGGACGGCCGCCGCGGGACGCTTGCGTTCGATCAAGCCCACTACGAGGACGGCGACTGCTGGTGTGAACATCATCGCCGGCAGAAGAGCCGCAGCCCATGGCGACGAAAGACCGACGCCACTCGCCCAAAGGGGTGAGACCACGACCCACGCACCACCGAGGCTCATCGCGAGGAACACCACCAACGAGAGCCAGGGGACCGCTCGGCGCCCCCGCTGATGCTCTACTGACCGCTCGGTCGACATGTCTCCCCTTCACCTTCAGGTCTGGCGTTCCAGCACTCCAGCTCGCGCTGCGGGGCTGCTCGGGCCGCCCGCTTCATCCGCTCACCCCTGGCGAGCGTGCCGCTGAACAGTAGACAGGTGGTTCTGCTCTGATGCAAGGCGGCAGCTGCGGACGCCCGGCGGCGGACGGAGCAGACATCATCGCGCGCGGACTCATGAAGCCCTGCAGCTGGATGACGACGAGGAGATAAGCGTTGCGACGTCAGGGCATGAGATTCGGGCGACCCAACACCGGCCGCCACACCGCTACAACCACAACATCGGCGCGAGCATCCAGTTGACGACCGTCACGTCGCGACAGCGCGGATTACGGAGCCGAGGTTACGCGCCGAGCAGCACGTGAGGCGGACACTGCGGCCGCAACGAGACCGCCCAAGGTGCACGCGAGCGAGAGCCCGATTAGGACCACGTAGAGGACGGGCGCCAGCTGGGCCGGAATTGATATGACAATGACGATGATTGCCGCTATCAAGAACGGTCGCACAGCCTTACGGGCCGCCTGATGACCGGCGACCCACGTCTCGTCACTTCGCATGACAGAAGGAAGGCGCACGCCCGCAACATGGTTGCGGCCTAAGCCGTCGGCTGCCACTGAGACCACTCCCCAGATGGCAGCGTTGACCGCCAAAATGAGGACAGCGCAGGCGATTGCCGCGAACCAACCCGGATTGCTCATATCTGCCTCCCCCTCAACAACCTAACGCAGGTGCCGGTCAGGCCGTCAACCTGAGGCCCCCTTGACTCCGTCGGCGCACCTCGTGCAGACTGCTGTGAAAGTTCCAAGGGGGAATTACAATGAAGATCAGTCTTGTTGCGCAGATCGCAATCGCTTCTCTCGCGCTGGCCGCGGTCCCCGCGGTGAGCGCCGCACACGCGGAGGCAGCGTCGCCTCAATTCACCGACACGGAGATTGCAGAAGGCGTGCTGTACGGCGAGGGTGCGTTCGCCGACGCGGCCGACATCGAGCCACTGTCGAAGGCCTCTGCGGCCTCCCGGGCAGACATCGCCAACGTGCAGGACAAGCTGCTGACCACCGTGGAGGCCGAGCACTCTTCCGAACTCGCCGCGGCCGCTGACCAGATTCGCAGCGGCGACCCCTACAAGGTCGACGACGGCGTGAAGCAGCTCACGTCTGCCTTCGCGAAGGCGATCGAGTCGGACTATCCGCAGGTTTCGAGGGCAAGCACGGTTCAACCGCAGTGCGGCGTTATCTGCGTCTGCGTCGCGGGTGTCGAGATCGCCGTCGTGGGAGGCATCGCCGTTGCGGTTGTCGCCGAGACCGCCGTCGCAGGGCACTTTGTCCTCTGGACCAAGGCGAAGGTCTGGAACGCGAAGTCGATCAACCCGGACAGCACGGAGGACCTCGGATACACCGAGTACGTCGCCAAGATCGCGTCCGCGGTCAAGTAGCAGCAGCGATGACCACTGAGGACATCGACCGGTCGTCATCTGCAAGGCACAACACCGAACGGAACGTTCGACGAATCGCGCTCGGCTGCGGCGTCTTAATCGGCGTGATGGCCTTCGTGGCCACCATGCAGCCCAGCGTCTTCGAGTCCAGCGCCGGATCGAATCCGGTGCTGCAGACTGTGCGAACCTTTGTGCCACAAGGGTGGGGTTTTTTCACTCGTGACGCTCGGGAAGATACCTACACCGCATACCGCAAGAGCCCTCAAGGATGGACGGCGGTGAGCCCGATTTCTGGCGGTTCTCCGCGGTTCGCGTTCGGACTGAATCGTGGCGCGCGACTTGTCGACGGTGATATCGCTCGGATTGCGGTAGCGAAGCCTGACAGCGGGTCCGTGAAAGCAGCATGGACCTCATGCGCTCCAGGTACCTCCATCGACAGCTGCGTCATAGAAAACAAGGTTGAGGTGAACGGTCAGCAGGTTCTGAATCCGTTGATTCCGGAAACGTGCGGCGACATCCTCGTTGCCAAGGTCAAGCCGATTCCGTGGTCCTACGGAAAGCTCACGCGGGAGCACCGTCAGTCCATCAGGATTGTGAACGTGAAGTGCGAGTCATGACGGAACACCCAGCTTCAACATCAACGTTCCTGGAACGGCTTATCCCTGCTAGTAGTCCGGTGACCAGGTGGCTGCACCCGGCGAGGAGTTTGATCGCCTTGGCGACGCTGCTGACCCTCGCACTGGACCCGGGAACGACTCTGTTCCACTCGTCCGACCCTGCAACATCGGCAGCGCCGGAGTGCTCAGGTGTCCCCAGCATCGGTCTCTTCTGCCTTGCGGACGACCCCGACGTCGCGCGTTGGATTGGCGTGGGCCTTCTCTGCACCGTGATCCTCGGCCTGTTCCCGCCCGTCAGCGCGGTTCTGCACTGGTATGTGTCTGTGAGTGTCTTCTGGACCATCACGCCGATGGAGGGCGGAGACCAGCTCGCCGCGATCGTCACCCTGTTCCTCATCCCAGTGTGCGTCAGTGACACCCGCCTGTTCGTTTGGCGTGGTGCGCCGTCCCCGGGGAACAGGGTTGTCAACATTGTAGGAAACACAGCGCTGCTGCTCATCGCAGCGCAACTCGTGATCGTCTACGCCAACTCGGCGATAGCGAAGTTCTCCTCGACACCGTGGGTCGAGGGGACGGCTCTCTGGTACTGGATGCAGCACCCCGCCTTCGGCGCGCCGCAATGGCTCTACGATCCTGCGCTCGATCTCCTCGCGGCGCCGGCAGGTGCAGCGGTCATCACCTGGGGAACGATTGCCCTCGAGCTCTTCGTCATGGCGACGATCTTCTCGTCTGACCGACGATTCCGTCGGGCTGGCTGGGCTGCCGGGGTGTTCTTTCACCTCGTGATCGCAGTGGTCATCGGACTAGCGACATTCGGGATGGTGATGGCCGGAGCGCTCACCTTAGCCCTGCTCGTCCGACCTGCTGGAGAGCAGACGGCGCACGAAGCTGAGGCAGGCGACTCGGGGACGGGATCCGATCTCCCCCTCCCCAAGGAGATCGAAGATAAGACCGAGCCCATGACCGCGGAGGATTCCGCTGATGCCGACAAGACAGAACACCTCGTTCCCGATGCGAAGGCTGGACGAGTCTGAGCTGCAGAACTGTTCGGTGACTACGGTGTCGAGGGCGTCTCGAGGGTCTGCTGTCGGTTCGGTTGACTCCTGACCTGTGGGGACGCGGTCCTCGCTGGAAGGATGTCGATCATGGCCAAGCCCTATCCGGACGAGTTCCGACGCGACGTGATCGCGGTCGCGCGAAGGGGTGAGATCCCGTTGACGCAGGTCGCGAAGGACTTCGGGATCTCCGAGGGGACCGTGACGAACTGGCTGCGTCGAGCCGACATCGACGACGGGGTCAGGTCCGGGACCACGACGACCGAGAACGTCGAGCTGCGAGAGCTTCGGAAACGGAACCGACTGCTAGAGCAGGAGAACGAGATCCTTCGCCGTGCCGCCGCGTATCTCTCCCAAGCGCACCTCCCAAAATGATGTACCCGCTGGTCCGGAACTCGCCGCCGACCAGATCCCGGTCGCGGTGACCTGCCGGGTCCTGGGTTTTTCGAAGCAGGCGTTCTACGCCTGGCGAAAGAGCCCGGTGAGCCGTCGTGATTGGGAGAACGCGCACCTGACCAACGCCGCCGTCGATGCGCACCGCGACGACCCGACGTTCGGGTACCGGTTCATCGCCGACGACCTCGGCGCCGCCGGCCACCGAGTCTCGGAGCGACGCGTGTGGCGGTTGTGCTCGCAGCAGCGGCTCTGGTCATTGCATGCCAAGAAACGGGGACTGACCCGGAAAGCGGGCCCGCCGGTGCACGATGACCGGGTCCGGCGGGCGTTCACCGCCCCGGACCTGGACCGGCTGTGGTTGACCGACATCACCGAGCACMSSACSGSSGAGGGCAAGCTCTAYCTCTGCGCKRTCAAGGACGCCTGCTCCCGCCGSATCGTGGGCTACTCGATCGRYGMYCGGATGCGGTCCTCKCTCGCSGTYGCRGCSCTGCAGATGGCGATCTCGCGCCGGAACCCGTCCGGAACAGTCATTCATTCCGACCGAGGCAGCCAGTTTCGCTCCAAGAAGTTCGTTCGGGCGCTCTCTGACGCCGGGCTCCTGGGGTCGATGGGCAGGGTCGGCGCGTGAGCGGACAACGCGGCGATGGAGTCCTTCTTCGCGCTCCTGCAGAAGAACGTCCTCAACCGGCGCCGGTGGGCGTCGCGGGAGCAGCTGCGCCTCGCGATCGTGCACTGGATCGAGGGCACCTACCACCGCAAGCGTCGGCAACGCGGGCTCGGGAAGTTGACGCCCATCGAGTACGAAGCAATCATCAACCCACAGGTCGCACCCGCGGCCTAAATCAACGAGTCAACTGAATCGACAGCAGACCCCATCGACCGATTCATCAGAGGGCAGGTGCCCCATCTGTTTGGGGCGGCCATCTGACGTGTCTCGATAGCCGATCGCAGACGGGGCGCAGCCGCAGAGCGCCTAGGACCATCTCTTGCCGTACCGAGTCCAGGCCTTGTACTGGACCTCGGACACCGTCACATGGTTGCCGGGGACGCGGAACGTGGCGCTGAACTCGTGATTCGGGCCATTCGGCGTGGGTGTGGAAATGAGCTCGGCGTCGATGTAACGGGGTTCGACCGTCTCGTCATCTCCAATGAGGCGGAGATGAACCTTCGAACCGATCTCGATGGCGTCGAAGCTTGAGTAGGTGCTGGGTGCTGGTGATTTCGGACTCATTCGCCCACCGTACGAGCAAACCTCGGCGTCTCGATAGCCGATCCTCATCCGGACGGCGGGGAGACAGTGCTGTCGTATTGATCGGCCGACCGGCGACACCCCCTGGGCCTCAAACCGTCGAAGCGACCGCCCAGAAATCTGGTCCGGGCTTGCTGATCAGCCGCTGGTCGGCGAAGGACCCGTCAGCGAAGGTGAGTCGCGCAACCGGCACACCACCCTGAGCCGTCTTGCCCGTGTCAACGATCGAGGCCACCTGGGACCGCGGGACAGTCACGAGGTGCTCGGCCGGCAGCTGGTTCCCCGTCATCCCGAGGTCCCACATCGACAGGTTCTGCTCGCTGATCACCATGAGGTAGGGACCGGCCTCGTTCGGCAAGCTCCGTGCGGTCGAGCCTTCCTCGCCCCCGATGTGTTGCGACCGCGACACCGCCGTCTCGACCGCCGACGTCACGAGGTTCATCAGCCGACCGTCGACGCCGACACCACCACCACCGCGCTTGAAGCCGCTCGGGATCACCTGGCAGTGGACCAGTACTCGGTCACCGTCGGGGAGCAACTTGCCGATTTCCGACGCGACGTCGATCGCCGGCCCGGTGAAGAGCGCCTTGTACTTGTCCATCAGCCCCATGGAACCTGTCCTCGCCTCGTCGGGGAGCACACTCCTCGCGCTCCGTCGCGACGAGGGTAGCGGCTCCCAGATTATGGATGGAAGCGCTTACAAAATCGGCGCTCTCGCCACCCGAAGATAATTTTCGAGACAGTTCACGAAAAAAACAGCGGTGCGATACGGTCCCGGCCGTGACTTCTCAGCAGCCCATCACACAGCACTCGTCAACCGCCAAGCACTCCCCTACGCCGCGAACCAACACGCTCGCGATCCTGTCCCTCGTGCTGGCCTTCTTTGCTCCGCTCATCGGCTTCATCTTGGGCTTCGTCGCGCTCTCGCAGGTGAAGTCCCGTTCGGAGAACGGCCGGGGACTTGCACTGGGAGCAGTGATCGTCGGTGGGGCCATCACCGCGCTGTACGTGGTCCTGTTCATCGCAGTCGCCGTGATCGGTTCCTCGACGCCGGCTCAGTACTGATCGCCCATGAGCACAACTGATCCGGCGGCCGCGAGGCGGAACCGCGAGGCCCGTCAGCGTGGCAGTGCCATCGCACTGACGATGACACTGGTCGGCGCGGTCCTCGTCGTCGGTGCGGGCACGGTGTCCGGCTACGCGATCGGATCGTTCGCCGGCGTGCTCCGGGAGATGCAGCTCAACAGCGTCTTCTCGCACTCCCCCGACCCGGAGCATCCATGGTGGGCAGCACCGACGGCCGTTCTCGGATCCGTGGTCGCCGTGGCGGTGTACTCGCGATGGAACCACCGCTTCACCGGCAGGTCAGCAGACTTCGCCGGCACGGGCCCCGGAAGCCTGTGGCTGATCGGCGCCGCCGCGGGACTGTGGTGGACCACCACCGTCCTCTGGGCAGCCCCCGATCGCATCGGTACCGCCGTCGACCCGGAGTTCGGCCATGACACGGCGTGGGGAATCGGCGCGTGGGTCTGGTACGCATCCGCCTGGTGGCTCCCCGCCCTGTTCACCGCACTGGCACTCGCAGCTCTCCTGCTGGGCACCATCGGCCGCCGCGGACGTCGTGACCGGCGCGGTCGCGTCGCAGCGCTCCTGTCGGCTGGACACCGGACTCCCGGGACCGTCACCGCGGTGAGCGGCACAACGACCCCGGATGCGGCGCTCACGCTCCTCCGCTGGACCTTCACCTTCACCGACGCCACGGGTAAGGCTCGATGGGTCGAGCGCACCAACGGATTCCCCCACGGCTCGGCCCCAACGATCGGTGCAACCATCACCGTCCTCTACGACCCGATGCACCCGGCGGACAAGCGGTCGATCTTCGCTGCCGTGACCGGCGGTGACAGCCCTGATGACTACCTCCGGCCCGGGATGTGACCACGTGCAGGACTGCCCTCATGCGCCGCTCTCGACGCCCTCCCACCGCAGGGTGCGCGCTGATCACACCGTCCCCGATCGAGCTCCGCACCGGTTTGAGGCGGGGGACACCGTCGCGGTCGGCAGGCGCGACACCGAGTGGCCGGCGTTCGTGTTCGTCACCGCTCGGCACGGAAGTGGGTGGGTGCCCGCCCGTCACGTCGACATGACGAGCTCACCGCCCAGAATGCGCACTGCATACGACACGCAGGAGATCTCGGCCTCCGAAGGGGAAGTCGTGCAACTGGTCCGGGACGATCCCGAGAGCGGTTGGGTGTGGTGTCGCAAGGCCGACGGACACGAGGGGTGGCTCCCTCACCGGACCCTCGAGCTGAACCGAGGCTGATGCGATGAACAGCGCCGATGCGATCTTCGCTCCTGTCGTCCGTGGGACGTTCTACCGGGCCATCGACCCGCGCTTCACTCAGTTCGCGATCGCCGGGTCACGCACGGCAGGCCGCTACTCACGAGCAGATGAACCCACTCTGTACCTGAGTTCCTCGGTCGAAGGCGTCGACGCGGCGCTGATCGCCCACAGGGACGCCAGGGCGAGCGCACTCGAGATCATCGAGCTCGACGTCGAAGCAGCCGGCATCGTCGACCTGCGGGACCCCAACGCCCTCGAACGGATCGGAATCGACCTCGCCGACGCGATGGCGCCCTGGCAACACCTCGCCGACGCCGGCGGCACGCCGGCGTCCTGGTCGGTGCGCGATCGTCTCATCGAGGTCGGAGCGACCGGTCTGATCGATCCCTCGAGGAAACGACCGGACCTCTGGCATCTCGTTCTCTTCCGCTGGAACGAACCGAACGCCCCCACCGTGCGCCTCCGAGAACGCCACCGCTGACCCCCCACCTGCGGTCAGCCTCCTGCGCAGAGGACGCGACCAACCGCCGTTCCAGCACACACTCGGATCAGGGCCAACCGACGATCCACCACCGGTTCGGGGTGCTCCCAAGGTCGCGAACACCGCACCCACGCCGAGATCCCCGGCAACCACATCGTCTTCCGAGATGCCGTCGCACGCGTTCTTGATCTCAACCGTTGTTGAGATCATACGGTGACGGCATGACCACCCCCTCCGGCGACGAAAACACCGCGTCAGCGCTCTCCGCACCGAGTCCCGAAGGCGCCCAGCGGGAGATCGGGGTGTTCGACCCGCAGTTCCGATGGGTCACGATCGGCATGTTCCTGTTGGTGCTGCTCGACGCTTTCGTCGCCCTGGCTGTTTCGACGATCATGCCAATCATCAGTGCTGAGCTGGACGGTGCCGGGCTGTACGCGTTCGCGTTCGCCGGTCCTGTCGCGGTGAGCGTGGTCGGGATGGTGCTCGCTGGCATCTGGTCCGACAGGGGCAATCCGCTTAGTGCGCTCATCGTCTCCGTGGTCGTCTTCGCGGCAGGACTCACAGTGGTGGCGCTGGCGCCCAGCATGGTCGTCTTTGTCAGCGGCCGGTTGGTGCACGGTTTGGCTGGCGGTGCGATAACCGTGGCCCTGTACGTGATCGTGGCCCGCATCTACCCGCAGGCCCTGCACGCGAAAGTGTTCGCTGCCTTCGCCACCGCCTGGGTTATCCCTTCGCTCGTCGGTCCGGTCATCGCTGGCGTGCTCACCGAGACGGTTGGGTGGCGGTGGGTCTTTTTCGGAGTCGTGGCGCTTGTCCTGCTGGCGATGCCGTTGGTCGTCGCCGCGTCACGCGTTGTGCAAGGACCTGACGAGCGGGCCTCTATCGGCCGCTCGGAAGTCGTGCGGCTCGGCCTGGCCATGCTCACGGCGTCGTCCGCGCTCGTGATCACCCTTGCCGCGGAATCGCGCGGGCCGACGCAGTGGCTCGTGCCGTCCCTCGCAGCCGTAGTCGCGATGATCGCCCTTCGCCCACTACTACCGGCTGGAACACTCCGTGCCCGTCGCGGCTTACCGAGCGTCGTACTCAAGCGCGCCCTAGTAGCCGCCACCTTCTTCGCAGCGGAGGTCTACGTGCCGCTCCTGCTGGTTTCCCACTACGGCACGTCAGCTGCCCTCGCGGGCGTGGCGCTCACGGCGGCTGCCCTGAGCTGGTCAGCAGCATCTTGGGTGCAGGGGCGGTTTCCGACGATCGGCCATGTCCTCGCAGCCAGGATCGGCACCGCAAGCCTTGGAACCGCGGTTGCATGCCTGTTCGTGACGGCGCTCACCAGCGCGACGCCCATCGTTGTCGTGGTCGGTTGGGCGTTCGCCGGAGCCGGGATAGGGCTCATCTACCCGCGGCTCGGCGTGCTCACGCTCGGGTATTCAAGCAAGACGAATCAGGGCTTCAACAGCTCCGCGCTGACCATCGCGGAAGCAACCGCATCGTCGATCGTGCTTGCAGTCATGGCTATCGTCTTCGCAGCGTTCGGTGGTGCTGCATCGACGAGCGCGTTCGCGGCGGTTTTCGCCCTGGCAGGAGCACTTTGCGTGCTCGCGTGGTTGTGCGCTCCACGTATCGTGCCTCGCGCTACCCCATGACAGTGCACGGCCGTGACGCCCCAGGGCGTCACCACGCTCGATCGGCGGAGGCGCTGGGCATCGCTCGCGGAGATGGTCGTCAGGAGCGGCTCGACCCACCCACGTCGAGCTGACCCCACTGGGTCCCGGTCATTGTCGTGATCACTACCTGCGGCCTTGCGGTCTTCGACGTCCGATCAGTCGGCACCGCACCGATCCCTGACAGCCTTCGGCCACCTGTGGACAGTCCTCCTGGCGAGGATCTTCATCGCCGACCGGCCTTCTGGATGACAGTGCGACAGCGACTAGTATCCAGGCCCAGCACGTAGTCAGCAGATTCACCGACGACAAGTCGCTACCCCTGGTATTCCTCCATGCGCGGGCGAAGCCACACGCATTGCTATCAACCCCATACGCAGCACTTGACGTCCACTGCAGCAGCAACACCCACCATCTGCGCTCCAAAGAAATATGCGGGACGCCGACTTTGTACTGGGAAGCCCACATCCGGACATAGTTCATCAGATCCGATTGATTAGGCGGAGAGTACTGTCCCGCATCCGGCGATGTTGCACAAGACGGCAAAAAGGAGGACAAGGTCTCCCCGCTGCCTCCCAGGACGAGGCCGCAAGGGCTCCTCATCGGGGGAAACGCGCCGCTGGTGCTGGGCAGGAATCGAGCGTGCCCGCCAAGAAGCGGTCGTCCGGCTGCGTTTTTATGGCCAGGTGACGGTACGCAGTCAGCCAATAGTCGGAGGCGGTACAGCATTCCTACCGTGCAATAGTGGGGCATCGAGTCGCGGCGACTGGGGCCACATCGCCGGATTCGATGTCATCAGGGGACGCGACAAATCGTGGATGTTCGTCTACGCTCGCAGCATGTTTGGGAACTTGAACATCGTTGTAACGGTCGTTGTCCTCGTCGTGGTCGTGGCGCTCATCTCGTGGGGGGTGCAAGCGCTTGTCGCTCGTCGACGTCGCTCGCTTGATTCGCACGTGAACGAATAACACGTCCATGGCTGAAACGGATTATTCCTCAGGAGGGGTTTCATGCCACAAATTGCTCAATTCAAGAGTCTGGTCTGCGCGGCGGTAGCCGGGGGCGCACTGCTGGGCTCCGTGCTCATGGGCGTCGCACCCGCGAGTGCCTCCGAGACGAAGCTCCTGACGGCGTCACAGGAGGCGACCGTCAGGGCGACGATGAACGGTGCGAACGTCAGCGCTGACGTGCAGGACCGCCTCATCGCAAAGCTCAACGCCGGCCAGCCACTGGACTCGCAAACCGATGCGACGCCTGTCAGCACGAAGAGCGAGAGCCTCCGCGAGGGAGGCACCCGGTCGGTCGAGGTGTTCGCCGACGGATCGCAACGATGGGTTGAGTCCGACGCAGTGGCACCCGCGTCGACAGGAAGGCCGGGCGGTGTCACAACGCTGGGGCTCAACCCGTCGAAGACGGGGTGCAAGTCCTCCGGCGGCTGGTACAACAACTGCAAGATCGGGATCTCCGACTTCGTCAGCAATGCCGGCTTCTACCTCGACTACACGACCAACAAGATCCGCGACGTCCGCGGCGCGTACTGCAACAACTCGGTCGGCGACGCCTCGTGCTCGGCCAAGCTGCGCCGGGCAACTGCATCATCGGCGGGCCCGGCATGGGCGGAGCTGACCTTCAAGGCCGGCATCGGCCCGATCGGCAACGTCGCCTCCGGCGCATTCGGACTGCGCGTCAGCGGGAGCAGCGCATCCGTCTACGGATGATCACGCATCGCTGAGTGAACGGTCCCGGCCCTCACGGCCGGGACCGTTTCCTCATGCAGCGATCCCAAATTGGGCAAGTGGGTCGAGAGCATCGGCTTTGCCCCGTCGTGCGCTGTCCGACCGGTGAGCACTCGCGAGACAGTCTTGCTGCGAGAGTCCGGCCAGTCGGGTAACGTCTCGTCCCTGACTGCGTCTCTATCGCGCATGAATAGCCCGCCGGCGGAGCCGACGTGTCGCGATTCCAGCGGGTGCCTGGCCGGACTAGCGCCGGAGCGTGTCGCGGGGGTACTCCCCGAAGCGACGCAGGTACTCGCCGGAGAAACGTCCCATGTGTGCGAAACCCCATCGGCTCGCGACTACCGCGACCGATGTTGCAGCCGGTTCGGATCGGAGAAGCTCTTCCTGGACGCGGCGAAGCCGGACTTCGCGGAGGTACGCCATGGGCGTGCGACCGAGGTTTCGTTGGAAGGTTTCTTGGAGTCCGCGTGCACTGAGGCCGGCAGCTTCGGCGATGTCACCGACCGAGAGCGGCTTGCCGGCATCCGCATGGATCACGTCGACTGCGGCTCGGAGCCGAGCGCTTCGTGCCTCTCCGTATCCGGCCGGTACGTACTCGCCGTGGAAGCGGTACATGCCGAATAGGGATCGCACCACGCTCCGTTGCGCCTCATGCCAGGCAAGTGACTGCGCCCCCTCAGTGCGAAGGACCCCCATCGCGGTCGCCACGGATTCCCGCCACAGCGCCACAGCGGCGTCGGTTGGCGCTGTTTTCCGGTCGAACGCGAACGTTCCATCGACAAGGTACCGTTCGGCGGCGACGTCGAGGACGAGGTTGCGGTTCAGGTGCACGATCCGCTGGTCCCAGTCCTCGTACTCCATCTCGAATCGCTGCTCGATGGGGAACAGGACGGGAACCCCGGGTTGCATGCGCATCTCGTCCCGGCCAACGTCCACGCGGGCGCTTCCCGAGTCGATCCACTGCACGACCACTTCACCCTCGACCGCGACATCGCCGCGGAGGGTGCCGTGCATTTGGGAGCGGCGGATGCTCATCTGGTCATCGCCCACCGCGACGTACTTGTACCAGTAGTTCGAATCGACGGGAGCTGCGTGCCAGGTGCGACCGGCGTACATTCCGGCGAGGTCATCGATCGCGCGGCCGGTATCCGAACCCGCGACCGCCACCAACGGACGCAGCCCAGCAGCCGGGCGTTCGTTCGTCATGGCTGCTCCCGTCGGACGTGGTGCACTCTCCGACTGCTCGAGCGTCACATCTGCTCCTGGCCGGAGGGCAGGGCATCATGAGCGCGGCAGCCGCCGAACCGCAGCGCAAACGGGGTGCGGGGTGTCCCCTCGAGTTCGCGCACGGAGGGGTAAAAGAGTCTTGTGGCGGCCACCTGAAGACCGGCCTTCCGTGAGGCTTTAAACGCCTCCTCGCTACCGAGCCGTCCCGTTGCGCCAGCGCTCCGCATACCGCGGAGGCCATCGTGACGACGGGATCCCAACCCGACCCGGCCTATCCAAAGTACGTTGGGATCTGACGCACCTCAACCGTCGGCGGGCCCACTAGCCGCACAGCGTTACGGCTCCCCCTTGGTTCGCGCGGACCGCGCCGAAGGGCGGACTCCGCGCTAGTCGTCGTCGGGGAGGTCGCGGTCGTACTTCGCGGCGATCTGCGCACGAGCCTCATCCGGCGTCAGTGTCCCGTCAAGTACTCGGCGCGCCCGTGTGAAGGCATCCGCTGCAACACCCGCCCCTTGCACTCGCAGCGCAACCTCCAGAAAGGTCAGCTCGTCCTCCACGCGATGCCGACGCTCCCCATCCGTCATCGTTTCGTCATCGTCATCGTCATCGTCATCGTCATCCCGGAGCGTCACATCGGCGGCCGAGAGCGCGGGACGACAGCCTCTGCGAGGACGGCGACGATCCGGGTACGTAGCTCAGCGACGAATGCTCGATCCTCGGTTTCCAGCAGATCGTCGGGCGCCGGTTCGCTCATGAGCGCGATGCCAGAAGCCAGCAGGATCCGGACCGATGAGGACAAGCCGCTGTAGTCCGATGTGGGGACAGTCACGACGTCGCTGAGCCGACTCTGGCTGAGCGCAGCCGCGTACTCCAGGATTGCGTCTGCGACGGGATCACTGACTAAAACGGAGGTATACCCGTAGATGAGGTGCCGCATGAGTGCTCCTGACCAGCCAGTGGCTGCTCCGGAGGTTCCGGTGTGGCTGACTCTCTACTGCACTGTAGGCGGCGGCGCCTGAGCCGAGCGCAGACCGAGCACCATCCGTGTGACGCCTGTCAGGGCGCGGGGAGGTCACCAAGCCGCATCGCAGCAGGAGGAAACCGACCACGTCCGGCCTCGCGTGGGATCGACTACCGGGCGTCGGAGAGGTCCATGCCCGGCCCGGACTCTGGGCGACGTTCGAAGCCGTGGCGCTCATAGAAGCGCGCCCGACCGCGGGCGGCGAAGAGTTGGACGTCGTCGACACCGCGGCGCCGTGCCTCGTCGACGAGGTGCGCGAGGATCGCTCCGCCGACCCCTGTCCCGCGGGCCCGCTCGGTGACGATCATCTCGGTGACGAACGCGTGCAGTGCTCCGTCGCTGATGAGCCGGCCGATACCGACGAGCGATCCGGCGTCGTCACGCACCGCGCAGACCACCCAGCTGCCCGCCAGCGCTCGCTCGAACAGCCCGAGATCCCAGTCCGCCCACCCGGTTTCGTCGTAGAGCGTCTTGAACTCCAAGGCGGTCGGCGGCGAGAACGAGTACTCCATCCTGTGACGGTACTGCTAGCGGTCTTGATGGCGACTCGTTGTGATGAAGAAGCTGTTGGTGATGTGACCCTCTTGATCGAGTCCGCGGAAGACCGGGGAGTCGCCCAGCTACGGTCCCAAGCCAACGGCTTCCATCACCGTCTCGATAGCCACCCCCTGTTGGACGGGCGTCGAGCGATGTATCTGCATACCAGCCCGGATCCCGGAGACTGTGACGACACTTCGATGTCGATCGGTTGCGTAGCCGATCACGGTGGGACAGCTCCGTCACGCTGCGGGCAGACTGAGTTTCGTGCAGCCCACACCGAAAACCGACGTCATCGCAGCGCTCCTCGACCTCACCGGGCAGGGAGCGCACCCGATTGCCATGACCGCAGATGGCGACCGCATCACGGGCACCTGGTCGACGAACCTGTCGGGGCAGCCCGCCGGCGACGGTGGCATCACCCTCCTCGGCAACGCCACCTGGAGCTGGCACGTCACACTCCTCGACGGGGGTCTGTACAAGGCGTCGATGAGCTCGAGGAACTGGCCCGACGACGGCGGGTACTTCACCTTCAAGTCCTCATGGGTTGCCGACCCGATGAAGCAGGTCCTCGCCGACCACGGCTGGCAGCGTCGGAAGAACCCCTTCGCCCGCGCGTGGGGAGCACTGACCGGCCGGCACTGAGGGCGATTCCACCTCATCGACGCGGCCGGCGGCATGGACGACGCTGCTCTGCTGCTGCACACTCCGTGCCGACGTTCCGCGTGCCGATTCTTCCTACCCTGCTGGTATTTCCCGCGGGAGGGGCAGACGGACGCGCGGCGTCATGAGGTTCGGCCCGGTGTTTGCTGAGGGACGAGAAGTGTTCGGGTCACTCCGCGTCCCTCAGCGCAAGTGCTTCCCGTCCCCTGACACCACTCCATGCAGACGCAGTACAGCCGGCACACCCTTGCTCCCGGACGAGCTGGCACCGCGCATGGCGTGGTCCAGAACCGTCCGCTGGTCACGCTACTGATTCGCACACCCGACGTCGAGGATGCGTCACAAAGTGGACTATCTGCTAACAGTCGGGGAGCAGATGCAGGTCCGCTCGTGCCGCCCGACGCCCCAGTGACGCACCGACGGTTCCTCTGACTCCGGTCTGCGGTACGGGTGGCCCTTTTCCGCTAGCGGGGTTCAGCGACGGGAATGTCCCAGTAGGTCGGCTGCTCGTACTGCTCGGACCAGCCGCGTCGCATCCGGCTTGCTGCGCGATCGAACGCGTCAACGAGGTCCGTGTCCGCTGTCAGCATCGCCTGCAACCGTAAGCCGTCGTAGAGCGCGAGGAGCTGCTGTGCGCCACGGACCGGGTCCATCGTCTCGGGCTCCCGGCCAGCGAGAACATCCGCTGTCAGGCCATCACGGATCGACTCTCGGAAGCGCCGGTAGATCGAACGGTAGTAGTCCGCCCCATCGACTGTCGGGTCTGCCGCGGACACGAGGCTATGCGCCAGGAGCGCGACGAGGCCGGTCTCCTCAGCCTGCGCGGCCAGAAGCGCATGCAGGAACGCGACTGTGCCCTTCTCAGCCATCAGCGGCACAAGCGGCGCCGCGATCGCCTGCGACCACCGTTCAACCGTCGCTGCGAGCAGGGCCTGCTCCGTGGGAAACAGCTCCCGGACCTGCGCTGGCGACATTGCCGCGTGCGCGGCGGCGACATCAATGCTGAACCGCGAGACGCCGTCATCGTGCAGCGCCAGGATCGCGCCGTTGATCACGCGTGTCCGTGGCGTTTCGTCCTCGTCTGCTGTGCGGCTGGTCAGCGGGGCCAGCGGGTGTTTCCGGAACCACTCCAGCAGCCCGCGCACGCGACTGCGGGCTGCTGTTGCTTCAATCGGCCGTCCGGGCACAAAGAGGTCGGTGAAGCCCGAAACCTGTTCCATCAGCGGGTCGATGGGTTGGAACGCCATCGACCAATCCGGGAACGAGCGCGCCACGATCTGCTCATCCATCAGAACGCGGACATTGGTGTGCCGGGGGTCGGCGCGGACCTGCTCGAACCGTGCTCCGACGACAGCGTCATCTCCCTCGAGGATCCCCAGACAGTTATCGCCCTTGTGCGCCAGTATTCCCGTGACGCCGAGGCTGGTGTTCCGTTCCCGACCGACCGCGAGGATCTGCGCGAGCTCAATGTCCGTGATCGGACGGGTCTGGGTGCTGGTGTAAACGATCGAACGCATCAGCGTTGCTCTCCCTGCCGTGGCGTGATGTCCTGCAGGTGAATCGTCTCAGCTGCTGACCGACAACTCCCCACGCAGCTGAGCCAGGAGTACCACCGCCCGCTCTAGACCGACCGCCACGCCGACCGTGTTCCTTCGTTCGTGGCGCTGAAGCATCGTTGGCGTCGCGTCCGGCATCGTCGTGACGTTCGGTGCGCTGACTCGGCTGAAGCGCTGACCGCTCATGTGGCGCGCAGCCCTTCGCGGAGGCGAACGGCTGCAGTCGACGAAGAATGGCGTCCGGCCCTTCAGGCGCCCGGACGTCACCCGAGCAGCATCGTTGATCAGGATCCCGATGGCGTTCTGCCCCGGTAACCATCCGCGGCTACGCACAGTATGCAAGCTCACAACGGATCCTGGCTTGTGGGATGCCGAACGCCAAAAGAGGAGTGAAACTCGACTTGTCGGGACTTGTTCGGGTCTTGTCCTGGCGGGGGGTGCCGGAACGATCAGGGCCGACACCCCTCCTCTATCTCGAGCTCCCCAGCCACACCGCAGATGCGGGGGCCCACGGAACTCAGACCGGCACACCGCCGCTCCTGGTCCTGCCTCTGCTCCTGTTGCCTACTGCTGCCGCGCGCCTGCTGCGGCGAGGGGACGCTGGGCTGGGTGGAGCGCTTCGGATGCCGCGACGTGGTCAAGTTCTCCTTGCCACCGCGCGACGACGAGTGCGGCGACGCAGTTGCCGAGCAGGTTCACGCTTACCCGCATCGAGTCCATGATTCGGTCAGCCCCCAACAGCAGCGCAACGCCCGCGACCGGGAAGAGGCCGAGTGTCGTCGCCGTCGCTGACAGCGCCAGGAACGACGAGCCGGGCACACCGGCCATCCCCTTCGACGTCAGCAGCAGCACCCCGAGGGCTGCGACCTGCTGTTCCAGCGTCAGCGGGATCCCGAACGCCTGCGTGAGGAACAGCAGCGAGATGGAGAGGTAGATCGCGGCGCCGTCGAGGTTGAAGGAGTAGCCCGTTGGCACCACTAGCCCCGCGACACTGCGGGATACGCCGACCTCGGTCAGCCGGGTGATCATCCGTGGCAGGACCGCCTCGGTTGACGCTGTCCCGAGTGCGAGTCCGAACTCCGCGCGAGTGTGCCAGACGAACCGCCAGATAGGCACGCCGGACAGGACCTGTCCGACGACCAGCAGCAGGAGGATGAACACGGCCGCGGCGCCGTAGCAGGCGGCGATGAGCCACCCGTAGGAGCTGAGCGTCGCGAGCCCGTACTGTCCCACTACGTACGCCATCGCGCCGAACGCACCCAGCGGCGCGAGACGCATCACCCAACCGAGGATTCGGTAGACGACCTCGAGGCAGAGGTCGAGCCCGCGAATGAGCGGAGCGGTGCGTTCCGGGCCGATCGCAGCGATCGCCGCGCCGACGAACACTGCCGCGACCAGCACCTGCAGGATGTCGTTGGTCGCGAACGCGTTGATCACGCTCGAGGGAATGAGACCCAGAACGAACTCCCCCGGGCTCGGTGCAGCAGCGTTTCCCGTCTTCGCCGTGACGGCGGATTCGTCGAGTGTGGACGGGTCGATTCGTAGCCCGCTGCCCGGGGCGACGAGATTGCCGACGACGAGGCCGAACACCAGCGCTGCGGAGGACGCGAGGACGAAGTACAGCATCGCTTTACCGGCGACCGCACCGACTGCACGAAGGTTGCCGACGTGCACAATGCCGGTGATGACCACGATGAAGACCAGTGGTGCGATCACCATCTCGATCAGGCGGATGAAGCCCTGCCCCACCACGTTCAAGGCTGGCGCAGCGGCAGGCGCGCAGACACCGACGGCGATCCCCGCCACGACGGCGACTGCGATCTGCACGAACAGTGAGCGGTACCAGCGTGTGGGGATCCGGTTCGACGCAGCGAGTTCCATGCCTCCAGCACACCGACAGCATGTTTCCGCTGAGTGACAGCGACGTACCAGCGGTGTTCCGCGCGAGTGCTGGGGAACGCGACACCGTGGTCCGCGATGTGCTCTACACGGTCGAGGCGCGCTGCTCTTCGCCTCCCCGAACGGCCTCACACCCCGGTTCGACGAAGTCGACGGCCCGGAGCTCGTCGCCATCGACATGACGAAGTCGCACGCCTGGGAGGCCTCCACAGGCGCCGCGCTCGAGACGACGTTTTACCAGCACAGCAAGTGGCTCGAGATCCGCGGCATGAAGAACACCAGCGAAGCTTTCCACGACCGCCTCTCCGGAAACCGCGGCGCCGGCCATTGGAAAGCCCCTCCGCCTCGGCCCGGCCCCAGGGACACCGAGTGAACGGCAAGGGTCTCGCGTTGTGTGAGCCTCATTGGCTTGGGTAAGCACGGGATGCCGGCTCTGCACTAGAAGCCGGCATCCCGAGGTGCTTGATCAGACCCGAACTGGTCAAGCGTCACCAACCCTGTTGCACTTCCTCAGGCGTCGCAAGACGGCCAAAAAGGGGACACCAACTGGCAGTCAGCGCTGCATGGTGGGTCTTCCCAGCTGGTCATCCGGAAGAGTCCTGGCACCGGGCCCCTCCCACTAGCCGGGACACCACGCCACTGTCCCAGTGAAGCCCGCCGCGGAAGCGGTCCATACCGAACAGGGATCGGACCACTCGTCGCGGTCCCCACGGATCCCCGCCATAGCGCCATAGCGCCATAGCGCCACAGCGGCTTCGGCAGGAGCTGCTCCCCGGTCGGGCGTGCCACAGGCCCGCTCGCACCTTCCCGGCGATCCACCGCGCTCGTTCGTGCGGGACCCCGATGAGGGGCCTGGCCACAACCCGAATGCGGCCAGACACCCACATCGGTGCGACTTCCGGCTGCGCGATCGTTTCGACCGGGCCAGGCGCCACTCACGATTCAACCATGTACCCCGCGGTCCGGATACGCCCCCAACGTGGGGAGAACCGTCGTTCTCACTACCGGCCCAGTCACCAGGGTTGCGGCATCACTCTATGGAGCTTCGCCACCCGTCGGTTCGGACTTGTCGTCCACAGCCCCACACCGGCGCCCGTGCAGAGCGAGCGGTCCCATCTGCACAGGTCGCGCGGAAGGCTAGCGCTTGTCCCGAGAGAAGGTGTCCGCTGTGGGCTGCCGCGCCTAGTTCCTACATGCCGGGTCAGTTACCGGTGCCGCTGTTGTCGTTTCGGGCGTCGTGAAGCAGGTTGGTGAGGTCCGCCTCGGACGGCAGTGCTGCCCGCACCGACGGGGGCAGGAGGTCGTAGCTGGCGACGCCGATCGGGGTCTGCTGCCCGGCGAGGGAGTACCGCACGACCGCGTCGTTCTTGTCCGCGACCAGGAGCAGCCCGACCGTGTCGGCATGCTGGGTGCGGCGGAGCCGATCGTCGACGAGGGCGACGTAGAAGCCGAGCTGCCCGAGGTACTCAGGCTTGAACTTCCCGGTCTTGAGCTCGATGACGACGTAGCGGAGCTGCTCGACGTGGAAGAAGAGCAGGTCGACGTAGAAGTCGTCGCCGTCGACGTCGAAGTGCACCTGCCTGCCCACAAACGCGAACCCTTCACCGAGCTCGCGGAGCGTGTCGATGATCCGGTCGACCAGGGCCTGCTCGAGGTGGCGTTCCTTCGCGTCGCCGTCGAGGGCGAGGAAGTCCAGCACGTACGGATCCTTGGTCAGCTGCTGCGCAAGGTCAGAGTCCCCCGCCGGCAGGGTCGCCGGGAAGTTCGACGGTGCCGCCTGCAGCCGGGTGTGGGCGCTGGTCTTGATCTGGTGCTCGAGCACGTTCCGCGACCAGCCATGTGCCGCCGCTTCGTGGGCATACCAGTCGCGGAGGTGGTGGTCATCGAGCCGGTCCAGGAGCACGGTGATGTGACCCCAGGGCAGTTGTCCAACAGCCTGTTGGACAATCGCGTCCGCTGACCACTCTCCTGCGAGCCTCCGCATGTAGAACAGGTTCGCTCGGGAGAAACCCTTCATGTCGGGGAACTCTGCCCGCAGGTCGGTTGCAAGCCGGCCGATGACGTTGCTTCCCCACCCTTCTGTCTCCTGGCGCTGCAGGATGGTGGCGCCGATTCCCCAGTACAAGCGCACGAGTTCGGTGTTGACGCGCCGTTGCGCGGTGAACCGCGCATTCCTCACCTGCTGCTTGAGTTCAGCGAGGGTGGCGGCGTACCCGGACGGTATTGGCGTGGACTCGGTCATCGCATCCATTCTGCCGTGCGGAACCACATTCGGCTGCCGTCGTCATGGTGCAGAGCTCGGGAAGCTTTTTGTGCCACAGTAGGAGCGCAATCCCTTGAATGAAAGGCGGCGTTCCTATGGCGCAGAAAGTCACCACGCACCTGGTCGATGACCTGACCGGCGACACCATCGACGAGGGCAAGGGTCGCACCGTGTCCTTCTCGTTCGATGGCAGCCACTACGAGATCGACCTCTCCGACGACAACGCTGACGCGCTCCGCGAAGCGTTCTCCGACTACGTCGCCGCTGCCCGGAAGGTCAGCGGCGGCCGTCAGGCACGCAGCGCCGGCGGCAGCACGGCGAAGCGCGGCAACTCCGACGAGCTCGCGAAGATCCGCGCATGGGCGAACGCGAACGGGCACGAAGTCTCGAGCCGCGGCCGCATCAGCCAGGCAGTCCGCGACGCATACGACGCCGCGCACTAGCTCAGAGCACACATCCCCGGGCTAGGCTCGACTCGAGCACCGCTCGCCCCGAGCTCCGGCCGGACCGTCACGACACTGACGGTCCGGCCGCTCTCGTTGTGCCGCCGATAGCGGGCTCTTATGTCAATTCCTGATCTGCCGACGAGAGGCGTACGCACTCACCGAGCGTATGAAGTCGCTCGCTTCACCTTCGCGCGCGAAAGCCTTCACCTCAAGAACAGAGCGGAGCCATCGAGCCTTGTTCGCAGACGAATACTCGGGATGAAAGCCTTCTAGTTCCCCGACTGGAACTAGAAAAACCCCATGAGACCGCAACGTGGTGTCGAGTCTCGAAAACGCGTTGAGCGCATCACCATGTAGCATCGGGCTACCCTGAAGCTTGAAATCTTTCCAGCCCGAGTGACTAGCAAGCGACTTGTTTATCTTGCCGATCAAACCCGATGTGACGTCACCCGATGCGACGGCGAGTAGCTCCCTGATTTCTGCCGCCGCGGCAGTTACCGACTTCTTTTGATTCCTGTCTTTGATGTATGCCGTAATAATATTACGGTCACGTTCAAGATCGACTTTTTGAGCCCCTGCCGCCTGAACGATTCGCCAGAATTCCTGGTCGTCCTGGAGAAGATCGATGTCGAGAATCGCGGCGGCCGGAACCTCTGTACGTCGGAAAGCTTCAAGGGCGACGTGAACCCGGGACTTACCGCCTGCGTGCGTAAAGTGCAGGCCTGAATCTATACCCTTCTTTCGATCGACGGCATCGAGAACTGCGCGGTAGTAGGTGCAGTCCGAATCGGACTCGCAAATAACGACACCTCGCACAAATAGGCCATTCAACATGTCGTAGTATTTTATGAGAGGATCGTCGTAAAGATTTTTTACGTCCTCCGGCTCAAGTTGTGCGACCGACGCAATATTCGCTTCGCGCGTGAGGCGGACAACAGCAACCCTCTGGCCATCGCCACTCGTCATGCCCGCAACTACATCCTCGCTGTGCGTGGAGACGATCACCTGCGTGCCGGTGGCTTGCTGTTCAGCCAAGAACTGACCCAGCAATCGGGCTTGCGGGGGATGCAGGAAAGCTTCGGGTTCATCAATCAGAACGATGGGATGTGATCCCGCAATAACCGAAAGCGCCATCCCAATAAACGCTTTGAAACCATCCCCTTGCTCGCCTATTAATGGAAGACGACCAAGCTCCTCAAGGTACTCGCTAGACTGCGGGGCTTCGCGCTCGGCCGATCGAGGTGCTCCAACATGAAGGTGAATTTGGCTCCCGGCATACCTGTTCACAGTTAGCGGGACACCAAACGCCTTGAGAGTCAGTTCACTCAAAGTAGCTTCAAGGGCTCGATCGGCATAAAGCCGCTGTACTACCGTCGACGGCGACTCATGGAGCGCGTCGTAAGCAGATGCAGAATTAGCCAGATGCAAGCGATTGCTTGCATCCATGAAAATACTCACGTAAGAGGCCAATGGCCCAAAGCCAAGACGAGAGTTCCAATATTGGGAAATCTGCGATTCCGTCACCACCTGCCCATTTGAAAGCATCCAGTGGTCTTGATCCCAGTACCCGCCATTGTAGGACCCAGCCTTCCGGTGCGTAGCATTAGCATCAAGCCTTCGCCGAAATTGCACAAAGGCGTCCGGGGTTTCATCCCCTATAAGGTCATAGGTTTGAATGAGGCGATGATCAGATATTGGGCCTTGATACGGTTCCCTAGCGAACGCCTGCTGAATCTCGCGCAGAAAGGTACTTTTTCCAGCATTATTCGGGCCTACGACTGCGGTAATCGATTCCGAGATTGACACTTGTGTGCCATTTGTGAGAGTCACGTTCTTCAGCTTCATGAATCTGCTCTCCTCGACGCGATCAACCGGTGGTCGCATCCGATTGTTGCTCAATATGCTACCGAAGGTCATGCCGCTCTGGGGCGTTGCCACCGCCGCCGCTGCCGCTGCCGCTGCCGCTGCCGCGTAAATACTCGCTGTGGTTCTAGGTTCCACGGATGGGTTCCTCAACACATCTACTCTTGAACTTAGGGGCCGTGCACCAACCGCAGGCCGGCAGCGGTCCGCGGCAGCAGCTGCGCCGCGCGCCGGGGCGCCGGGGCGCCGAGGCGCCGCCGTTACAGACGAGTTGCTGCCTGTCGACGTGATGTGATTCTGACGGCGAGGATGATGCTCAGTGCGATTAGTGTCAGGGCGGCG
Source organism: Curtobacterium sp. UCD-KPL2560 (assembly GCF_001705035.1). Classification (GTDB taxonomy): domain Bacteria; phylum Actinomycetota; class Actinomycetes; order Actinomycetales; family Microbacteriaceae; genus Curtobacterium. The sequence goes on along the minus strand of NZ_MCIG01000013.1, from coordinate 793 downwards.
CAGATCAGGAAGATGTTCCGGTAGCCGCCGATGACCGTCGTGAGTGCGATGAGCCCACCCGAGGCAACTGCCTCCCACACGTGGCACGTTGGTGAACAGCCCTGATGCCAGTCCCGGTCGGGGGGTGGCCTCTTGGAAGAGTGTCAATCCGACCCCGGCAATGACGGCGAAAGGGACTGGGTGAGGATGCCAGTCGGAGTACGCCATAGAGCGGACGACCGGCCAGCTAGCTAGCTAGCTAGCTAGCCCGGGATATCTGGTGCTACCCCCGCTTGCGAGGCGTAGCTCCGTGATCGAGATCAAAGTCGAGCGCTTGAGCGTCGGTCCAGATGGCGGTGAGCCTAGCGAGCGCGGCGTCGACGGCAGCGTCCGCGGCACCGAGCTCGATGTAGGTCTCTTGCAGCGTCAGCGCGTCGAATCGTGACGGCTGTCGCGCGATTGCGCCGACGGCTTCCGCGACTGAGCCGTCCGCTGCTGCGGCACGTCGACTCGGGAGGGACTGCTGCAGGTTCGGTTGACTCCTGAGAGGTAGGGGCATTGGCTCCTGCTGGAAGGATGTGCGCCATGGTGAAGGCGTATCCGGAAGAGTTCCGCCGTGACGTGATCGCGGTCGCCCGGAAGGGCGAGACGTCAGTGCGGCAGGTCGCGAAGGACTTCGGCGTCTCCGAGTCCTGCCTGGCCCGCTGGTTGCGCCTCGCGGACCGTGACGACGGCATCGGGGTCGCAGAGCCGCCGTCGCTGAAAGCGGTGGAGCAAGCCGAGCTGCGGGAGGCGCAGAAACGGATCCGGCTGC
>NZ_MCIG01000120.1 GCF_001705035.1 Curtobacterium sp. UCD-KPL2560 | reverse complement strand
CTCCCTCCCCCCACCGAACCCCTCCCGATCCAGGCCGAACGGCCGCCGTGGCGCCACACCCTCATCGCGCTCTCCGTCCCGAACTTCCGCCTGTTCACGGCGACGAACCTCGTGGCGATGACCGCGGGGTGGATGCAGCGCATCGCGCAGGACTGGCTCGTGCTCCAGCTCACCGGGTCGGTCGCGCAGGTCGGCATCACGGTCGCGTGCCAGTTCGCGCCGATGCTGTTCTTCGGGCTCTGGGGCGGCGTGCTCGTCGACCGGTTCTCGAAGCGCGCGCTGATGATGATCACGCAGGGGGCGTTCGCGGCGCTGTCCGCCCTGCTCGCCGTGCTCACCCTGACCGGGGTGGTGGAGGCGTGGCACATCTGGGTGATCGCGTTCCTCGTCGGCATGGTGACCGTGATCGACAACCCCGCGCGCCAGGTGTTCGTCACCGAGATCGTGGGGCATCAGCACCTCCGCAACGCCATCAGCGTCAACTCGAGCGTGTTCCAGCTCGGCGGCATGATCGGGCCGGCGCTCTCCGGGGCCCTGCTCGTCGCGGTCGGGGCCGGGTGGTCGTTCGGCGTCAACGCGATCGCGTGCGTCGCCGTGGTGGTGACGCTCGGGTTCCTGCGGGTGTCCGAACTGCACCGGACACCGCCGGCTCCCCGCACGAAGGGACAGCTCGTCGAGGGGCTCCGCTACGCCGTGCGGAAGCCGACCATCCTGGTGCCCGTCGTCCTCATGGTGTTCTTCTCGGTGTTCGCCCTGACCATGCCCGTGCTGCTGTCGGCGTTCGCATCGAAGGTCTACGACGTCGGCGCCGCGGGCTACGGCGCGTTCAACTCGGCCGTCGCGGTCGGTGCCCTGGTCGGTGCGCTGCTGTCGACCCGTCGAGCGGTGGTGCGGCTCCGCACGATCGTCGGCGGCGTGTTCTGGACCGGGGTCCTGCTCGTGGTGTCCGGCTCGATCCCGGTGATCGCGCCGTTCACGGTCGCGCTCGTCGCGGTCGGGATGTCGCAGCTGCTGTTCATGACCGCCTCGAACTCGCTCGTGCAGCTGTCCTCGAACGTGGCGATCCGCGGCCGAGTGATGTCGCTGTACGTCCTCGTGCTGCTCGGCGGGCAGGCGATCGGCGGCCCGCTGATGGGACAGGTCGTGGACCACTTCGGCGCCCACGTCGGCATGGTCGTCGCCGGCGGGGTCCCGGCAGCGGCGGCGGTCGTCGTGGGGCTCGTCCTCGCCCGGCGGGGCGGTCTGCACCTCGCCGTGCGGATGCGCCACCACCTGCCGATGCCCGCGATCGTCGGGCAGCGGTAGGGCGGCGCGCGGTCGCGGCGGGCGGCGCGGCGCCGCAGGCGCGCGATCGCCGCGCGCGGTCGCGCTGGCCGGGGCGGGCGCACAACGGGAAGCACGTCGCGCCACGGAATCACGTGGCGCGACGTGCTTTGCGTTGTGCGGGAGCAGCMCGCACCACACGGCGGACGGGAGGCCCGTGGCCGGGCCGCCACGGGCCTCCCGGCGGACGCGGGACGGACCGACCGTCCGCGCGAGCGGGCGCGGCGCAGCCGCCGTGCGCGCGGCGCACAACCGGAGGCGCGTCGCACCACGGGATCACGTGGCGCGACGTGCTTTGCGTTGTGCGGGAGCAGCCCGCACCACGCGACGGACGGGAGGCGCGCGGCCGGGCCGCCACGGGCCTCCCGGCGGACGCGGGGCGGACCGACCGGCCGCGCGAGCGGGCGCGGCGCAGCCGCCGTGCGCGCSGCGCACAACCGCGGGCACGTCGCACCACGGGATCACGTGGCGCGACGTGCCTCCCGTTGTGCGGGAGCAGCACGCACCACACGACGGACGGGAGGCGCGAGGCCGGGCCGCCACGAGCCTCCCGGCCGACACGGGGCGGCCCGACCACGAAGAGCACGCCGCACCACGCTGATGCGTGGTGCGGCGTGCTCTCGACTGTGCGCGGGCGCTGCGCGCCGCGGTCTCCCGCGGCGCGCCGTGCCTCAGTACGCGACGCCGAAGCGGGCGCGGTGGTGCGCCGGGCGCTCGACCTCGTCGACGATCGCGATGGCGTAGTCCTCGCCGGAGATGTCCGAGTTGCCGTCGGCGTCGGTGAGCAGCAGGTCGTCCGTGGTGCGGTAGGTGCCCTTCCGCTCGCCGGGGTTCCAGCTGCCGAACGCCGCCGCCGGGCTCACGTAGAACCAGTCGACGTCGCCCGTGTAGGCGCCCGACCGCAGCCCCTCGAGGATCTTGCCGTGGCTCTTCGCCTCCGGCTTGACCTCGTCCGGGAACTCGGCGGTGTCGACCAGCGCCGGGCCACCCTCCGCGACGAGCAGCGATCCGGCGCCGCCGACGATGCCGAGGCGTGCGCCGGCAGCCGCGGCCGCGTCGACGAAGTGCTGGAACTTGTCCTTGAGCTCGCTGCCGTCGGCCTGGACCGCCTGCAGCGAGACGATGACGACGTCGGCGCCCTTCGTCACGTCCGCGACGAAGTCGGCGTCGAAGGCGTCGCCCTGCGCGAGGGTCAGGCCCTCGGCGGCGTCGAGCTTCGAGGTGTCGCGCGCGACGGCGGTGACGGCGATCCCGCGGGACAGGGCCTCGCGGACGATGGCGGAGCCGGCGTAGCCGGTGCCGCCGAAGACGACGATGTTGGTCATGAGTGTCCTTCCGTGACTGGTGATCCCGACCGTACTCGCGTTACTCTCTTCTGGGAAGTAGGCACCTGATGGTGCGTAACGGAGGATGCGATGTCAGCGCTCGAGTACAGCCCCTACGCCGCGGACTGCCCGTCGCGGCAGCTCCTCGACCGGATCGGCGACCGGTGGAGCGTGCTCACGATCGGGTCCCTCGTGGACGGTCCCCAGCGGTACTCCACGCTCGCGGCGCGGGTGCAGGGCGTGTCGCAGAAGATGCTGACGCAGACCCTCCGTGCGCTCGAGCGGGACGGCCTCGTCACCCGGACGGTGTTCCCCGAGATCCCACCGCGGGTGGAGTACGAGCTCACCGAACGCGGCCGTTCCCTCCGCACGGTGCTCGCGCCGCTCGAGGACTGGGCGACCGACCACATGGCCGACGTGCAGGAGTCACGCGACGAGTACGACGCGCGCACCCCGCGCTGAACGGCACCGGCCGCGCACCGCACGGAACGGCGCGCGACACGCCGCGCACCGGCGCACCGGCGCACCGGCGCACCGGCACACCGCGCTGAACGCCACCGGGAAGACCCCGCACCCCGCGGTGGTTGCCTGGACACATGCGATCCATCGTCTACACGAAGCCCGGTGACAGCAGCGTCCTCGACCTGGTCGACCGCGAGGTCCCCCAGCCCGGCCCCGGCGAGGTCCGCGTCCGCGTCGTCGTCTCCGGCGTCAACCCCACCGACTGGAAGGCCCGCGCCGGCGGCACGTACGGCGACGGCCTGCCCTTCCCCGAGATCACCCCGAACCAGGACGGCGCCGGCGTGGTCGACGCCGTGGGCGAGGGCGTCGAGGACCTCGCCGAGGGCGACCGCGTCTGGCTGTACATGGCCGCCGCGAGCCGCCCGACCGGCACCGCGCAGGAGTACACGGTCGTCCCCGCCGCACGGGCCGTCCGGCTGCCCGAGGGCACGAGCTTCGACGTCGGCGCCTCGCTCGGCGTCCCCGCGATGACCGCGCACCGCGCCCTCACCACGCACGAGCACGGCCCCTCGCGGCTGTCCCCCGGTGCGCTCGCGGGCCGCACGGTCCTCGTCGCCGGTGGCGCCGGAGCCGTCGGGCACGCCGCCGTGCAGCTCGCACGCTGGGCCGGGGCGACCGTCGTCACGACGATCAGCTCCGACGCCAAGGCCGCCCTCGCGACCGCCGCCGGCGCCCACCACACGGTGAACTACCGCGACGAGGACGCCGCCGCCCGCATCCGCGAGATCGCCCCCGACGGCGTCGACATCGTCGTCGAGGTGTCCATCCCGCAGAACGCCGACCTGGTCGCGGACGTCCTGGCGAACCACGGCGTCGTCTCGATCTACGCGAACAACGGCGGCGACCACGCGACCCTGCCGATCCGTCCGAACATGAGCGTGAACGCCCGCTACCAGTTCCTGCTGCTCTACACGATCGGCGACGACGCGCTGACGGCAGCCGCCGAGGACGTCACCGCGGCCCTCCGCGACGGTGTGCTCCCCGTCGGCGAGGACGCCGGCCTGCCGCTCGTGCGCTTCGCGCTCGAGGACACCGCCGCCGCCCACGACGCGGTCGAGGGCGACGCGGTCGGCAAGGTCCTCATCGACGTCGCGTCGGACTGACCCCGCACCTCTCGCGAGACGGGGTCGGTCCGCGCCGGACCGGCGGTGACGGGTCGGCCGAGCCGACACCGGACGGACGGGAGGATCGTGGCGGGCCCGCCACGATCCTCCCGTCCGTCCTTCCCCCACCTGGTAAGCAGGTCGCATGAGCGAACTCGCCACCCCAGCCCCCGGTACCCGCGCACTCGTCCTGGGCGGTGGCGGCGTCGCCGGCATCGCGTGGGAGGTCGGGGTCCTGTCCGCGCTGCAGGAGGCCGGGGTCGACCTCGACGCGGCGGACCTGGTGGTCGGGTCGAGCGCCGGCAGTGTCGTCGGGACGTTCGTCCGGTACGGCGCGGTCGCGCCCGCGTACGAGCAGCTGCACGCGCCGGTGCCCTCCACCTACGAGGAGCCGGCGCCGATCGCGGGCGAGGACTTCCAGGAGCGCCTCGCGCAGGTGCTGGCCGGCTCGACCTCGGAGCAGGACGCCCGCGCCCGGCTCGGCGCCGTCGCGCAGCAGGTCGTCACCGGGCAGACCGACGAGGAGCGCATCGCGACCTTCGCCGAGACCCTGCCCGGGACCGAGTGGCCGGAGAAGCCGCTCGGGGTCACGACGATCGACGCCACCGACGGCACGTTCAAGGTGCTCACCGCAACGACCGGCGTGCCCCTGACGCGTGCCGTGGCGGCGAGCTGCTCGGTGCCGTTCGTGTGGTCGCCCGTGCACATCGACGGGGTGCCGCACATCGACGGCGGGCTCCGCTCGGCCACGAACGCCGACGTCGCCGCCGGGCACGAGCGCGTGCTCGTCGTGGCGTGCGGACCCGAGGGCGCATCGCCGCTCGGACCGTGGCTCGACGTCGCGGTCGAGTCCCTGCGCGCGGGCGGCAGCTCGGTCGAGGTGATCGTCGCGGACAGTGCGTCGCAGCACGCGTTCGGCGCGAACTCGTTGTCGCTGTCGACCCAGGCACCGGCGTCCGTCGAGGGGCGGCGGCAGGGGGCGGCGGTCGCGGAGGCGATCGCGGCGTTCTGGGCCTGAGCTACGGGCGGGGGTAGC
>NZ_MCIG01000119.1 GCF_001705035.1 Curtobacterium sp. UCD-KPL2560 | reverse complement strand
TGAGTCCGGCGGCGTCCTACTCTCCCACAAGGTCCCCCTTGCAGTACCATCGGCGCTGAGAGGCTTAGCTTCCGGGTTCGGAATGTGACCGGGCGTTTCCCTCTCGCTATGACCACCGGAACACTGTCGACCCGAAACGGATCAAACACTGTTCCTTCATGCTGGTTCAGCTGAAGTATTCAGTTTGATTCCCGATCGTCTGTCGGGAACCACAAAGTGGACGCGAGCCCCCACCACAAGGGTGGGGAAATAATTGTGTTGTCAAGTCTTCGGCTTATTAGTACCGGTCAGCTCCACGGGTCGTTAGTCCCCGCTTCCACATCCGGCCTATCAACCCAGTAGTCTGCTGGGAGCCTCTCACACTCAAGGTGCATGGAAATCTCATCTCGAAGACGGCTTCCCGCTTAGATGCTTTCAGCGGTTATCCGGTCCGAACGTAGCTAATCAGCGGTGCCCTTGGCAGAACAACTGACACACCAGAGGTTCGTCCATCCCGGTCCTCTCGTACTAGGGATAGATCTTCTCAAATTTCCAACGCGCGCAGCGGATAGGGACCGAACTGTCTCACGACGTTCTAAACCCAGCTCGCGTACCGCTTTAATGGGCGAACAGCCCAACCCTTGGGACCTACTCCAGCCCCAGGATGCGACGAGCCGACATCGAGGTGCCAAACCATGCCGTCGATATGGACTCTTGGGCAAGATCAGCCTGTTATCCCCGAGGTACCTTTTATCCGTTGAGCGACAGCGCTTCCACAAGCCACTGCCGGATCACTAGTCCCGACTTTCGTCCCTGCTCGACCTGTCAGTCTCACAGTCAAGCTCCCTTGTGCACTTACACTCGCCACCTGATTGCCAACCAGGTTGAGGGAACCTTTGGGCGCCTCCGTTACTCTTTGGGAGGCAACCGCCCCAGTTAAACTACCCATCAGGCACTGTCCATGAACCCGATCAGGGTCCTACGTTAGACATCCAAAGTGACCAGAGTGGTATTTCAACAATGACTCCACGAACACTAGCGTGCCCGCTTCACAGTCTCCCACCTATCCTACACAAGCCACTCCGAACACCAATACCAAACTGTAGTAAAGGTCACGGGGTCTTTCCGTCCTGCTGCGCGTAACGAGCATCTTTACTCGTAGTGCAATTTCGCCGAGTTCGCGGTTGAGACAGCTGGGAAGTCGTTACGCCATTCGTGCAGGTCGGAACTTACCCGACAAGGAATTTCGCTACCTTAGGATGGTTATAGTTACCACCGCCGTTTACTGGGGCTTAAATTCARAGCTTCGCCCGAGGGCTAACCCTTCCTCTTAACCTTCCAGCACCGGGCAGGCGTCAGTCCGTATACATCGTCTTGCGACTTCGCACGGACCTGTGTTTTTAGTAAACAGTCGCTTCCCACTGGTCTCTGCGGCCTTCAACGCTCACGGAGCAAGTCCGGTCACGTGTCCGGCCCCCCTTCTCCCGAAGTTACGGGGGCATTTTGCCGAGTTCCTTAACCACGATTATCTCGATCTCCTTGGTATTCTCTACCTGACCACCTGAGTCGGTTTCGGGTACGGGCGGCTGCAACCTCGCGTCGATGCTTTTCTCGGCAGCATAGGATCACTGATTTCCCCTTACGGGTACGCGTCGGATCTCAGGCGTACAGACGACGGATTTGCCTATCGTCAGCCCTACATCCTTACACCAGGTTCACCTTACGGATACCATCGCCTGGCTCAGCTACCTTCCTGCGTCACACCTGTTCATACGCTAGCCGCACCAGCATGGGGTCGAGCGTTAGACCGGACACCATCACCCCGAAGGGATCCGACGAACCGGGTTAGGACTCTTAGCACCACTGGATTAGCTTGGGCGGTTGTTCGCCGGTACGGGAATATCAACCCGTTGTCCATCGACTACGCCTGTCGGCCTCGCCTTAGGTCCCGACTTACCCAGGGCGGATTAACCTGGCCCTGGAACCCTTGGTCTTTCGGAGGACGGGTTTCTCACCCGTCTTTCGCTACTCATGCCTGCATTCTCACTCGTGTGGCGTCCACGGCTGGATTACTCCGCCGCTTCACTCGCCACACGACGCTCTCCTACCACTCCGCACGACTGAACCACGAAGGCTTGTCTGTGTGCGAAATCTACAACTTCGGCGGTGTGCTTGAGCCCCGTTACATTGTCGGCGCGGAATCACTTGACCAGTGAGCTATTACGCACTCTTTCAAGGGTGGCTGCTTCTAAGCCAACCTCCTGGTTGTCTGTGCAACTCCACATCCTTTCCCACTTAGCACACGCTTAGGGGCCTTAGTTGGTAGTCTGGGTTGTTTCCCTCTCGACGATGAAGCTTATCCCCCACCGTCTCACTGCTGCGCTCTCACTCACCGGCATTCGGAGTTTGGCTGACGTCAGTAACCTGTTGAGGCCCATCGGCCATCCAGTAGCTCTACCTCCGGCGAGAAACACGCAACGCTGCACCTAAATGCATTTCGGAGAGAACCAGCTATCACGAAGTTTGATTGGCCTTTCACCCCTATCCACAGCTCATCCCCTCCATTTTCAACTGAAGTGGGTTCGGTCCTCCACGACGTCTTACCGTCGCTTCAACCTGGCCATGGATAGATCACTTCGCTTCGGGTCTAGGACATGCGACTGAACCGCCCTATTCAGACTCGCTTTCGCTACGGCTGCCCCACACGGGTTAACCTCGCCACATATCACTAACTCGCAGGCTCATTCTTCAAAAGGCACGCCGTCACCCCTACTAAGGAGGCTCCGACGGTTTGTAAGCAAACGGTTTCAGGTACTATTTCACTCCCCTCCCGGGGTACTTTTCACCTTTCCCTCACGGTACTTGTCCGCTATCGGTCATCTGGGAGTATTTAGGCTTATCAGGTGGTCCTGACAGATTCACACGGGATTTCTCGGGCCCCGTGCTACTTGGGATACACATCCGGCCATAACACCATTTCGTCTACGGGGCTGGCACCCACTACGGCCCGGCTTTCAAACCGGTTCGACTATGATGCGCTGTAACCGCCCCAGTCCGGCAGAACTGAGTGACGTGTCCCACAACCCCGACCATGCAACGCCCGCCGGCTATCACACATGATCGGTTTAGCCTCATCCGCTTTCGCTCGCCACTACTCACGGAATCACATGTTGTTTTCTCTTCCTGTGGGTACTGAGATGTTTCACTTCCCCACGTTCCCTCTACCCGCCCTATATATTCAGGCGGGAGTCACCAGGTCACAAAAGCGCCTGGCGGGGTTTCCCCATTCGGAAATCCTCGGCTCACAGCTCGATTATCAGCTCCCCGAGGCTTATCGCAGATTTCTACGTCCTTCTTCGGCTCCAGATGCCAAGGCATCCACCGTTTGCTCTTAGAAACTTGACCACAAAGATTAAAATTGCGATCCAACGCCAACCACAACCACCAACCGAAGCCGGCGATCATGCGATGACGCGAATCTAAAGATGCTCGCGTCCACTGTGTAGTTCTCAACATACGATCGGCACCATCCTCCACCAACGCAACCGCGCCGGCATCACATGGCCCACTCGAAGAACCGCGTCCCCAGCACCACCCACACAGGGCAGCACCAGACGGCTCAACCCCCAACCACAACGGGCCGGGAAGCCTGGTCCCTCAGGACCCAACAACGTGCACCAGATRCTCACCACACCCCGACCCCTTCCAACCAACCGCGAACGATCGATGTACTGACGCCGAGAGCATGACTCCCACCTGCACTGTCAATGTTCCACCCATGAGCTACCCGTCGGACACGTTCGGTCCGAACCRGGCGCCTGGACCCACCCCACACCTGCATCTGCAGACACGAGACGAGCCAGATGCTCCTTAGAAAGGAGGTGATCCAGCCGCACCTTCCGGTACGGCTACCTTGTTACGACTTAGTCCTAATCACCGATCCCACCTTCGACGGCTCCTTCCACAAGGGTTAGGCCACCGGCTTCGGGTGTTACCGACTTTCATGACTTGACGGGCGGTGTGTACAAGGCCCGGGAACGTATTCACCGCAGCGTTGCTGATCTGCGATTACTAGCGACTCCGACTTCATGAGGTCGAGTTGCAGACCTCAATCCGAACTGAGACCGGCTTTTTGGGATTCGCTCCACCTTACGGTATCGCAGCCCTTTGTACCGGCCATTGTAGCATGCGTGAAGCCCAAGACATAAGGGGCATGATGATTTGACGTCATCCCCACCTTCCTCCGAGTTGACCCCGGCAGTCTCCTATGAGTCCCCGCCATAACGCGCTGGCAACATAGAACGAGGGTTGCGCTCGTTGCGGGACTTAACCCAACATCTCACGACACGAGCTGACGACAACCATGCACCACCTGTACACCGACCACAAGGGGGCGACCATCTCTGGCCGTTTCCGGTGTATGTCAAGCCTTGGTAAGGTTCTTCGCGTTGCATCGAATTAATCCGCATGCTCCGCCGCTTGTGCGGGCCCCCGTCAATTCCTTTGAGTTTTAGCCTTGCGGCCGTACTCCCCAGGCGGGGCGCTTAATGCGTTAGCTACGACACAGAAACCGTGGAAAGGTCCCTACATCTAGCGCCCAACGTTTACGGCATGGACTACCAGGGTATCTAATCCTGTTCGCTCCCCATGCTTTCGCTCCTCAGCGTCAGTTACGGCCCAGAGATCTGCCTTCGCCATCGGTGTTCCTCCTGATATCTGCGCATTCCACCGCTACACCAGGAATTCCAATCTCCCCTACCGCACTCTAGTCTGCCCGTACCCACTGCAAGCCCGAGGTTGAGCCTCGGGATTTCACAGCAGACGCGACAAACCGCCTACGAGCTCTTTACGCCCAATAATTCCGGACAACGCTTGCACCCTACGTATTACCGCGGCTGCTGGCACGTAGTTAGCCGGTGCTTTTTCTGCAGGTACCGTCACTTTCGCTTCTTCCCTACTAAAAGAGGTTTACAACCCGAAGGCCGTCATCCCTCACGCGGCGTTGCTGCATCAGGCTTTCGCCCATTGTGCAATATTCCCCACTGCTGCCTCCCGTAGGAGTCTGGGCCGTGTCTCAGTCCCAGTGTGGCCGGTCACCCTCTCAGGCCGGCTACCCGTCGTCGCCTTGGTGAGCCATTACCTCACCAACAAGCTGATAGGCCGCGAGTCCATCCCCAACCAAAAAATCTTTCCACCACCAGACCATGCGGCCAGTAGTCCTATCCAGTATTAGACGTCGTTTCCAACGCTTATCCCAGAGTCAGGGGCAGGTTACTCACGTGTTACTCACCCGTTCGCCACTAATCACAGAAGCAAGCTCCTGATCATCGTTCGACTTGCATGTGTTAAGCACGCCGCCAGCGTTCGTCCTGAGCCAGGATCAAACTCTCCGTAAAAAA
>NZ_MCIG01000118.1 GCF_001705035.1 Curtobacterium sp. UCD-KPL2560 | reverse complement strand
GTACCTGCGGCGGGACGGCTTCGCGGACGCCATGCGCAGGCGGCGGCCGTGGGCCCGGGGCCGGTGGCCCGGCCGAGCCAGTCGACGTCGGTGCGGCCCTGGCCGAACGGGTCGGCGCGGCGTCGCTCGTCCTCGACGGCCCGGTTGTCGGCGGCGCGCTGGTCGCGGTGCGTCATCGCGGTCGGCAGGGCGATCGACGACGGGTGCTGCGCGCCCCCGGTCGGCGGGACGGGCGCTGCCGGCGGGATCCGGTCGCTGAGCGTCGCGCGCTCGTGCTCGATGCTCGCCTGCGGGTTCACCGAGGGTTCGCGGAGCTCGGCACCCATGGGGATCGCCTGCGTCGCGCCGGCGTCCAGCGGCTCGGCACCCGCGCGGGCGGCACCTGCGGCAGGCGCAGCAGGCGCAGCAGGCGCAGCAGGCGCAGCAGGCGCAGCAGGCTCAGCAGGCGCAGCAGGCGCAGCAGGCGCAGCAGGCGCAGCGTCAGCGGTGCCGGCACCGGCACCGGCACCGGAAGCGGCGTCGGCCGCGAACGGCTCCGGCAGCGGCGCCCCGGTCTCGCGGGCCGCGCGCTCGGCCTCGCGCCGCTCGCGGCGCGAGGGCCACTCGTCGGCCGTCCGCGGCGCACCGAAGATGTCGGCGGCACTGCGGAGACCCGTGAACGGAGCGTCCGAGGCGGGCGCGGGGCGGGCCTCCCGTCCGTCCACCCCGTCTGCCGGGCCGGCCGTACCGTCGGTCTCGCGCGCGTCGTCCGGACGCTCCCCGGTCACGCGCTCAGCCCCAGGTCGGCCAACCCGATCGCCGCGAAGTACGGGTACCCCGCAGCCTCGATCCGCTCCTTCGCCCCGGTGTCCCGGTCGACGACGACCGCGACCGCGGCGATGACCGCGCCCTCGCGCTCGAGCGCCTCGGCGGCCTTGAGCGGCGACCCACCGGTGGTCGAGGTGTCCTCGAGCACGACGACGCGCTTGCCGCGCACGTCCGGGCCCTCGACCTGGCGGCCGCGACCGTGGTCCTTCGGCTCCTTGCGGACGACGAACGCGTCGTAGGACAGCCCGCGGGCGGCGGCCTGGTGCAGGACCGCGCTCGCGATCGGGTCGGCACCCATGGTGAGCCCACCGACCGCGTCGACGTCGGGGACCTGCTGCAGCAGGTCCGTCATGACCTGGCCGATGAGCGGTGCGACGCGGTGGTCGAGGCTCACCTTGCGGAGGTCGATGTAGTACGAGGCCTGCTTCCCGCTGGTCAGCGTGAAGTCGCCGTGGAACACGGCATCGTCCGAGATGTGCTGGATCAGCTGTTCGCGCGCGTCGGTCACAGCCCACAAGGGTAGTCGGTCACCCCCGGATCGCGCCCGTCGGCCGCTCCCCGCGCCCGCAGGTGGCGCCCCGGCACCCTCGGTACGCTCCGCAGCATGCCCCACGTCGCGCCCGGAACCAGCGACGGGACGCCGTCCCCGGCGCCGGGTGCGCTGGCGGCGCCACCGGTCCGCCGGCCGTCCCGCCCGGTCTGGTCGACGGTCGGCCGGGAGGCACTGGGCGCGCTGGTCGCGCTGGCCCTGTCCGTCATCGCCCTGCGCCACCTCGTGGCCACCGAGCGGGTCGCCCTGCTCTGGTACGACGGCGACTCCGTCCTGCTGCCGCTCGTCGAGCGGTCGATCCGCCTCGGGCAGCCGTTCGAGTGGGCGATGTCCCCGGCGCTGTTCTTCTTCCCCGAGCTGCCGGTCTACCTGCTCTGCTCCCTCGTCACGGCGACGCCGCAGCAGGCGCTGGCCCTGAACGGCGTCCTCGTCCTGCTCGCCGTGTACGCCCTCGTGCGCGCGGCGGCGAACGAGCTCATGCCGGCGGCCCGGCGGTCGGCGCGGATCGCGGTCTCGGCGGTGGCGCTCGGGTTCGTGACGCTGCTCGTGCTCACCGAGTCGTCGGCCACCGCGAACTCGCTCGAGCTGGCCTCGCTGCTGCTCACGACCACGTACTACTACGGGGCCCTGCTGGCGATGCTCGGCACCGCGGTGCTCGTGCTCCGGGCGGTCCGGACCGGGCGCGCGTCGACGACGGTGCTCGTGGTCCTCGTCGTGCTCGCGGCGTGCACCACGGCGTCGAACCCGCTGTACGTGCCGTGGTCGGCCGGTCCGGTCGTCGTGACCCTGGTCCTCCTCGCGCTCGCACGGCGACTCCCCTGGCGTCCGGTGGTCGGCGTCGCCGCCGCCCTGGCCGTCGGCGCGGTCGTCGGGTACCTGCTCCGGGTGCCGCTCCGGCCGTTCGTGTCGCTCGACCCGTCGACCTACGTGCACCCCGACCGGGCGGGCACGACGGTGTCGTTCTTCGCGGCGCTGACCGACGACCGCGCCGGGTCGGCCTCCGGGGACGCCGGGCTGCTGCTGCTGTTCGTCGGGGTGCTGCTCGCCGCGGGCGGCACCGTCTGGGCGTGGCGGGCACGCACGAGCCGGACCGTCCTCGTCGCGACCGCGCTGCCGCTCGTGACCGTCGTCGCGGTGTCGGTCGGCGTGGTCGTCGCCGGGTCGTCGACGCCGCGGTACCTCGAGCCCGTCGTCACCGCGCCGCTGCTCGCCCTCGTGGCGGTCGCCGAGCTCACCCGCTCGGCGGTCCGGTCGACCCGGGTGCACCAGCCACGTCGCGGGGTGCGGACCGCCCTCGCGGTCGCGGGCGCGGTCGTCCTGGTCGCCGGGATCGCGACCGCACCCGGGACGCTGTCCGCCGTGGCCCACGCGCGGTACGCACCCGCGGCCTGCCTCGACCGGTGGGCCGACGGCCGACGGGTGACCGGGGTCGGACAGTTCTGGACGGTGCGCCCGCTCGCCGCGTACGCCTCGTCGGACGTCGAGCTCCTGCAGGTCCGCGACACCTTCGAGACGTACCCGTGGCTGGTCGACCTCGGGGCCTACCGGGACGCCCGGCCGACCTTCGTGGTGATCGGGGCGAACGACGTCTGGACCACGGCCGTCGAGGACTCGCTCGGCCGTCCGGCGGCGATCACGCACTGCGACGGGTTCGACGTCTACGACTACGCGGGCACCGCGGGCGCGGCCGTCCTGCAGCGCGACGTGGTGGGCAGCGCCGACCGGATCCGGCGCGACCGCGGGTTCTGACACCGCACGGAGTTGTCCACAGCGGCGCGCCACCGCCGCGGGATGCCTGAACGGATGTATAGGCTCGACTCCGTGACTCGTCCCACAAGCCACCGCTCCCCGCGTTCCACCGTGCGCATCCGTCTCGCCGCCACCGCCCTGGCCCTGACCGGTCTGTTCGCGTCGGTGGTGCTGGACGCGCCGAACGCCAGCGCCGCGACGTACCCCTCGTGGGCCGACGTCCTCGCGGCCCGCGGCCAGGAGAGCCAGAAGCAGGAGCAGATCACCCAGATCCAGGGGATCCTGTCCGGCCTCGAGTCCGAGGTCGCCGCGGCCGAGGCCGAGGCCGAGCGCCTCGGTGACGACTTCTACGACGCCCAGAGCAAGGCGCAGGAAGCCGCCGCCAAGGAACAGAAGCTCCGCGCCGACGCCGACGAGCACACGAAGACCGCCGAGCAGAGCGCTGCCCAGGCCGGCCAGTTCGCCGCGCAGATGGCACGCCACGGCGGTGCCGACGTCACGGCGTCGGTCCTGGCCGAGGGCGAGAGCACCCGCGACCTGCTGTACGACCTCGGCGCGCTGAGCAAGCTCTCCGAGCAGGCCGACCGGGTCGAGGCAGCGGCCACCGCCGACGCAGCGGTCGCCCGTTCCCTGACGGCCCAGGCCGACCGTGCCTCCGCGGCACTCGACGAGCTCGCGGCCGAGGCCGAACGGCGCATGCAGGCTGCCCAGGCCGCGGCGGACCGGGTGCAGACCGCCTACACCGAGCAGCAGGACAACAAGGCCCGGCTCGACGCCCAGCTCGCGACGCTGGTCTCCGGCCGGGTGCGCACGGAAGAGGAGTTCGCCAAGGGCGAGGCCGAGCGCAAGGCGGCCGCCGAGCAGGCGGCGCGCGAGGCCGCGGCGGCGCGACAGCGCGTGCTCGAGCAGCAGGCAGCGGCGGCGGCGAACCGCCCCGGCGGTGGGGGCGGCGCCCCGGCTCCGTCCACCGGGGGCGGCGGCGGTGCCGTGGGCTCCGGGTCCGGCAACGGCTGGGTCCGCCCGGCCGGCGGCTACGTCATCAGCCCGTACGGCTACCGCGTGCACCCGATCACCGGCAACGTCACGAAGCACGACGGCCTCGACCTGACGAGCGGCTGCTCGACGGCGATCGTCGCGGCGTCGGCCGGCACGGTCGACTACGTCGGTCGGTACGGCGGGTACGGCAACTACGTCCGCATCAACCACGGTGGCGGCCTCCAGACCGCCTACGGGCACATCGTCGACGGCGGGTTCCGCGTCGCGAAGGGCCAGCAGGTCTCGGCCGGGCAGCTCATCGCCCTCGTCGGCTCGACGGGCAACTCCACGGGGTGCCACCTGCACTACGAGGTCCACATCGGCGGCGCCACGACCGACCCGGCGCCGTTCATGGCGGCACGGGGCGTCCGCTTCTAGCCCGCAGCTCGCCGGCTCGGCTGCCGTCACGTCGGCACCGGTAGGTTCGATCCCATGCGCGTCGCGACCTGGAACGTCAACTCCGTCCGCACCCGAGTGGGCAGGATCGTCGACTGGTTGGTCCGCGAGGACGTCGACGTCCTCGGCATGCAGGAGATCAAGTGCAAGCCGGAGCAGTTCCCGGTCGAGGCGTTCGAGGCGGCCGGGTACCAGGTCGAGGCGCACGGCCTGAACCAGTGGAACGGCGTGGCCTTCGCGAGCCGTCTGCCGATGGAGGACGTCACCCGCGACTTCCCCGGCCAGCCCGGCTTCCTCAAGGGCCACGAGGGGCCAGACCTCCCCGTCGAGGCCCGCGCGATCGGTGTCACGGTCGAGGACGTCCGGCTCTGGAGCCTCTACGTGCCGAACGGCCGGGAGCTCGGCGACCCGCACTACACGTACAAGCTCGACTGGCTCGCCCAGCTGGCCGACCGCACGACCGAGTGGCTCACGGCGGACCCGTCGCTGAAGCTCGCGCTGATGGGCGACTGGAACGTCGCTCCGTTCGACCGTGACGTGTGGGACGTGCGCGTGTTCGAGGGCGCCACGCACGTGAGCGAGCCGGAGCGTGCCGCGTTCCGTGCCTTCGAGGAGCGCGGCCTGCAGGACGTCGTCCGGCCCATCGTGCCCGTGGGCTACACGTACTGGGACTACAAGTCGCTGCGCTTCCCCCGCAACGAGGGCATGCGCATCGACTTCGTGATGGGGTCGGAGGCGTTCGCCGACGTCGTGACGGACGCGTCGATCCACCGCGACGAGCGCAAGGGCGACGCCCCGAGCGACCACGTGCCGGTCGTCGTGGACCTCGACCTCGAGACCGCGCTCGACGACGACCGCCCGATGATCTTCTGACGCCGGCCGCCGGTCGCCGCGCTCGGCGGGCCCGGCGCGCCCGCCGCGCCCGTCGGCCGCGGCGCTCGGTCGGGCCGGCGCGCCCGGCGACCGGCGGCCGGCGTCAGAAGATCATCGGGCGGTCGTCGTCGAGCGCGGTCTCGAGGTC
>NZ_MCIG01000117.1 GCF_001705035.1 Curtobacterium sp. UCD-KPL2560 | reverse complement strand
CGCCCACTCCACCCCCACCCGATAGGAACCGACGTGTCCATCGCGACGACCATCGACCTCATCTCCAACGGCAAGGCCGCCGGGAGCACCTGCACCCCCGACCTCGCGCTGCCGACCTGGGACTTCGACACGCGCCCGGGCTACGGTCCGGGCTCGTCGATGTCCGACGTCATCCCGACCACCGCCCCGCGCCAGGGCCAGCTGCCCGACGAGTACAAGACCGCGAGCGACGACGAGCTGCACGAGCGCATCGAGCGGGCGAAGGCCACCCTCGGCGACCGGGTCGTCGTGCTCGGGCACTTCTACCAGCGCGACGAGGTCGTCCGGCACGCGGACTTCCTCGGCGACTCGTTCCAGCTCGCGAACGCCGCCCTGACGAAGCCGGACGCCGAGGCGATCGTGTTCTGCGGCGTGCACTTCATGGCCGAGACGGCGGACATCCTGGCCCGCGACGAGCAGCGGGTGATCCTGCCGAACCTCGCCGCCGGCTGCTCGATGGCCGACATGGCCGACATCGACAGCGTCGAGGCGGCCTGGGCCGAGCTCGAGGCGCTCTACGGCACCGAGCCCGACGCCGACGGCCGCGTGCCGGTGGTCCCCGTCACGTACATGAACTCCGCCGCCGACCTCAAGGCGTTCTGCGGACGGCACGGCGGCATCGTCTGCACGAGCTCGAACGCCGCGACCGTCCTCGAGTGGGCCTTCGAGCGGGGGCAGCGCGTGCTGTTCTTCCCCGACCAGCACCTCGGCCGCAACACCGCCAAGGCGATGGGGATCAGCACCGACCTGATGCCGATGTGGAACCCGCGCCTGGCCGGCGGCGGCAACGACGCGCAGACCCTGCTCGACGCCCGCGTCGTCCTGTGGCACGGCTTCTGCTCGGTGCACCGTCGGTTCACGGTCGACCAGATCGAGCAGGCCCGCCGCGAGGACCCGGACGTGACGGTCATCGTCCACCCGGAGTGCCCGATGGCCGTCGTCGACGCGGCGGACGTCGCGGGCAGCACCGACCTCATCCGCCGGACCGTCGCTGCGGCGACCGAGCCGTCCTCGTTCGCGATCGGCACCGAGATCAACATGGTGAACCGCCTCGCCGCCGAGTACCCGCAGCACCGGATCACCTGCCTCGACCCCGTGGTCTGCCCGTGCTCGACGATGTACCGCATCCACCCGGGCTACCTCGCGTGGGTCCTCGAGGCGCTCGTGCGCGGCGAGGTCCTCAACGAGGTCGCCGTCCCCGCAGCGGTGCAGGCCGATGCCCGGGTCGCGCTCGAGCGCATGCTCGCCGCGAAGCCGCGCGGCTGACGGACCACCGGCGGACACCGTGCACGTCGTCATCGTCGGCTCCGGCATCGCCGGGACCACCGCCGCGATCCGCGCCAGCGCCCGGCACGACGTCACCCTCGTGACGAAGGGGGCACTCACCGACGGTGCCACCGCGTACGCCCAGGGCGGGGTCGCCGTCGCCCTGGGCGCCGACGACCGCGTCGGCCTGCACGAGGAGGACACCCACACGGCGGCGGCCGGCAGCGCCGACGCCCGGGCAGTCGCCGTGCTCTGCGCGGACGGGCCGGCGCGCGTCCGCGACCTGCTCGCGCTCGGCGTGCCGTTCGACCGGACCACCGACCCGGCGAGCCTCGACCGCCACGGCGACGACCTCGCCCGCGGGCGTGAGGCGGCGCACGGGCGGTGGCGGGTCCTGCACGCCGACGGCGACGCGACCGGAGCCGCGATCGAACGCACGCTCGTCGCGGCACTGCACCGCCGGCACGTGACGATCCTGGAGCGCACCTGCCTGACCGACCTGGTCGTCCGCGACGGCGCGGTCGTCGGCGTCGACGTGCTCGACCTGTTCGGCGAACCGCGGCGCATCGACGCCGACGCGGTCGTCCTGGCGTCGGGCGGCGCCGGGCACCTGTTCCAGGAGACCACGAACCCGCTCGTCGCGACCGGTGACGGCGTGGCGGCGGCCTGGCGTGCCGGTGCGGTCGTCGCCGACCTGGAGTTCGTGCAGTTCCACCCGACCCGGCTCGCCGTGCCCGACGGCGGGCTGGTCTCCGAGGCCGTCCGCGGCGAGGGCGCCGTGCTCCGCGACGCCGCCGGCCGCCGCTTCATGACCGCCGTCCACCCGGCCGCCGAGCTCGCACCGCGCGACGTCGTGGCACGGGGCATCGCGGCCGCGGTGCGCGAGCAGGGCGGGCAGCCCGTGCTCCTCGACGCGACCGGCCTCGACCCGGAGTACCTCGTCCGCCGCTTCCCGGGACTGACCCGCGCCACCCGGGCGGCGGGGTTCGACTGGACCCGTGAGGGCGTCCCGGTCGCCCCGGCCGCGCACTACGCGATGGGCGGCGTCGCCACCGACGCGGAGGGCCGGACCAGCCTGCCCGGCCTGCTCGCCGTCGGCGAGGTCGCCTGCACGGGCGTGCACGGCGCGAACCGGCTCGCGTCGAACTCCCTGCTCGAGGGGCTCGTCTTCGCCGTCCGCGCAGCGGACGCCGTGGACGCGCCGCGCCCGGCGCGGCTCCGGCTGCGCGGCGACGCGGACCTGCCGGTCACGCAGGTGCCGGACGCCGACGTGCAGGGAGTGCGCGCCGGATCCGGTGGTGACGGCCCCGACGACGCGAGCCGCACGGCGGGCGTGCACCGTGCCTCCAGACCGGTCCGTCGCGACCCGTCTGCGGGTCGCGACACCGCGAGCCGGTCGGGAGGCACGTCCCGCGTCGTCGACGCCGGCCCGGACACCGCGACCCGGCGGGGAGGCGCGCCCCGCGCCGTCGACGCGGCATCCGTCCGCCGGGTGCTCCAGACCGAGATGACCGAGCGGGTCGGCCTGCTCCGTGACGCCGACGGCCTCGCCGCCGCGCGGAGCGCACTCGCTGCGCTCGCCGTCCCGGTCCCCACCGGTGTCCGCGAGCACGAGGACCGCGCGCTGCTCGACCTCGCGCGCCTCACCGCGCTCGCCGCCGAGGCGCGCACCGAGTCCCGCGGCGCGCACGCCCGCACCGACCACCCCCGAACCGACCCGACCGCACCGGCCAGCACCGCGTGGGTCCGGGTGTCCGCCGCCGTCCCGCAGGGAGTCCCCGCATGACCAGCACCACCGAGCGCACCGCAGCCGCGCCCGCCGTCGTCGACCCGGGCACGATCCCGCCGCACGTGCTGCGACGCGTGATCGACACGGCGCTCGAGGAGGACGCGCCCTGGGGCGACGTCACCAGCGAGACGCTCATCCCCGCCGACGCGGTCGCGACCGCGACCCTGGCCGCCCGTGAGCCGGGCGTGTTCGCCGGCGGCCTCGTCTTCGCGGCCGTCGTGCGTGCCGTCGACCCGACCGTCGAGACCGTCCTGCACGTGCCGGACGGCGCGCCCTTCGCCGCGGGGGACGTGCTCGCGACCGTCAGCGGGTCGGCGCGGGCGGTGCTGCGGGCGGAACGCGTCGGCCTGAACCTGGCGCAGCGCATGTCCGGGATCGCGACGGCGACGGCCGCGTACGTGCAGGCCGTGGCCGGGACGCGCGCCCGGGTCACCGACACCCGCAAGACGACGCCCGGGTTGCGGGCACTGGAGCGGTACGCGGTGCGGTGCGGCGGTGGGCACAACCACCGCTCCTCGCTGTCCGACGCCGTCCTCGCGAAGGACAACCACCTCGCCGTCCTCACCGCGCAGGGCACGAGCATCGGCGACGCGGTCGCGGGCGCGCGGCGCCGGCTCGGGCACACCGTGCACGTCGAGGTCGAGGTGGACCGGCTCGACCAGGTCGAACCCGTGGTCGCCGCCGGGGTCGACACGATCATGCTCGACAACTTCACCCCCGAGCAGCTCGTCGAGGGCGTCCGCATCGTCGCCGGGCGCGCGCTCGTCGAGGCCTCGGGCGGGGTCTCGCTCACCACGGTCGCCGCGATCGCCGCGACCGGGGTGGACGTCGTCTCGGTCGGTGCACTCACCCACTCGGCACGCGCGCTCGACCTCGGGCTCGACGTCGTCGTGACCGCCGGCCCGGGCGACGCCGCGCCCGCCGGGGCCTGAGCCGGTCCCGCGTCCCGTCGTGTTCTACCTCGACCGCGCCGCGACCACGCCCGTCCGGCGGGAGGTCCTCGAGGCGATGTGGCCCTACCTCACCGGGGTCTTCGGCAACCCCTCGTCGACGCACGGGGTCGGGGACGCCGCTGCCCGGGCGCTCGCCGACGCCCGCGCGACCGTCGCTGCCGTGCTCGGCTGCCGTCCGGGCGAGGTCGTGTTCACCACCGGCGGCACCGAGGGCGCGAACACGGCGGTGAAGGGCATCGCCCTCGCCGCACCCCGCGGCCGGCACGTCGTGACGAGCGCGATCGAGCACGAGGCGGTGCTCGAGAGCTGCCGGTACCTGGAGCGCCATCACGGGTTCACCCTGACCGTGGTGCCGGTCGACCGCGACGGCGTCGTGCACCCCGATGCGCTCGCCGCGGTGCTCCGGCCGGACACCACCCTCGTGTCGATCGCGCACGCCGACAACGAGGTCGGGACGGTGCAGGACGTCCCCGCCCTGGCCGCCGTGGCGAGGACGGTCGGTGCCCGCTTCCACACCGACGCGGTGCAGAGCGCGCCCTGGCTGCCGATCGGCCTCGACCGGCTCGGCGTCGACGCGCTGTCGCTGTCCGGGCACAAGCTCGGCGCGCCGAAGGGCACCGGCGTCCTCGCCCTGCGCGGGGGTGTCCCGATCGAACCGCTCCTGCACGGCGGCGGGCAGGAGCGCGGGCGGCGCTCGGGCACCGAGGACGTCGCCGGGGCGGTCGCCGTCGCGACCGCGCTCGCCCTCGTGGCGGGGGAGCGGGCGGCCGCCGCGGCCCGGGCGACGACGACGCGCGACGCGGTCGTCGCCGGGGTCCTCGCCGGCGTCCCGGGCGCGGTCCTGACCGGCTCGCCGACGCACCGGCTGCCCGGTCACGCGTCGTTCTGCTTCCCGGCCGTCCCCGGCGTCGCCCCCGCGGTCACCGGCGAGACGGTCCTGCTCGAGCTCGAGCAGCGCGACGTGGTGTCGTCCTCGGGGAGCGCGTGCGCGGCGGGCAGCACCGAGGCCTCGCACGTGCTCACGGCCCTCGGGCTGCGCGAGGACGTGGCGCGGACGGCACTGCGGTTGACGTTCGACGCCGGGCTGCGGGACGAGGACGTCCCGGTCGTCGTGCGGTCCGTCGCCGAGGCCGTCGGGGCGGTGCGCGCGCTCGCGTGAGGCCCGCTCGTCCCGCGACCCGAGTCCCGCGTCCCGGTGCCTGCCCCTGCGCCGACCCGGTGCATGCCTCCCGGCCCGTTTCGGTGCGTACGTGTACTAGACGTTCTACTCCATGAGTGGGGTCGTGTCCCCCCTTCTGCGGACCGGCGTCCTCGTGCAGCATGGTGGGCATGACGAACGCGATCACGACCCGGGTGCTCGGGGAGGACCACTTCCGGGTGGTCCAGCTCCTGCCGGCACCCGCGACGCTCGTGGCGCTCGTCCTCGCCGCCCAGCACGACCTCGGCTCCGCCCCGCTCGGGGTGATCGCCACGGTCGGTGCGCTCGCGGCGGTCGGGAGTGCCCTGCTCCCGATGGTCCGGCCCGCGGCGACCCGTCGACCGATGCCTGCCCCGCGGGAGACGGACCGGTACCGAGAGGACACCGAACGACCTTGAGGACCAGCGCCGGGCGGCCGACACCCGTCGACCACCGGGCGCGCCCAGACCGGACGCGGCACCCCTGACCGTGTCCGGACGGAGTGCGACATCCCCTGTCGTCGCGCTCCGCCGCACCGCCCCCGCCGTGGACGTGGCGCCGGACCCTGACC
>NZ_MCIG01000116.1 GCF_001705035.1 Curtobacterium sp. UCD-KPL2560 | reverse complement strand
GCAGACCCACCCCTGCACCCACTCCCAGGGACCGTTGGTTGTGTGGTCTCACAGGTTCGCAGCACCACACGTCGAGGAGGACGGATGGCAATCGACCGGAGACTGTTCCTGCTCGGGGGAGCGGGGGTGCTGCTGCTCGCGGGCTGCTCCACCCGTCCCGAGCGCACCACCGTCGAGGACTGGCCGACGGACCC
The DNA here is from genome assembly GCF_001705035.1 of Curtobacterium sp. UCD-KPL2560. Lineage (GTDB taxonomy): Bacteria > Actinomycetota > Actinomycetes > Actinomycetales > Microbacteriaceae > Curtobacterium. The sequence continues at coordinate 5,839 of NZ_MCIG01000116.1, read as the reverse complement.
ACCCGAGGGTGACGTCACGATCAGCTGGTGGGCCGGGCAGGTCGCCTCGAAGGACGGCGGGGACCTCCGTCGCCGCCTCATCGCGGCGTTCCAGGAGGAACACCCGAACATCAGCGTGCGCATCGTCAGCGCCCCGAGCGACACCGACACGAACCGGACCAGCCTCACGACGCAGATCGCCGCCGGCAGCCCGACCCCGGACGTGTACCTCGGCGACGTGGCCTGGCCGGGGCAGTTCGCGAAGAACAAGCTCGCGACGCCGGTGGACCAGCTCGTCGGGACGGACTTCTTCGAGCAGTTCCCCGAGGGCCTCCGGCAGGCGGCGAGCGTCGACGGGACGTACTACATGTTCCCGCTCTACATCGACGAGTCGTTCTTCCTGTACCGCCAGGACCTGCTCGACAAGCACGGCTTCCAGGTCCCGCGTTCGTGGGAGGAGGTCAAGTCCACCGCCGCGAAGCTCGTGGACACGGGCGACGTCGACTACGGCCTCGCGTTCCAGGGCGACGTCTACGAGGGGCTCACCTGCAACGTGACCGAGTTCGTCGCGGACGCGGGCGGTTCGCTCCTCAACGACGACCTGACCCGGCCCGAGACGACGAGCTCGGAGACGAAGCGCGCGTTCGAGTTCATGCGCTCGCTCATCACCGACGGCGCCGCTCCCCGCGCGACCCTGACCTACCAGGAGCAGGACACGAACGACGCGTTCTCGGGCGGTCGCGCGGCGTTCCTCCGCAACTGGTCGTACGCGTGGGGGATCGCGAACGGGCCGGACTCCGCGGTCGCGGGCAAGGTCGGGCTCGCCGCCCGGCCGACGTTCGACGGCATGGACGAGCACCACTCGACGATCGGGGGCTGGGGGAACTACATCAACCCGCACACGCAGCAGCCCGCGGCGGCGTTGACGTTCGCGAGCTGGATGTCGAGCGAGACCGCGCAGCAACTCCTCACCCGCGAGGGCGGAGTCCTGCCGGCCCGCAGCGCGAGCCTCGTCAGCCAGGACGCGAAGCGCCAGCAGCGGCCGACGTACGACACGGCCGCGGGCATCACGCTCGTGCCCCGCCCGACCTCGACGGCGTACTACCCGAAGGTCTCGCAGGGCGTCTACCAGAACGGCAACAGCATCCTCGGCGGACAGACGTCGGTCGACGGCGGCACGAGCGCGATGGCCTCCGCCATCCAGCTCGCCCTGCAGGGCGCGGCGCTGTGAGCGCCGACACCGGGACGCGCACGTCACGCGCGTCGGTCCGGTCGGGTGCGGGGCACCGGCCGGGAGGCGCGGGTCGCCAGGACGGGTACCGCCCGACGAGCGCGCGGTCGCGGATGGAGCGCGTGCGTGCGCGGGGTGCGTGGGGCTTCGCGGCCCCGGCGCTCCTGGTCGTGGCGGCGGTCACGATCTTCCCCGTCGTGTACTCGATCGTCCTGAGCTTCGCCGACGTCGAGATCGGCTACGACGGGTTCAGCATCCAGGGCTTCGGGCTCGGCAACTACGCGGCCCTGCTGCAGAGCGCCGACTGGTACCGGGCGCTCGGCTTCACGGTGCTGTACACGGTCGTGACGGTCTCGGTCGAGCTCGTCCTCGGCATGCTCGTCGCCCTCGTGCTCGAGCGACTCGGGGCCACGCGCGGCTGGATGCTCGCGCTCATGCTCGTGCCGTGGTCGCTCGTCACGATCGTCAACGCCCAGCTCTGGAAGTACGTCTACGACTCGACCTACGGCGTCGCGACGTGGTTCTTCGGGCTGTTCGGGGACGCGCCGGTGATCCTCGGCGAACCGGTGCCCGCGATCACCGGGCTCATGGTCGCCGACATCTGGAAGACGACGCCGTTCGTCGCGATCATCCTGCTCGCCGGCCTCGTCCAGATCTCCGAGGACCACTACGAGGCGGCCGAGCTCGACGGCGCGAACGGGTGGCAGACGTTCTGGCGGGTCGTCGTGCCGCAGCTCGTGCCGACGCTCACCATCGCGGTGCTGTTCCGCGTGCTGCAGGCGTTCGGAGTGTTCGACCTGCCCTTCGTCCTGACGAACGGCGGACCGGGCACGACGACGCAGTCGCTCGCGATCATGGGCTACAAGGTCCTGTTCCAGGACATCAACATCGGCCCGGGCGCCGCGATCGCCACGAGCACCGCGCTCATCGTCGCGGTCGGCTGTCTGCTGTTCCTCCGGGCCTTCCGGAACCAGGCGAAGGGAGGGGACGACTGATGCCCCGACAGCGTGTCCGCAAGGGGTGGCGCCGGTGGGTGAACACCGTGAACGTCAGCGGTGTCGTCATCGCCGTGCTCACCGCCCTGCCGCTCTACTGGCTCGTGACGACGGCGCTCAAGCCCTCGTCGGAGATCGCCCAGTCGCCGCCGACCGCGTTCCCGCGGGCGCTGACGTTCGACAACTTCGTCGTCGCGTTCCGGGACAACGCCCTCGGCCAGTACATGGTGAACAGCGTCATCGTGTCGGTCTCGACGACGGTGATCGTCCTCGGCCTGGCGTTCCTGGCCGGCTACGCGCTCGCCGGGCGCTGGATCCGGGGCCGCACGGCGGTGATGACGTCGCTGCTCATGCTGTCGGTGTTCCCGGCGATCGCGGTGCTGACGCCGCTGTACCTGCTCGAGCGCAACCTCGGCCTGCTCAACTCGTACCCGGGGCTGATCGTGCCGTACGTGGCGTTCAACCTGCCGTTCGCCATCTGGATCATGCGGAACTACCTGCAGGGGATCCCCTCCACGATCGAGGAGGCCTCCGAGATCGACGGCGCCGGCGCGTGGCGGACGGTCCTGTCGGTGATCCTGCCGATGGCGAAGCCGGGGCTGTTCACGGTCGGGGTGTTCACGTTCACGGCCTCGTGGAGCGAGTTCCTGATGGCCCTGACGTTCAACAGCGAGAACTCGTTCCGCACCATCCCGGTCGGCATCGCGTTGTTCGGCACCCAGTTCACGGTGCCGTTCGCGCAGATCTTCGCGGCGAGCGTGGCGGCGACGGTCCCGATCGTCGTGCTCGTGCTCGTGTTCCGCCGGTCGATCGTGTCCGGCCTGACCTCCGGGGCGGTGAAGGGCTGAGGGTGGCCGCGCACTCGTCGACGAGACCTGCGTCGTGTCGGCGGGCGGCGGCTGCGCTGGTGACCGGCAGACGGACGGGAGGCCCGTGGCGATCCCGCCACGGGCCTCCCGTCCGTCGTGCGGTCGCCGTGGCGACCGTCGGTCACACGCCGTCAGCTGCGGCGCGGGTCCCGTGCGGTGTCGGTGAAGAAGTCGGCGTACAGACCGGCACCGTCCTGCAGTTCGCCGTACTTCCAACGCTTGCGCATCCGACGGAACGTCTCGATGCGTACCGGGTCGATGCCCGGCTGGGACTGGTACGCGCCCATGGTTCTCTCCCTGGTTCCCTGAATCGCCCCCGAACGGGGCACCCACGGGCGACGGTACGGACCAGGGCGGGCCACGTCCGGCAAGATAGGTCGGGAAGTTACCTAGTTGCGCTTGTTGGACAAACGTTCGAGTGGTGTCCTCGCCCGCCCGTACTCTGCGTCAGGGGGTCGGAGCGCCGTACTCGAGCGCCTCGACCACGCGGTCGATGACCCGCACGTACTTGACCCGTTCGCGTTCCGAGAAGGAGGACAACAGCTCGTGCAGATGCTCGTTCGTGCTGTCCATCGCGGCGGCGTAGGCGCGCTGGGTCTCCGGGGTGAGCTCGATGAACCGGCTGCGCCCGTCGTCCGGGTTCGGGACGCGGCACAGGTGCCCGGCCCGCTCCAGGCGGTCGACCGTGCCGGTGACCGCCGGACTCGTCAGGCCGAGGTGCGAGACGAGGTCCTTCACGCGGACCTGGCGTTCGGCAGCCGCGGCACGTGCGACGAACTGCAGCACGGTCAGGTCGGTGCCGGACACCGACAGCCGCTCGCGCAGGCGCCCGCGGAGCGCCCCCATCGCCGCCTCGAGTCGGGTCAGCGCGGCGGTCAGGTCGATCTCACTCACGTGGTCGCCCCCTCGGTGCGCGTCGGTCCTCGGCGACGTTACGCCGCCCGTACCCCAGAAGCGTATCCAGATAACGAGATGGACTGCGCCATGCGGACATCGCACCCGGACGGAGTGTCCCGTGGCTGACCCCCTCATCGAGGCCTTCGGCGCCGAGGCGACCATCGCTCCCGTGCGCTTCGAGGTCGCCGGCACCCGTCCCGAGACCGCCATCCGCGACCTCGGTGGCATCTACCGGGCCGATCGTTGGTCCGCGGGGCCGACCGACGGTCGCTTCGACTACCGCTACACGGCCATCGGAGACAGCGAGGTCACCATCCGTCGCTCGCAGATGCACGGCGAGATCCGCGGCGTCGTCCCGGCGGGCGGCGACTACGTCGTCACGTGGATCAGCGCGGGGACCGGCGAGGTCGAGATCCGCGGGGAGCGGTGGCCGATGGAGCAGGACGTCCCGGTGCTGTTCCCGCCGGACGAGGAGTTCTGGTTCGTCACCGCCGACTACGACCAGCGCCTCGTGCACTTCGACCGCGAGTTCATCCGGCGAGTCGCAGCGACCCGGACCGAGGTCGGCGACCACGAGCTGCGCTTCGACGGGGTCCGGCAGCCCGACGCCACGATCGGGCAGCGGTGGCAGGGTGCGCTCACGGCGCTGTCCCGTGGTCTGCGCGTCGGGGGGGCGGAGTCGGACGCCTGGCAGGACGCCAAGGTCGCGGCCGCCGAGGTGTTCCTCGACATGTTCCCGCCGCAGGTCGACGCGCTGCCCGACGTGCTCGCCGAGCCCCGGAACGCCCGACTGCGCGCCGCGGTGGAGTACATCCACGCGCACGCCGCCGAGGACGTCTCGATCACCGACCTGTCCGCCGTGGCCGGGCTCAGTGTCCGGTCCGTGCAGGAGTCGTTCCGGCGCGTGTTCGACGTGTCGCCGCTGACGTACCTGCGCCACGTCCGGCTCGACCGCGTGCACGAGGAGCTGCTCGAGGCGGGGCCGCAGACCGGTGCCGTGGGGGACGTGGCGCGGCGGTGGGGCTTCGCGCACCTCGGTCGGTTCTCGGCGTCGTACGCGGAGCGGTTCGGCGAGTACCCGAAGCAGACGCTGCGGCGCTGACGCGCTCGCGGGCGCGGGCGGCGCCGGCGTTCGCCGGCCGTGCCGCGCCGCGCCGCGCCGGCGCGCGCCGCGCCGGTGGCGCGACGTGCTCGCGCACCAGGGAAAGCACGTTGCGCCACGTGGTTGCGTGGTGCGAGCCGCTTCCGGTTGTGCGGAGGGCGCGCGCTCTGCGCGTCGCCTTGGCGGCCGGCGCTCCGCGCCCTGCCTGTCTGTGGCGCGCGGCGCGAGCGCCGCGCGCCTTGGCGCGACGTGCTCGCGCACCAGGGAAAGCACGTCGCGCCACGGGTTTCCGTGGTGCGAGCTGCTTCCGGTTGTGCGGAGGGCGCGCGCTCTGCGCGTCGCCTTGGCGGACGGCGCTCCGCGCCCTGCCTGTTTGTGGCGCGGGGCGCGAGCGCCGCGCCGTGGCGCGACGTGCTCGCGCACCGGGGAAAGCACGTCGCACCACGTGATTGCGTGGTTCGACGTGCTTGCTGCTGTGCGGACGGCGCGCGCTCTGCGCGTCGCCGGGATGGCCGGCGCTCCGCGCCCTGCCCATCTGTGGCGCGCGCCATGGCGCGCGCCGTGGCGCGCCGCGCGCCCCGCGCGCCGTGGCGCGACGTGCTCGCGCACCACGGAAGGCACGTCGCGCCACGGGTTCTCGTGGTGCGACCTGCTTTCCGTTGTGCGCGAGCACGTCGCGCCACGGCGCGCGGGGCGCGCGGCGCGCCACGGCGCGCGCCATGGCGCGCGCCACAGATGGGCAGGGCGCGGAGCGCCGGCCATCCCG
>NZ_MCIG01000115.1 GCF_001705035.1 Curtobacterium sp. UCD-KPL2560 | reverse complement strand
GCGGTGGGGTCCGTGGCGGCGGCGAGCCCTGCCTCCAGGCCGGTGAGCCGCTCCGCCGAGGCGGCCGACGTCGCGCCGACGAACCCGATGCGCGTGTGCCCGAGTGCGAGCAGGTGCTCCGCGGCCATGCGGCCTCCCGCGCGGTCGTCGTTCGCGACGGTGTCGGCGCGGGGGAGGGCGGCGCGTCCGCCGGCGACCACGACCGGCATGCTCGCCGGGATCGCGAGGTCGGTGTCGGGCTCGCCCACGATGACGATGCCCTCGACGCGCATGGACAGGAAGCCCTCGACGGGGGAGGCGTCCAGGCCCGTGTTGAGGAACCGGTCGGCGACGACGAGGCGGTGGCCCTGGTCCTGGAGGGCCTCGCGCAGGCCGGTCAGGACGTCGACGAACCACGGGTTCCGGAAGTCGTCGAGGACGACCCCGACCGTGCGGCTGCGGGTGCCCGCGAGCGAGACGGCCGCGGTCGAGGGGCGGTAGTCGAGCTCCTGGATGGCCTGCAGCACGGCCTGCCGCCGCTGGTCGCTCACGCGGGGCGAGCGTTGCAGCACGAGCGACACGAGCGACTTCGAGACGCCTGCGCGCGCGGCCACGTCGTAGATGGTGGCGGGCTTGCCGTCTCCCATGATCGCCTTCGACCTCCCGTGGTGTCCCTCGACCCTACCGGCCCGGCGCCTGGGTCCGGCCTGCGGGGTCCGGACTCCCGGTCCCTGTTCCCCGGGGATGGAGCAGAAGATGTCGGGTCGATGCCCGGTAGCCGACGTCTTCTGCTCCATCCGCCGCGGGTGGGGGCGGCGGTGGGTGGGTGCCTCCTCCACAGACGGGAGGCCCGTGGTGCGTGTCCACAGATGCGGCGGCCCGGCCCTGGGTCGCGCCCGGCACCCGGAGGCTCGGAGCATGCAGCCACGAGCACTCCCGCCCGCACTCCGTACCCGTCCGTTCGACGTCGCCGCGGCCGACCGGGAAGGGGTGCACCGGGAACGACTGCGCCGTGGGGACCTCGACCGGCCGAGCCGGTCCCTCCGGTGGCACCGCTCGCGGCCACCCACCGGGGTGGACCGCATCCGCGCCTTCCGCCCGGTCCTGCAGCCGGGGCAGTTCGTCAGTCACGTCTCCGCCGCCGTGCTGTGGGGGCTCCCGCTGCCGAGGGCGCACCCCGGCGACGACCCGGTGCACGTGACGAGCGTCCTGCCCGCCGCGCAGATGCGACGCCACGGCGTGCGCGGACACCGGACCGCCGCTGCCCACGCGGTCGTCCGGCAGCGGTGGGGGATGCCGGTGAGCAGTCCCGCGACGACGTGGGTCGAGTGCGGGGCGATCCTCGGGCTCGACGACCTCGTGGCGCTCGGCGACGCCGTGGTGACGAGCCGGACGTGTGCGACCAGCGTCGAGGACCTGCGCGCGGCACTCGCCGCCCGCGGACCCTGCCGCGGCGCACCGACGCTCCGTCGTGCGCTCGAGCTCGTCCGGGTCGGAGCCGGTTCGCCGCAGGAGACGAACGCGCGACTCGGGATCGTGCGCGCCGGGCTGCCGGAGCCCGAGCTGCAGGTCGAGATCACCGACGCGACCGGCCGGTTCGTCGGGCGGGTGGACTTCGCGTACCGACGACAACGCATCGTGATCGAGTACGAGGGCGACCACCACCGGACCGACCAGCAGCAGTGGGAGCACGACCTCCGCCGACACCGGGCCTTCGCCGCCCTCGGGTGGTCCGTGCTGCGGTGGACGCGGCAGGACGTGACGACGAACCGGGGCGCGGCGCTCGCCGAGCTGGCCGCACTCCTCCGGTCGCGCTCGTAACGCGCGCGGGTGCTCCCGCGCGCCCGCGCCGTCGTACCCGTGTCCGCTTCCCCGGGCGTATCCCGGTGCGGGGATGGAGCAGAAGACGTCGGGTCGGAAGCGGCCACCCGACCTTTCCTGCTCCATCGACGAGCGGCGGCCGCCCGCGCGCCCCGGCCCCCGTGCACAGATGGAGCAGAAGACGTCGAGTCGGAAGCCCCTACCCGACGTTTCCTGCTCCATCGACGTGGGCGGCCGCCCGCGCGCCCATGTTCCGTCCGGCCCCCGTGCCCGTGCCCGTGTCCACGTCCCCGGGCGTATCCCCGCGCTCGGATGGAGCAGAAGACGTCGGGTCCGAGGTTCGAACCCGACGTCTTCTGCTCCATCCGAGCGGGACCGGCCCGGGCAGGACCGGCACGAGCGCGCGCCCGCGGCCCCGCGCGCCGCCCGCCCCGCGCTACCCGATCAGGCTCGGGCGCAGGTCGCGCAGCGTCCGGGAGCGGGTCTGCCGCGCGGTCACGACGAGCGACAGCAGCAGCGCCCCGAGCAGCCAGCACGCCAGCACGCCCGCGTCCGACCACGCGGCACCCGCCGACCCGCCGTACATCGTCTGCCGGATCGCGTCGACGGAGTACGTCATCGGCAGGGCGAAGTGCAGCGCGGCCAGGGGCCCGGGGAGCGTCTGCCACGGGAACGTCCCGCCGGCGGTGACGAGCTGCACGAGCATGAGCACCAGGCCGAGGAACTGCCCGACCGACCCGAGCAGCACGTTGAGCGCCATGATGATCGCCGCGAACGTCGCCGAGGCCAGCATCATGATCCCGATCGTCGCGCCGGTGTGCACCACGTCCAGGTCGAGCGCGAACCGCACGATCAGGAACAGCGCCGCCATCTGCACGACGCCGAGCAGCGCCGGGGTGAGCCAGCCGCCGAGCACGACCGACAGCGGCTTGCGCACCGCGGTGATCGCGCGCTTCGAGATCGGCTTGAGGATGAGGAACAGCGCGTACATGCCGATCCAGGCCGCGAGCGAGATGAAGAACGGCGCGAGGCCGGCACCGTAGTTCGACGCCGAGGCGATGTTGTCGTCGCCGACCTTGACCGGGTCGGAGATGACGGACGCCTGCTCGTTCCGCTGCGTGGCGGTGGACGCCGGGATCTTCGTGCGGCCCTCGTCGAGCTTCGACGCGAGCTCCTTCGAGCCGGTCTCCAGGTCGGTCAGGCCGGAGGCGAGGGACTTCGCGCCCTGGTCGGCCGACGTGGCACCGGTGGCGAGCGAGGACGCGCCGGACGACAGCGTGGGTGCGGCCGCGGCGAGCTTCGAGGTGCCCGCGGCGACCTGCGACGAACCGGACGCCAGCTTCGACGCACCGTCGGCGGCCGAGGCGATGCCGTTCGACAGGGTCGGCGCGGCCGTGGCGAGCTGGGACGCACCGGCGGAGACCTGCTGCGAGCCGTCCCGGAGCCGGTCGAGCCCCTGCAGCGCGGTCTTCGCGTCGGCGAGCTGCTGCTGCGTCGTCGCGTCCGCGAGCTGGGCCTGCACGGTCGCGGCGACCACGGCCTGCTGCTCGGGCGTGAGGGTGACCCCGCGGTCGGCGGCGGCCTTCGTGATCGCCGCCGTGACGGTCTCCGGCGACGCGGTCTGCAGCGCCTGGAGCGCCGGGTCGGTCTGCTGCGTCAGGGTCGTCAGACCGTCCGACACCTGCTTCGCCCCGTCGGCGAGCTGCTGCGTCTGCGCCGGCAGCGCGACGGTCTGCCGCTGCGCGTCGGCGAGCCCGGACGCCAGGGTCGACGCCCCGGACGCCACCTGCTGCGCGCCCGAGTCCAGCTGCTTCGTCTGGGACGGCAGCGCGGCGGTCCCGTCGGCGAGCTGGGTGGCCCCCGCGGCGAGCTTGCCGGTGCCGTCGGCGAGCTGCCCGGCGCCGTCCGCGGCCGTGGTGGCCCCGGAGGCGAGCTGTCCGGCCCCGTCGACGGCGTCGCCGAGGCTGTCGCGTACGTCGGCGAGCCCCACGAGCAGGGTCTTCGCCGCCTGCTTGCCGACGCGCTCGGCGACGGCGGTGCGCATGGTCTTGCCGGCCTGCTCCGCGATGGTCGAGGCGAGGTAGGAGTTCGTGTCCGCCGTGGTCATCACGAGCTCGGCACGTCGGGGGTCGTCGCCCTGCGCCGACACCAGGGACTCGGAGAAGTCGTGCGGGATGGTGACGACGAAGTCGTAGGTGCCGTTCCGCACGCCGGAGCGAGCATCGGCCGCGGAGGTCTCGGTCCACTTGAACTTCGCGCCGTCGATCGCCTCCTTCGCGACGTCCTTGCCGTAGTCGACGTGGTCGCCGTCGAGGGTCGCGCCGGCGTCCTGGTCGACGATCGCGGCCGGGATCTGGTCGAGCTGCGCGTAGGGGTCGCGGTTCGCCCACAGGTAGGCGCCGCCGTACAGCAGCGGCACCACCATGAGGGCGATGAACGCGAGGCGGGCGAGCGGCGTCGCGGTGAGGCGCGCCAGTTCGGCGCGGACGAGCGAGGGGATGGTCACGCGAGTGCCTCCGTCGGGACGGTTGCGGGGTCTTCGGGGTCGGTGTCGGACGGGAGGCGCGGCTCGCCTCGTCCGTCCGGGGTCGCGTCGGCGGGACCCTCGGTCGGGGCGGTGGCACCCCGGGCAGGAACGGGAGCAGGACCGGCCGCGCCGGTCGCGTCACCTGGGGACGCGTCGTGGTCGGTCGCGTCGACGGTGTCGAGCAGCGCCGCGACCGCGTCGGCCGCGGCCTTCGAGGTGACGAGGACGACGGTCACGCCACGGCGTGCGACCTCGCGCACCACCGCGAACCACTCCGCCACGGCACCCCCGTGCCGCTCGGGGGCCGTGAGCACGATGCCCTCGATCCCGTCCCGCAGCAGCGCGAGCTCCACGAGCAGCCGGACCCGCACCTCGGTCGGGACCCGCTGCACGTGCGTGTCGGCGAGGTGCCGCATCCCGAGCTCGTCGAGCACGGCGTCGACGTGCGCTCGGGAGGGGCGCTGCCCGGCGAACGCGAGCTCCTCGCGCACGATCCGGCGCAGGCTCATCACCGGGAAGGGCTCGGCGACGCCCGGGGTGTCGACGAGGGCGAAGGTCCGGCGCAGGGTGGCGGGGTCCTCGCGGCCGTCGAGCAGCACACGCCCGGTGTCGGGACGCATCCGGCCGCCGGCGACGAGGGACGCGAGCACGGGTGCCTGCTCCGTCTCGACGGCGACGACCCCGGGGCGTCCGGGTGCGGCGACGGCGGAGACGACGGGCAGCGGGGCGCCGGGCTCCTCGCCGATGCCGACGTGGTCGAGTTCGAGGGTCATGCGTGGTCCTCCGTGGCCGTGGTGCCGGCCGGGACGGGTGTGGTGGTGGTCGGGGACGTCGACGCGGTGGGGGACACCGCTGGGGCGGGCCGCGCCGACGCGGTGGGGGACACCGCGCTGGCGGGCTGCGCGGACGCGGTGGGGGACACCGGCRCCGGGGGTTCGGAGAGCAGCGCGGTTCGCCAGTCGATGCCCGCGGTCCCGAGTGCCGACAGGACGACCGTGCGGCGGCCGGCCTCGACGCTCGTACCGGACCGCGTGGCCTCGTCGAGCACGACGATGCAGGCACCCTCGACCAGGCGGGCGAGGGTGTCCGCGTCGACGTCGTCGCGCATCGACCCGTCGGCGATCCCGAGCGCGCACGCGGCACGCACCTGGGCGCGGAGCGGGGCGAACACCTGCGCGACCGACTCGGCGAAGGGGCTGCGGACGGCCACCCGGGCCATCGAGCGCACGTGCGACACCTCGGACCACAGGGTCACCGCGATCGCGGCGAGCCGGGCGGCGGGGGGCAGGTCGGCGAGCACGGCGGGGGACGGCACGGCGGCGGCGATCCGGGCGGCCCCGGCGGTCACGACCTCGCGCACGAGGTCGTCCCGCGAGGGGAAGTGTCCGTAGACCGCACGGCGGGACAGTCCCGCGGCGGCGGCGATCGTCTCGAGCGAGGCGTCCGGGTCCTGCTGCAGCGTGGTCTTCGCCGCCTCGAGCAGGGCGGCCCGGTTCTCGGTCGCGTCCCGCCGCGGGGCGCGCGCGGGCTGGTCGGCGGAGGTCATGGAGGCCATCGTAATAACGTGCACACATGTGTGCAAGTTCGCAGGAGCTGTACCCCCGAACAAGGGTCAGTCCCCCGAAGTGCCGACTGCGGCCCCTGTGAACGAACGCATAACTTCACAGGAATTCCCACCACGGACGGAGCCCGAGGAGTGCGCCCTGTGAACCGTGCAACACCCGCGCTGGCGGGCTGCGCGGACGCGGTGGGGGACACCGGCGCCGGGGGTTCGGAGAGCAG
>NZ_MCIG01000114.1 GCF_001705035.1 Curtobacterium sp. UCD-KPL2560 | reverse complement strand
GCAGCCGGATCCGTTTCTGCGCCTCCCGCAGCTCGGCTTGCTCCACCGCTTTCAGCGACGGCGGCTCTGCGACCCCGATGCCGTCGTCACGGTCCGCGAGGCGCAACCAGCGGGCCAGGCAGGACTCGGAGACGCCGAAGTCCTTCGCGACCTGCCGCACTGACGTCTCGCCCTTCCGGGCGACCGCGATCACGTCACGGCGGAACTCTTCCGGATACGCCTTCACCATGGCGCACATCCTTCCAGCAGGAGCCAATGCCCCTACCTCTCAGGAGTCAACCGAACCTGCAGCAGTCCCCTTCGTTGATCAGATCGTTGTTGTCTCCCTGCACGATGTCGTACGTGGCATGGAAGGCGACTTGCAAGAAGCTGTTGTCCGCGGCGACGACACAGTTGTTGTACCGAGTGTCGTAGTGACTCGGTGTGGTGCTCGCGCACTGACCCACCGACTGCGGGGTCACGGCTCGTCGGGAGATGCCGGCCCCGCCACCGGCGTTCGGGTTCTGCATCTCCGTTTCGGAGATCGAACCGTCCGCGAAGACGTACTGCGTCACCGTGAATCCGTCGCGTTGGAGGACCTTCACCGAGGCCGGAGACTGGCCTTCGCGCATCGAATCCATCATCCCGCCATCGAGGAACCGGTCGATGAGCGGGCCGTAGGTTGCCTCTGGGACGCCGCGCGCGGCGTACCAGTCGCTCATGTGAGCTGTGATCGCGGCATCATCGCTCGTCGCGGAGGCTGATACAGCGGGAACGAGCGTCAGGCCGACGACGGTGCACATCGTTGCTGCCGTCGCTTCAAAGCGCCCCCAACGTTTGGTCAAAGCCATCTGAAACTCCTGTTCGCTCGGCGGGAGATCCCCGTGCAGAGCGAGTATTCGGCCGAGCCGCAGGAGACCGCGTCAACCTCTGGGCCGTAGACAAGTGGTTCTAGAGAAGTTAGGTTGAGGTCGCTCTGCCTGCCGACGGCAGATTCGCTGACGAGGGGGAACGTGTCAGGACCTACCACGAGTCGAAACGGACAGGGCCGCACGGCGCTACTGAGATTCAGCCTCGCCTTCCGCTTCCCGTCTGCGTATCCTGCCGGCGCTCCGGCGCAGTCGCAGAGCACCGGAGCGACGCCGTTCGCCATTGCGCACATCGTCGTGGTCGTCGGCCCCATGTTGCTGCTGCGGAGGGCGACCCGGGGGCTGTTCGTCGCGACGCTGACTCGAAACCCCCACGCTTGACCGATGCCACCATCCCTCGCTCCGGATGACGGCCCTGCGCTGGCGGCAACCGTCGGAGCCTTGCACCGCATAGCGAACTTCATCGCAGGACAAGACCACGCAGAGATTCTCGAACTTCGCAACGAAGCCATCCGGCTCGCTGGCGCGCATCTTTCTGCGCACAAGCTCGCAGACGCTGCGGGTATCCCGATCGAACTCGTCATGAGCGTGCTCTGCGGCTGAGCGCTTGCGGGGCGCTGGTGGCGAGGGGCGAAGTCGCCGCTGGTGCCGTCGCTTGTCCAGGTGTCGTTCCTGTCCCCACCAAGTCCCGTACCTCGCGTGCAAGAGGTGGGAATGCGGTCGGACCGATCCCGCCGCACAGGGAACGACGGCTCCATCTCGGGTCAAGGTCGGGCGGACCCGCGTGGACGGCTCGACACACTCGTGGCTTTCTGCCGTGAGCACTGTGTGCCGTCGATCTGGTTGGCTGGACGAAGGGGCTACGGGGGACGCGACCGTCCGGCTCGCAGCGGTGCACAGGGGGAGGGGGCACGATGCACGACCGACTGCCGGTGGCCGCGGTGCTCGCCGCGGTGACCCTCGCAGCGACGACCGGCTGCTCGTCCGTGTCCACGACGCCACCGGTCGACCCGGTCGGTTCGTGGACACTGTCCTCGGACCCGTCGAGCCGGATGGTGCTGCACGAGGACGGCTCCCTCGCGGTGGTGGACATGCCGTACGACATCGCCTGCGACGTCGACGCCCCGTGGTCGGGCCTCCCGGAGTGTGCCGACCGCTCCGCGCCGGTGTCGTTCACCGGGACGTGGCGTCTCGCCGACGGGGATCCGCACGCGGTCCGGCTGGCCACCGACGACCGCCGCGTCAGCACGGGGTACCGCGAGGGTGCTGTACTCGGGTTCTGGGTCGGCAGTCTCGATCGACCGGAGCCGACCTACCGCTACGTCCATGACTGAGCCGTCGTCGGCGGCACGCCCCGACGGAGGCTCCGTGCGCTCGACCACCACCCGGACGACTGCGGTCGCCGCACTGCTCGCCGCTGCCACGCTCCTGCTCACGAGCTGCACGGGCCACGTCGACGCTGGCTCGGCCGGTGCCGACGCCGCCCGCGACGAGCTCGCGCGGATCGACGGTGTCGCGACGGTCCGTGCGGACGGCTCGAACGATCTACCGTTCGCCGGGACCACGACCGCGACGGTCGTCACCGACGACGGCCTGTCGGACGACCGACTGCAGCGGGTCACCGACGCCGTCCGACAGTGGATCGCCGACCACCGCGGCAGCGTCACCTACTCCGCCGACGTCGAGGCGGACGGCTTCGTCTTCACCGTTCAACCGACGAAGCCGGCGAACGCGCGGGTGCTCGAGGTCGTGGACGGGCTCCGTGGTGACGACCGCTGGCTCGGCGCGGTGCTGTCCGTCCGTGGCGAGGTCCGCTCACTCGACCTGCAGGTGGCGGACCCCGCCGACCTCGTCACCGGGTGGACGGCGGTGCGGGCGGCCGCCGACGGGTCCGGGTGGGACGACGTCACCGCGACCGCGAGCGCCTGGAACGACCCGGCACGTGACACCACCGGACGGCGGGAACCGGACTGGTCCATCACGGACTCGGCGGGCGATCCCGCGACCGAGGTCGCAGCCCTCGGACAGGTGGCCGCTGCGCACCGGCTGACCGCTGCCACCGTCCGCCGGGGACTCGTGCACGTCCACATCGCGGACCTGGCCGACGTGCCCGACGTGACCGCCGTGCTGGAGCGGGCAGCGCCGGACGCCGCGGCGATCGTGGACGGCGGGGTCGTCACGAAGCGCGACCCGGGTGACGACGTCGACGAACGACCGGACGCCGGGACGTACGCCGAGGCCGATCGGCTCGCCCGTGTTGCGGCACGTCCCGGGGTCACCGCGGTCGAGCTCACCCGCACCGGGGTCACCGTCACCGCCGCCGACGTCGACACGGCGCTCGTGGCGGCCGAGGCGCTCGCCGCGGCGTCGCCGGTCGCACCCGTGCGGACGCTGTCGGTCGGGTCGTCGGCAGCGGCGGCCGCAGGGGACCACCAAGGGCTCCTCGTGCAGGGCTCCGCCGATCGCCTCGGTGCGTCCGCGGCGGTCGCCCGGAGCCTCACCGCCTTCCTGCCCGCGCGGGCGTCCTTCTTCGGCGCGGACCCGTCGGACGGCCCGTCCCCGTCGACGCCGACGAGTCCGACGACCACCACGAACGCGTCGATCTCCGCGACCCTGCAGCGCATCGACGACGTCCCCGCGTTCGTACAGGCGGTGCGGCCGGTGCTCCCCGACGGCACCACGGTGCAGGTCGGCATCGCCGGTCAGCTCCAGCTGCAGACCGCGCAGCTCAGGCTCCGCGACGGCAGGCTCACCATCGACCGGCCGCGAGCGGTCGCCACCGACGACGACGCCCGGGTACGGCTGGCCGAGGCGGTCCGCGAAGCCTGGAACGGCTGACGGGCAACGCCTGGAACGGCTGACCGCCGCCCGGACGGACGCACATCCACGGGCCGACCCCGGAACGCCGGGGTCGGCCTACCCCGTCACATCGTGGGGACGACGACCGCGCGCCCGGAGAGTTCCCCGGTTTCGAGCTTCCGGTACGCCTCGAGCGCGTCGTCGAGCGAGAACCGCTCGACGTCCGGCTCGATCTGGCCGGCGCGGTACATGGCGACGACATCGTGCAGGTCCTCGATCGTGCCCCAGTAGGTGTTCGTGATCGTCGACTCGTACGGCGTCGAGAAGAAGTTCCACTCGACGGTCCCGCCCGCGATGCCCACGACGACCAGGCGACCGCCGATCGCCATCGAGGCCTGTGCCGTGGCGATGGTGGGCGTGACCCCGACGAAGTCGAAGGCCGCGTCGACGCCCTTGCCCCCGGTGAGCTCGCGGATGGCCGCTGCCTGGTCCGGACCGGCGGGCACGGTGAGCGCGCCACGCGCTGCTGCGCGCTCCATCGCCTCCGGCTTGGCGTCGGTCGCGATGACGGTGGCGCCCGTGAGCGCGGTGAGGATCTGCACCGCGATCTGGCCCAGGCCGCCGAGCCCGACGACCAGGGCGTACTTGCCGCCGCCGGCGAGGGCCGGGAGGGCGCCCTTGATCGCGTGGTACGGCGTGAGTGCCGCGTCGGCGAGGGGTGCCGCGGCGACGGGGTCGGCGTCCCCGAGCGGGACGAGGTTCCGCGCCGGCACGGTGACGTACTCCGCCATGCCGCCGTCGCGCCCGAGGCCGATCGCGGCGTAGGGGTTGGTCGCGGCGTTCTCGCAGTAGGTGTCCTGCCCCTTCGAGCAGTACGAGCAGTGCCCGCAGCCGACGGGGCCGTAGACGAGGTGGGCCTCCCCGGGGGTGAACCCGGTGACGCCCTCGCCGACGGCCTCCACCCAGCCGGAGCTCTCGTGGCCGAGCACGAAGCCGGGTGCCTGCGCACCGGGCTGGCCCTCGCGGAACTCGCGGTACACGGCGACGTCGGAGTGGCACGCGCCGGCTCCGGCGACCTTGAGCAGCACCTCCCCGGGACCGGGGACCGGCTTCTCGACCTCGGTGAGGGACGGGAAGGTCTGGTACTGCTCGAACATCACGGCGCGCATCGGCGTTCTCCTTCGACTTGCCTGCGGGTTCCCGTCGTCCTGAACGACAGGTGTTGCCCACAGCCTACGCAGTGGACCATCCCGTCCGCCCGGCGGCTACCGTGCTGGACATGACCAGCATCGACCTCGACCACCGCACCGCCCTCGTGACCGGCTCCACGCAGGGGATCGGTCTCGCCATCGCCGTCGACCTCGCCCGGGCCGGCGCGACCGTGGTCGTGAACGGACGGAGCGAGGACCGCGTCACGCAGGCGGTCGACGCCGTGCGCGAGCAGGTGCCGGGAGCGCAGGTGCACGGCGTCGCCGCCGACCTGGCCACCGCCGAGGGCGCCGCCACGGTCCTCGACCGGTTCCCGCGCCTGGACGTGCTCGTGAACAACCTCGGCATCTTCGGCAGCGAGGACCCCTTCGCGATCACCGACGACGAGTGGCGACGCTACTTCGAGGTGAACGTCCTCGCGGCGGTCCGGCTGATGCGCGCCTACCTGCCGGGCATGACCGAGCAGGGGTGGGGCCGCGTGGTCTCGATCGCGAGCGACTCGGCGGTCGTGACCCCCGCCGAGATGATCCACTACGGCATGACGAAGACCGCGCTGCTCGCGGTGTCCCGCGGTTTCGCGAAGGCCGTCAAGGGGTCCGGCGTCACCGTCAACACCGTGCTCGCGGGCCCGACGCACACGGGCGGCGTCGAGGACTTCGTCGCCGAGATGGTCGGCGAGGACCTGCCCTGGGACGAGGCGCAGCGGCAGTTCATGCGGCAGCACCGTCCGCAGTCGCTGGTCGAGCGTCTGCTCGAGCCGGAGGAGGTGGCGCACATGGTGACGTACCTCGCGTCGCCGCTGGCCTCGGCGACGACGGGCGGTGCGGTCCGCGCGGACGGCGGGTACGTCGACGCGATCCTGCCCTGACGGCGGCCCGCGGCCGAGCCGTCGGTCGGCCAGCGGATCGGGTCCGCGTCCCACGCGACAGGATCGCGGCAGGACGCGACCGCGGTGACGGCCTGGAGGCCCGTGGTGCGCCCGGTGCGCAGGTCGCCGACCACGCACCGCCGGGTGTTCCTCGGCGCAGCCGTGGTGATGGCGACCGTGACGCTCTACGTGACCTTCCACCTGCAGCAGGTCCTCGGCTTCGCGCCGCTCGTCTCCGGCGTCGCGACACTGCCGCTCGCGCTCGCCATCGGAGCGGTCATCCCCGTGCTCGTCAAGACCGTGCCGCGCACCGGCGCAGGTCTGGACGACGAGGGCGCCGCCGCGGTTCCGGTCGAGCACGACGCGCAGCGGCAGCAGCGGCGCGGCGACGCGCAGCTCGATGAGCACGAACGCGACGAGGAACACGA